>NZ_CM002139.1:4968390-4969416 GCF_000454545.1 Xanthomonas cassavae CFBP 4642
AAAACCGGCTCTGGGCATGGTGTGGATTGCATCATGGCCGTGGCAAGTCGTGGCAGCATCTCGCGCAAGCGGAATCGACGATTAAAACGATAGGCCGCTTCTCCCAGGTAACGCCTTGCGTATTTGCCTTGCGCGATGGCGTGATACACGCCACTGATGGCGCGTTTGAGATTGCCCAGCACCACGTTGAGCCAACGTGCACCGGCCGTTTCGGTCGCGGCACGACCACCGCCAGTGTCCAGCGTGGTGTGCGCGTGGCCGGCGTCTTCTAGCCGGCGGAAGCAGGCCAGCCCATCGGTGTAGACCTCGCATTCGGGCGCCAAGCGACGGGCAATCCAGTCCTGCAGCGAGGTGTTGTCGAAGCTGCGCACCGGCTCGATCACCACAAAGCGCGGCGCGGTGAAGGTGGCATCGGTCTGCACCGCAATCAGGAACGCTTGTTTGTTCTCCGATCCGCGTCCGGCCTTGCCACCGTTACGCTCGCCGCCGAGATAGGCATCGTCGATCTGCACGAAACCCGCCAGTTTCCGCATGGATTCGCGCTCGGCCATAACCTGCATGATCTTGTGTTTCATCCGCCAGGCCGTCTTGTAGTTGACGCCCAGATGCCGCATCAACTCCAGCGCGGCCATGTTGGTTTTGGTCGAGGTCAGCAGGTGCAACGCCAGCATCCAGGTGCGCAGCGGCAGCTTGGTGCCTTCGAACATCGTGCCTGCAATCAGGCTGGTCTGATGCCGGCACGCGCTGCATTGGTAGTAGATCGCAGCACCCCGCTTGAAACGCGAGCGCACGCGTCCGGCACAAACAGGGCAACGAAAGCCTTGCGGCCAGCGCCACTTGTAAAGCGCGCGATAGCACTTGGCTTCGGTGCCGTAGGACGCGAAGAACTCAGGCATCGACAATCCCGCTTGGAACTGCACGGCATTGATACTCATCACGCCACCTCGTTGGCTTCAGGTGACAGCAGCATCCACCCAGCGCGGCGCAGATCCTGCGACAGGCGGCTGATGGTCAGGGCTAATCAGG
>NZ_CM002139.1:4969516-5063109 GCF_000454545.1 Xanthomonas cassavae CFBP 4642
CATCACGCCACCTCGTTGGCTTCAGGTGACAGCAGCATCCACCCAGCGCGGCGCAGATCCTGCGACAGGCGGCTGATGGTCAGGGCTAATCAGGTCCCAGCATGTTGCGTGCATGATCGGAAGACGCACAGGGGCTGGTGGTGGAAGTCTCCCCGCGCCATCCCGGCACGCATCGCCATTACCGGGTGGAACTGATGGACAGCTGCAACGAACTGAGCGGCGCCCCGCCGATTCGCTTCGTGTCCGGCATGGGCTTGAACGCGATCTGCGGCAATCCCGGCGACAAGGTCGACGTGCTGGACGAGATCGGCATTGCCGGCGCAAACGCCGGTGCCGGCCACGAAGGACACCTGGGCACGACACGTGGCGGCCGGCTCTGACGCATGCGCCAGAGCTGCCTGGTGGCAGCGGTGTATCCGCGCGACTAAGCGCGGCTATCAAACCGTAGCGAGTTGCCGTCAGGTGGCGGACGGCGCGGAGCCGGAGTGTACGGGTGCTACATGCGGCACCGGGCTCCGGCAGCGCCCGCCTGACGGTGAGCGCCGTAGTGTTGTAGCTGCTCCAGATATCGGCGTGTGGGCTCGGCTGGGTGGGCCTGGCGCGTTGCGCATGGAACCCGATCTTGCGGCACGTGCTGGTTGCCGCTCGCCGCGCCGGTGCGGCTCACCGCGACGCAGCTCACTGCACGCCGCCATCAACCGGGTGCACAGAGGCCGCAGCGCGCATGCAGTACCGATCAGGCACCGCACATGCGCAACTGCCAGCCAGCACGCCGCCAGCAAGCGGTCATGCCTTACGCAGGAAGCAGGTCTTCAGCACCAGGCCCTTGATCTTTTCCGAGTTGCCTTCGACATGCTCGGCATCGTCTTCGACCAGGCGGATATTGCGGATCACCGTGCCCTGCTTGAGCGGAATCGACGAGCCCTTGACCTTGAGATCCTTGATCACCGTCACCGTATCGCCGGCCTGCAGCACATTGCCGTTGCTGTCGCGTACCACGGTGGCGTGTGCGGCAGGCTCCCCCGCGCTCCACTCGAAACCGCAGTCTGCGCAGACCGACAGCGCGCCGTCGGCATAGGTGTTGTCCTGGCCGCATTGCGGGCAGGCGGGAACGGTAGACATGCGAGTCCTTGATCGAAACGGGCGTGGATTGTAGCTGCCGGCGCTGCGATCACGTAGCGGGCACGGCTGCAGCGCGATAGTGCAGCGCTTGCCGACCACTGCAGGCCGCCCGTGTCCAAACGCTCAGCCCCTTCCACACCTGCTGCCGCATCGCCGCGCATCGATGTGCCCGCTGCCGGGCAGAACGGCGACGCCGCCAAGGCCGCAGATGCGAACGCCGGGCCGGATCACACCAAGGGTTCGCATCTGGTGGTCTACGTCGCCCTGGCCGGCAACCTGGCCATTGCGGTGGCCAAGTTCATCGCGGCCGGCATCTCCGGCAGCTCGGCCATGCTCAGCGAGGGCGTGCATTCGCTGGTGGACACCGTCAACGAAGTGCTGCTGTATGGCCTGCGTCGTGCGGCGCGCGCGCCCACGCCTACCCATCCGTTCGGCTACGGGCGCGAGCTGTATTTCTGGAGCTTCATCGTGGCGCTGCTGGTGTTTGCGATGGGCGCCGGCATATCGCTGTACGAAGGCATCGTGCATCTGCGCCATCCCGAGCCTGCCAAGAGCCACCTGATCGCCTACTGCGTGCTCGGCGTGTCCATCGTGTTCGAGGGCATTTCCTGGGTGGTGGCGTTGCGCGAGTTCCGCGCCAAGAAGGGCCGCATGGGCTACTTCGAGGCGTTTCGCAACAGCAAGGACCCCAGCACCTTCACCGTGCTGCTGGAAGACAGCGCCGCGCTGATCGGCTTGTTCATGGCCCTGCTCGGTCTGGCCGGGGCGCAGCTACTGGACATGCCGGAGCTCGACGGCATTGCCTCGATCGGCATTGCCGGCGTGCTCGCCTTTACCGCTTTCCTGCTGGCGCGGGAAACCAAGGGCTTGCTGATCGGCGAACCCGCGCATGCGCATGTCAGCGCGTCGCTGTTGCGCATTGCCGCCAGCGACCCGGACGTCCGCGCCGCCAATGGCGTGCTGACCATGCAGATGGGTCCCAACCAGGTCGTGGCCGCGCTGAGTGCCGAGTTCGAAGACACCCGCAGCACGCCGGACATCGAAGCCTGCGTCGGGCGTATCGAAGCGGCGGCCAAGCGCCAGCATCCGGAGATCACCGCCCTGTTCGTCAAGCCGCAGACTCCGGAAACCTGGCGGGCGCGGCGCACCCAGATCGAACGTGGCGCGCAGACCGACTGAGCGCGATCGACACACATGCCATGCCAAACTGACAGGCGCGCTTAGCGCGTTTCTGCAGGATGCACGCTGCCTGCGGTGGGCGTGGCATCGCGTCACACCAGCGCGCCTGATCGCAGCCGGCACGCTACGCCATGCCCGATGACCACTCACACCGGTACGGCCGATAGGTCTTGCGTGTACCGCATATGCGCAGCGTCATCCGGCAGTGCAACCGACATGCGCGTTTCCACCAAGCTGATCCTCGGCCCAATAGCCGCTCCGGCAGCGGTTGCATGATGCAGCCCGATTGCCTACGGTGTGCCTGCGGCATCTGTTCGCATCGTGAATCAGCCGGTGCACTCCCCTCGCCCCCCTCATGGAGGTTTCCAATGGAAATCAGCCAGGGTCGCGTTGCGACCATTCATTACACCCTTTCCGACGACAGCGGCCAGGTGCTGGACCGTTCCACGCCGGACACGCCGCTGAGCTATCTGCATGGTGCCGGCAATATCGTTTCCGGCCTGGAGCAGGCGCTGGACGGCAGGCAAGCCGGCGACACCCTCACTGCCGATGTCGCTCCGGAACAAGGCTATGGTCCACGCCATGAGCAACTGATCCAGCATGTGCCGCGCGACGCCTTCCCGACCGATGTGGACGTGGTGCCAGGCGTGCAGTTCGAGGCACGGACCCAGCAGGGTCCCGTACTGGTCACCGTGACCGAGGTCGGCCCCGAGCAGGTCACCGTGGACGGCAACCACCCGCTCGCTGGGCAGACCCTGCATTTCGCAGTGGAAGTGGTGCAGGTGCGCGAAGCCACCACCGACGAATTGTACCAGGGCCACGTCGACGATGTCGCCGCCTGAGGCCAACAGCCATGTGCCTTCGGCATATGGCAGGGCTGACTCTACTTCGTCTGGGAACGTCGTCCAGACACTCCGGCCTGGACTGCAGAAGCGGCCACCGTAGTAAAGTGCGCGGCCCGTTCCCAGGCAGCTGCGCATGAAACTCGGCATCGACTTCGGTACCAGCAACTCCGCCGCTGCGGCAATCGTCGACGGCCAGGTGGAGCCGGTGCGCTTCGGCGAGGCCTTGCAGTTCCGCACCACGGTGTACTTTCCCGAGATCATGCGCGACCCGGAGGATTTCAGCCTGACACCGGCGCTGGAATACGAGATGGAGCGCCTGATCGATTCCGCGCGTCGCGACGCCACCGCTGCCGGGCGCTCCTCCACTCCCGACAGCCTGCGGCGCGATGCGCTGCGTATCGTGCGCCGCCAGTGGATGGAGCAGCAGGTGCGCGAGCCGCGGAGTTCGGCGGCACTGCTGCAGAACGCGGTCTACGGCGACGAGGCGCTGGACGCCTACTTTCTCGAGGGCGAAGGCAATCTGGTGCAGAGCCCCAAGTCGATGCTGGGCTACAACCTGCATCCGCGTGCGCGCCAGACCATTACCGGCATCGCCACGCACGTGCTGGAACATATCCGTCTCACCGCCTCGCGTCAGTTCGACATCAATATCCGCGAGGCCGTGCTCGGTCGTCCGGTGCAGTTCCGCAGTTCGATCGGTGATGCAGGCAATGCACAGGCGCTGGATATCCTGCAGACCGCCGCCATCGCCGCCGGCTTCGACAGCGTGGAGTTTCTCGAAGAACCCGCTGCAGCGGCCATGCATTACCACGTCAGCCACGACAGCCGGCACGAGACCGTGGTGGTCGATATCGGTGGCGGCACCACCGATATCGCGCATGCCAGCGTCGGTGGCAGCACTGCGCCGCAGGTGCATCGCGCCTGGGGCGTCGCGCGCGGCGGGACCGATATCGATCTGGCGCTCAGCCTTGCCAGCTACATGCCGCTGTTCGGCCGCGGCACCACTCGCGTACCGGCGCACCATTACGTGGAAGCGGCGATGGTGCAGGACATGACGCGCCAGCGCGAATTCCGCCTGCACAACTACCAGGACGCCCCGGCCCCGTTCGATACGCGCCTGAAGGCGCTGCAGGACACCGGCAATACCGCGCGCCTGTATCGCAACGTGGAAGCCTGCAAGATTGCGCTCAGCGAAACCGACCAGCACCACACGGCACTGGATTTCATCGAACGCGGCCTGCAGGTGGACGTGCAGGCCGATGCATTGGTTGCGTCCGCCTCCAGCTATCTGCGCGAGCTGGAAGCGCTGCTGGCGCAGGTCCGCGCCGACATGGCGGCAGCGCCGGCAACCCTGTTCCTGACCGGCGGCATGTCGCGCGCCGGCTATCTGCGCGACGCGGTGGCGGCCGCTTTCCCGGAATCGCGCATGGTGCAGGGCGATCCGTCGTTCGGGGTCGTGCAAGGCCTGGCCTGGGCTGCGGCAGGCGGCGCCCGTCCATCGGGCGGTTAACAAAAGTCGTTAATCAGCTCGTATAATGCACGGTTGCTGCCTGACGCCCCGCCGTCATGCATGCAAGGCACGCCTGCCGTGCCGCCGCGACTGCGCACCGAACGCGATCGCACTTCTCGACACCGCTTCACGCGCGCGCCACCCTTGCCGCATGCGGTGTCATTGCACTTCCCCGCTACAGGAGGCCACATGGCACGTCCCGCGACCAAGCAGAAATCCCAGCCCAGCATCGCTCGCAGCGAAGGCAAGTCGCAGCCGCTCAGTCGTGAGCGCATCGCTGCCGACATTGCCGCGTTCCGCAAGACCGGCGGCCGGATCGAAGTGCTCACCACCAACTTCGGCCCCGCGCGCAACGATGGCGACAAGATCGGCTGAGCGGCACGCCGCTGCCGTCTGCCCCGCCGTGCGGCGAGCAGACCGGCAGTGGCCTGCAAGGGTTGCCTTGAAGTGTTTCACCGACGTGCCATCGCAAGGTGGCACGTTTGTTTTGCAGCCCCGGTTGCCGCGGCTCAGTTGGTGTAGTCGATGCGCACCGAGCCCGAGTGCGACTCCAGCTTGACGTCGCCATTGCCGCCCCCCAGCGTGGTGCGCAGGCGCTTGCCGGGGCCGTACTCGGGGCGTTCGACCTTGCCGACCACCGAGCGGATGGCGCCGCTGAACACGTCCACGTCCAGCGCTGCCGACACGTTGCGCGGCACCCCCAGCGCGATCGTGCCGCTGACGCTTTCTGCAGAAATGCTGCCGCCCGGCGCCAGCCCGGCCACTGTCAATGCGGTCGCGCCCGACACGCTTTCCGAGCGCAGCTGCGACACCTGGCCGGCACCGATCCGGATCTGACCGGACACCGATTCGACCGACACCACGCCGCTGGCGCCCGCCTGCGCGTCGATCTCCCCGCTGACCGTCCCCAAGGTCACCCGCGTACTGTTCACCGTGCTGCGCAGCTGCCCGCTGACCGTTTCCAGGTGCGTTTCCTTGGCGCGCCCGCTGGCGACCACATCGCCACTGACGGACTTGAGCTGCAGCGTCGCCAGGTCGACCTGATCCACATCGACCGACGCACTGACCGCATCCACCTGCAACAAGGCACCGCGCGGCACGCGCAACTCCAGCTGCGCGCCCTGGCCGTTGCGGCTATTGCGCGGGTAGATCACCTCGAACTGCAGCCGGTTCGAGCTTGCGTCCACATCCAGCCGCTGGCCCTCGCCCAGGGTCCCGGTCAGCGACACTTCGTCGCGGTCCCAGCCGCGCACGCGGATCTTGCCGGCAATGTTTTCCAGTTCCACGCGCCCTCCGCGCGCCAGCGGATGACTCTGATTCACGGCGTTCTGCGCTGCCGCAGGCGCAGCGCAGAACGCGGCCAACAGCAGCAGGGAAACGGTGGCGTAGCGCATGGGCATGCTCCTCAACTCGGAAAGGACGCCTCGCCTTGCGAGGCGAGACGGGTCAACTGCAGCCGCTTGGCGTAGGTACGCTGCAGCTGCGACAACAAAAAGACCGAACGCGGGCTCTGCACGATGGCGGCATGAATGCTGCGGGCGCTGTGATCCAGCGCGTCCAGCGCGGGCCGCAGCTCTGCCGGTACCTGCTGCAGCGGAAATTCCGCCATGGCCTGCTGGTATTGCCCAGCCATCGCCTGCGCCTGCAGCACCAGCGCCGGCTGTGCGGGCGGTGGCGCAGACCGATGGATGCCGGGCACGACTGCGATCAAGGCCACCGCTGCGGCCAGGGCCACGCCGAGCGCCGGTATTGCCCACACCCGCCTGCGCTGCTGCCGCAGCGCAGCGGCGCCGGGCTGCAGCCCCAACGCGGGGGCGATGCGTTCCCACACCTGCGCAGGTGGCAGGCGCTGCTGCGGCAAGGCCTGCAGGCGCGCGCGCAATGCAGCGTCCGCGGCCCCGTCGTGGTCATGCGACTCAGGGGTCATGCGGGTTCTCCCAACCGCGCGCGCAGCAGGCCACGCGCACGATGCAGTTGTGCCTTGGAACTGCCGACCGCCATCTGTAGCTGGTCGGCAATCTCCTGGTGTTTCCAGCCTTCGATATCGTGCAGCACCAGCACTGCACGGGCGCGTGGCGGCAGAGTTTCCAGCGCCCGTTCAAGGTCCATCCGGGTCGACTGGCACCGCGCAGCGTCGGGCACCGCTGCCAGAATCTCGCCGTCGGCATCGTCCACGACAGGGTGGCCGGAGGCCGCGTGCGCACGCAATTCCATCAGCGCGGTATTGACGGCCAGGCGGTGCAGCCAGGTACCCAGCGCGCTATGGAAACGGAACTGCGGCAGAGCCTTCCACGCGGCGATGAAGGTCTCCTGCAACACGTCGTCGGCGCGCGCGGCGTGACCGCCACACAGGCGCCAGACCAGCGCATACAACCGCGGCGAATGCCGGCGGTAGATCGCCTCGTAAGCCGCACGCTCTCCTGCCGCCGCCGCATGCGCCAACGCCGCGTCGTCGCGGTCGGCGGAGGTGGCGCCGGGCGGTGGTCGGTCGATGGGCACGGAGGTGTCTAGCATAGCCAGTTGGATGCGCCTGACGGCGCAAAGGTTTAAACCTCGGCAGATTTTCTTGCACCCGCGTCTGAGGTGCAGCGTGCCGCTGCAGGATTGGACTGGCGTTGCATCGATCGCGTGCCCGCCCCGCCGCGCCCGCTGGAGCGCAATGCAGATTGCGCTCTAAACCTTTTCGGCGGTTGGCGCATCCAAGTCTGCAACGGCGCGCCTGTGCCGTACGCCGCCTGCTCCCTCCGTGCCGGCAGCGCCTGGTCCACGCTGGAGATCGTCATGTCGCACCTGCTCGGCCTGATTCTGGCCTTGTGCTCCCCCAGCCACTGCACATCCGCGCTGCCGCTGGACGCGGTACAGCTCACACTGACACCTACCCGGGCCGAACTGTGCCTGCAGCGCACAGCGTGGCCGCAGCCCTTCTGCATCAGCGTGGAGGGCCCAGCTGGATGGATGCCGGTCCGTTCCGTCGAGCAGACCTGGCAGCGCCTGGTCAGGCTGGCTGCCCCTGGCCTGCGCCATCCGCATTGAACCGCAAGACTGGCCTCACAATCCGTTGCAGCCGCATGCATCGCGGCGTGATCGCCGCCCTGGCCGCAGTGCAGCCAGGCAGTGCAGCCAGGGCGCGCATCAACACTGTGCACGGCGAACGCGCCGTGATTGACGCACGCGGCACACAGATTGCCGGCGAATGCCTTTCGCATGGGCCTGGATCGATACGCACACAGCACCGAATTGCGAGGTCAGCTGGAAAGCATTGGCCACGCATCGCAACGCCTTACATAGGCCGATAGCGTCGGGCATCTTGCCTGGCTGGATGCGCGCGCATTTAACCTCTGCTCCTGGTGGGCGGAAGTCGCACGTTACAATGGGCCCCTGTCCCGCTGTCCCATTAAGTGATGTCCGCGTCCGATGCCTTGCCCGCCATGATCCGCAGTCTGTTGCCGCACTGGAATCCGGAATGGCTGGCGGTGGCGGTGCCAACGATCAAGATCGTCATGATCCTCGCGGCCGCAGCGCTGACCCGGTTATTGCTGCGCCAGCTGCTGCGACGCATCTGCGCGCATTACAGCGTGCCGGCCGAGATCACGATTGGTATTCGTCGCGTCGGTAGCTTCGTCATTTCGCTCAGTGCGGTCCTGATTGCGCTGCACGTGCTTGGGGTCTCGACCGCCGTGCTATGGACGGCCTTCACCAGCTTTGCAGCGGTCGGCGCGGTCGCGTTCTTCGCTGCGTGGAGTGTGCTGTCCAATATCTTCTGCACATTCCTGATCATCACCACCCGCCCATTCCGGCTGCACGACCATATCGAATTGCTCGAAGGGGGCGACAAGCCGGGCCTGAAGGGACGCGTGATCGATATCAACGTGATCTACACGACGCTGGAAGAAACCGGCGACCATGCCGGCAGCGTGCTGCAGGTACCCAACAGCCTGTTCTTCCAGCGCACGACGCGTCGTTGGCGCGAGAGCAGCGGCTTCAACGCAAGCTAAGGGCGCAGTAGCTCACGCGGCAAACGCGCCTTGCGAGTTGGCGCGCCGCGTGATCGGCGCCGTGTCGCACGCCCACGCCGGGGTCACCGGCCCGGTCAGCGCAGCTGACTGTCCTTGCTGCCACGGCGGTTGAAACCGCCCTGCACGCCGAGCTCCTGATCATGCATTTCCTGGCAGGCCACGCACAGGTGCACGCCCGGCACGGCCCTGCGACGCGCCTCCGGGATCGGTGCGTCGCAGTCCTCGCAGTGCGTCAGGCTCGGCCCCTGGTGCAACTGGCTCCGCGCGCGCTTGATTGCATCCTCGACGGTGGCATCGATCTGGTCCTGCACCGCTCCATCACCCGCCCATCCGGTTGCCATGGTGGTTTCACCCTTCGCTGGTCAAGCTGTCGATATGGTCATCGCCGCAGGCAAATCCAAGCCGGCTGTGCACAGTGCCCTCAACCGGCGTGCTCTAACATCTGATCGTCTGCACCTACAAAGGAGTTGCAATGGAATCCCCCGTTCACCCGTTCTCGGAATTGTTCGCCCAACTTGGCCTTCCGTCAGACGAGGCAAGTATTCGCAATTTCATCGCCGAACATTCGCCGCTGCCGGGCGAGATGCGGCTGGAAGAGGCGCCGTTCTGGACGCCGGCGCAGGCGCAGTTGCTGCGTGAAGAACGCCTCGACGATGCCGACTGGATCGTGACCATCGACCAGCTCAATATCGCGCTGCATACCACGGCCGACAACACCGGCGTCTGACGGCAGGTCAGAACGGCAGTCTGCGGCTGTCGACTATGGTTGCGGCCGACTGCAGCACCGCAGCCGGAAAATCACGTATAAAAGAAGAGCGGCCAATGGCCGCTCTTTTTGGCTGCATGGCACTCGTTGACAGATGCCTTCGCAAGAATCTGCGAGCCGCCTCAGGTCACCTTCTTGGCGATCGTCATGCCCAGCACGAACAGCACGATGGCAATGATGATGCCGGCCAAGAACAGGAACTTGGCAATGCCCATCGCGGCGCCTGCCATTCCACCAAATCCAAGCGCACCGGCAATCAGCCCGATGATGGCGAAGATAATGGCCCACTTAATCATGTTGTTGTCTCCTAGTTCGACACAGTGCAATCATTCAATCGTGTGTTTGCGGCACGTCGCCGCAACACATGCGCTGCACGCTACCCACCCGGATGTGCCGCATTCGTGAATACGCATGACACACGCTGGCACACGTCCATCACCCCGGTCTGACGCGGCAGTGCCAGCCCGCAGGCACGTAGCCACACCACTGAAGCCGTGCTGTCGCCCTACACTGGTTCGATAGCGCCCGCTGTTGATCTCTGCACTCCGCTGACGGAAAACGCTCCGCGTAAGAGCCGCCCGCCTGCCACTTCACAACGGTTTTTGCGGCCGTCACCGCGGCCTCCACAACATCCACATTCCCGCCATCGTTTGAGATTCACTGCTGGCGAGCATCCCATCGGAACAGTCGCCAGTCCTGCCCGCATCGGCGATCATGCGGCTCTCGCCGCATCCGATCGCCATGGACACTCTTCGCTACCTCACCGGTTACCCACCCGCTGTCCTGGATCAGGTGCGCGAATTGATTGCGCAGGACAAGCTTGCCGCGGTACTGGCACGTCGCTATCCGGAGCGGCACTCCATTCGCACCGATCGCCACCTGTATGACTACGTCAAGGCCATGAAAGAGCGTTACCTGCGTTCCTCCCCGACCTTGCACAAAGCCGTCTACGACAACCACCTGCAGGTGGTGAAGCACGCACTGGGCACGCATACCGCAATCTCGCGCGTCCACGGCGGCCGGCTCAAGGCCAGCCGCGAGATCCGCATTGCCTCGGTGTTTCGCGACGCGCCCGAACCCTTCCTGCACATGATCGTGGCCCACGAGCTGGCGCACCTGAAAGAGGCCGATCAC
Source organism: Xanthomonas cassavae CFBP 4642 (assembly GCF_000454545.1). Lineage (NCBI taxonomy): Bacteria > Pseudomonadati > Pseudomonadota > Gammaproteobacteria > Lysobacterales > Lysobacteraceae > Xanthomonas > Xanthomonas cassavae. Next base: position 4,980,089 of record NZ_CM002139.1, read on the forward strand.
AACAAGGCCTTCTACCAACTGTGTCACCACATGCGCCCGGATTACCACCAGCTGGAATTCGATCTGCGGTTGTACCTGACCCATCTGGCACTGCAAGCAGGCAACTGATCGCGCAGGACAGGGCCAGGGCTTAGGATGCACTCATGCATGCATCCTCACTCGACAGCCTTCTGCTTGCCGCACAAAGCCGACAACCTGCGGCCATGAATGCCCTGGCACAGGCACTGATACGCAGCGGTCAGGCAGAAGAGTCCCTTGCCTGGTATTTGCGCAGTGCAGCCACTGGCGATGCCACTGCGCAAATCGAGGCCGGCCGCCTGCTGGCGTACGGCATCGGCTGCACGGTGGATGTCGAGCAGGCCCAAACGCATTGGCAAGATGCCGAACGCGGCGGCGCGGCGGCAGCGGGTTACCTGTTGGCGACGCTGGCAGTCGGCAGCAACCCAGTGGAGCTGGAAGCAAAGGGGCTTGCGCGCCTGCACGCGGCGGCGGCGGCCGGCTATCCCCCGGCCCTGCGCGCGTTGGCGATCCAGCACGGCCGGATCAATGATCCGCGCCAGCAACAGCGCTGCGTCGGCCTGCTGGAACACGCCGCATCGGTCGGGGACGTGCCCGCGGCGGTCCTGCTTGCCGAGCGCCTGCGACGCGGCGAAGGTGTGCCTCGTCAGCCGGACGCTGCCGCCCATCTACTGCAGCAGCTGCGGCCGCTGGGCATTACCGCCCTTCCCGATCTCGACGTTGCGCCTCCCGAGGCCGCCGAGGCCAGCGAGGCCAGCAGCGTACGCTTCACGCCGCACGGCCTGCCGACGCGGCGCCGCCAGGGGCCGCTGATCGAGGAATATTCGGCCGTGCTGTCCGCCGACGAATGCCGGTTGCTGATCCTGCTGGCGCGCCCGCATCTACGCGCCTCCCAGGTGGTAGACCCCAATGATGCACGCACGCACCACACACCGGTCCGCACCAGCCGCGGCGCCACACTGGATCCGGTTCTGGAAGACTTTGCGGCCCTTGCGGCCCAGGCACGGCTCGCCGCATGCGCGCGACTGCCACTGACCCACGCCGAACCGCTCTCGGTGCTGTGCTATGCACCCGGCGAGCACTATCGCGCACATCGTGACTACCTGCCGGCAGGCAGGGTGGCGGCCGACCGCCCCGCTGCCGGCAATCGTCTGCGTACTGTCTGCGTCTACCTCAATGCAGTCGAAGCAGGTGGCCAGACCGAATTCCCGATCGCAGGTCTCCGCGTACAGCCGCGTGCCGGCTCCGTGGTGTGTTTCGATAATCTCCACCCCGACGGCCGCCCCGATCCGGATTCGCTCCACGCCGGGCTGCCGGTCACGGCCGGAAGCAAGTGGCTGGGGACCCTGTGGTTTCGGCAGCGGCGCTATCGGGATCGGTGAACAGATTCATACACAACCCCCTGTGGACGTGGTTTAAAATGTTGCAGCGCGACGTGACCGGATTGGATCTGCAAACGTCGCGTTTTTTGTTTCCCATTGCACGGGTGCAGACCCGGCCTCAGGGAAGGCACATCACGCAGCCCCGCGGAGCCTTCGATGCTTTTCGAAACCCTCGACACCACCGGCCACGAGCAGGTGATCTTCTGTCACAACCGCGATGCCGGTCTCAAGGCCATCATTGCCTTGCACAGCACGCGGCTCGGGCCCGCTCTGGGCGGCGTGCGCATGCGTCCCTACCCCAACAGCGAGGCGGCGCTGGACGATGCGCTGCGCCTCAGCCGCACCATGACCTACAAGAACGCCCTGGCCGGCCTGAACGTCGGTGGCGGCAAGGCGGTGATCATCGGCGACCCCAAGACCGACAAGAGCGAGGCGCTGTTCCGCGCATTCGGCCGATTCGTGGACACCTTGGGCGGGCGCTACATCACCTCCGAAGATGTCGGCACCGACGTCAACGACATGGAGCAGATCTACCTGGAAAGCGAGTACGTCACCGGCGTACACCAGGTGCACCGCGGCTCCGGCGACCCTGCTCCCTTCACTGCCTATGGCGCGCTGCAGGCACTGATGGCCTCGCTCAATCGCAAGCTCGGCCATGAGGAAGTGGGCAAGGCCAGCATCGCGATCCAGGGCCTGGGCCACATCGGCATGGAATTGGTGAAGCTGCTCAAGGAACGCGGCGCGAAACTGTATGTAGCCGATCTGAATCAGGCGCTGGTGGACCGCGCGGTCGCCGAATACGGCGCCGAGGCCGTGCGCCCGGACGAGATCCATCAGGTAGCGGCCGACGTCTTCGCTCCCTGCGCGCTGGAGGGGGCCATCAACGAACAGACCCTGCCGCAACTCAAGGCCAGGATCATCTGCGGTACCGCCAATAATCAGCTCGCCAGCGCCGCCGTCGGCGAGGAACTGCACCGGCGCGGCATCCTGTATGCGCCCGATTACGTGGTCAATGCCGGCGGGGTGATGAATGTGTCGCTGGAAATCGACGGCTACAACCGCGAACGCGCCATGCGCCTGATCCGCAGCATTTACCACAATCTGGAAAAGGTCTTCGACCTGTCGGCGCAGCGGGACGTTTCGCCGCAGGTGGCGGCCGATCAGATTGCCGAAACCCGCATCAAGGCAATCAGCAAACTCAAGCTGCCGCTGGGCCGTACTGCACCGCGCTTCCTGCACAAACTACGCGGCGAGTGACTGTGAACAATAGATCGGGCGCAACCAGCAGCGCCGTACGTGATTGCCGCTGTGGCCGCCACGCCCGGGCATTGCGCCCGGGCGTCATGCACGCCGATCAGAAATCGGCGCTGTACTTCAGGCTCAGCGCGCGGTCGTCGCCACGCTCGCCCACCCGCTGGTCGTAACCGAAACGCAGCTGGCTCTGCTGCCCCAGTGGCGCGGACGCGGCGATTCCGAACAGCCCGCCCGAACGCGCCGGCTGCATGCCGCGCAACGGTGCCCAGGCATCCACACCGATGAAGCTGGCATCCAGCATCAGGCCCTGGCTGCTCAGCGCCTGCTGCCATTCGGCATACCCGCCCAACTGCAGGCCACGCCAACGGTATGCCGACCGCATGCCTGCCAGCACCTGGGTGCGCGATGACGTATTCGCATCGGCACGCAGACCGAAGCCGTCGCCACCGCTTTCGCGGAAGCCTTCGCTACGCAGGCGCACATAGTCCAGCCCCATGTATGGGGTCAGCGAGGCGGCCGCATGTCCCCAGCGGTAGCCGGCTTCCAGGTTGCTGCTGAGATAACTGCCGCTGTAATCGCTGAAGGCGCTACTGCGGTCTTCGCCCAACTGCAGGTTCCGTTCGATCTGCCGATTGACGTTGCCAAACCCCAGCTGCCCGAGCGTATAGGCCGAGCCCAGCGTGGTCCCCCAGTACAGCTGTGCCTGCACCTGACGATCGCGGCCACGTGCACCGTCCAGATCGCCCAGGCTGTTGGAGCGCGTTTCACCGAACGCAAAGCCGGTGACTGCGCCAGATGCCAGGCGCAGGTCGCTGCCCATCATCCAGCCGGAGGTGGCGAATCCGGCGGTGGTCACCCCGCCCTCGCCCGGACCACCCAGCGCGCGTTGCCAGGTACCGAGCAACCGCGGCTGCTGCGACAGGCGATCGAAATGCGACGCCAGCGCACGCCGCCCCAGATCGATGGTGTCGAAGGTCATTGCCGCCGATGCCGCATGCGCACGCCCGGACAGGCTGCGTAGCGAGTCCGCTGCCGCCTTGGCATCGGGGGCCTGCTGCAACGCCGCCGCGGCACGAATGAAGCTGCCGCTGATCGCGCCACTGCCTTGCAGCTGTTGCGCGTCTACCTTCTGGAACGCCTGCTCCACCCGAACGGCAGACTCTATCGACGCCGTCCCCACCGCACCAAGCGAGGTAGCGACCGCGGTGACATCCATGCGCTGCAGCGACACGAACGCAGTATTGGCGTCGTAGGTCACCGTGGCGTCGAGGAAGGTCACTGCCGGCCCGCCGCTGGTCGTCGCAAACGTGCCCTGCAAGCCGTTGGTCGCCTGCAATACCGGATAGGTGGTGGTGTTGGCGACGTAGCTGCGCCGGCCAAGCAATTGCAGGTCGCCGGCGATGGTCGCGGTGCCGCTTACGTTCAAGCGGTCGCCTACGTTGAGCGCCAGGCGCCCGTTACCGTCCTGGGTGTAGTTCCCATCGACCGAGAGCACTGCGCTGTTGACCTGCAGCGTGCCGGCATTGTCGACCCGCCCGCCGATTCTGCCGGCGCCGATCAGGCTCGCCCCATTGGCAATACCCACCCGTGCACTCTGCAGGCTGGCGGTCTGCAAGGTGCCGCCAAGTACCTGGGTATCGCCGGTGAAGGTATTGGCCGTGCTGCCCAAGACCAGCGTGCCGGTTCCGCGCTTGGTCAGGCCACCGGTGCCACTGATGTCGTTGGCCCAGGTCGAACGCAAGGTGTTCACGTTGACGTCCACCATGCCCCAGTCGAACCGCGCCGGCCCCAGTACCGCCTTGCCCACGTTGAGCAGCCCGTAGCCGAACACCGGATCGACGCCTGCGACGCCCAGATCGGTGGCCGTTCCCAGCAGCGTCTGGCGCACCAGATCATTGTTGAAATACGGAAATGCCTGCCATACCAGCGCCGCTGCACCGGAGACCAGCGGTGCGGCAAACGAGGTACCGCTGCCATAGAAATAACGGATGTTGCTGGCGGTGGCATCGGGGTCGATGAACATCGACGTCCCCGGCGCTACCAAGCAATAGTGCATCGCCACGCCGCAGGCATTGGAGTAGGACGCCAGCTGCGTGGGATTGGCGGTATCCAGCGCACCGACGACCAGCCAGCCACGCTCCAGGTCCGCCGCCGGCAACGTGCCGTTGGGGCCCGGCTGACTGGGAAGTGCTGCAGTGTCGGAAGGCTGCGCACGCGACTCGTTGGCTGCGGCAAATACCACCAGGCCATCGTTGTTGATGACGAAAGAACGGTATTCCTGCGCGATCTGATTGGTGACCGATACGTCGTTCCAGTACAGACCGCCCCAGGAGTTATTCATGATGCGCACGCCGGCACCGATCAGGTCGGAGTGCACAGGCTCCAGTCCAAGCGGACCATCGACCTGATTGCCGTCGCCACTACCATCGTCGGGTGGTGACTGGTCGTTGATGATGCGCGCCGACACCAAGCCCGCATCCGGGGCAATGCCACCGGGCCACTGACTGGCCGCGCGACCAGCTGCGAGCTCGGCCACTACCGTGCCATGTCCTTGCACGTCGCCCACTGCGACGTTATTGGTGCGCGGATCAACATAGATAAAGCTACTGCTCACCCGTCCCTGCAGGGACGGGTGATTGACGTTGATCCCGGTATCGATCACGCCGATGCGGTAACCGGCGCCAGAGAAGCCCAGTGCCTGTGCTGCACGGGCGTTGGTCAGCACCAGGTGCGCATCGATTGCAGGTTCCGGCGGCGGCGGTGAAATGGGCGGCGGCGGCGGAGATGTAGGAGGCGGTGGAGGCGGAGGCGATGTCGGCGGCGGAGCGGCCGGCGGCGTTGGACGGACACCACCTGCGCCACCACCCCCGCCACCGCCGCACGCAGTCAACGCCACGGCTAGCGCCGAAGCCAGGACAGTTCTGGCGACATCTATCTTCTTCATTGTGTTGCTCTCCCCGACCCCATTCCATGGAACGGACCCAACCCCGGGCCCGATTATCACTTCTTATACGGTATGCCATGCACTTGCTCCAGCGCGGCGTGCGCTGGCGCGATCCGGCCATGAGGCAGATAATCGTTTCACTTTAAACGGTATCCACTCATGTCCGACATCGTCATTGTTGCTGCAAAACGCACCGCCATCGGTTCGTTCCTCGGCCAATTCAACGCAGTGCCGGCACCTGCGCTCGCCGCTGCCGCGATCGAAGGCGCGCTGGCGCAGTCGGGGGTCGCCCCGGCCGATGTCTCCGAGGTCATCGTTGGCTGCGTGCTGCCGGCCAATCTCGGCCAGGCGCCGGCACGGCAGGCCGCCATCGCGGCCGGTATTCCGACCTCGACCGGCGCCACCACCATCAACAAGGTATGCGGCTCGGGCATGAAGGCGATCATGTTCGGCCACGACCTGATCAAGGCCGGCTCGGCCAGCATCGTGGTCGCCGGCGGCATGGAGTCGATGAGCAACGCACCGCATCTGCTGCCCCATTCGCGCACCGGTAACCGCTACGGCAATTTCCAGGCCGTCGACCACATGGCCTGGGACGGCCTGACCAACCCGTACGACGGCCAGGCCATGGGCGTGTTCGGCGAGGCCGCTGCCGAGAAGTTCGGTTTCAGCCGCGCCGACCAGGATGCGTTCGCGATCGCCTCGGTCGAACGCGCGCAGGCTGCCCAGCGCAGCGGCGCGTTCGCCGATGAAATCGTTCCGGTCATCGTGGCCACGCGCAAGGGCGAGGTCATCGTCGATCGCGATGAGCAGCCCGGCAAATCCGACGTGGCCAAGATCCCGACCCTGAAGCCGGCCTTCAAGAAAGACGGCACCGTGACCGCAGCCAGTTCGTCGAGCATTTCCGACGGCGCGGCGATCACCGTGCTGATGAGTGCCGACGACGCGAAACGTCGCGGCGTGACCGCGCTGGCACGCATCGTCGACCATGTCACCCACTCGCAGGCGCCCGAGTGGTTCACCACCGCGCCGGTAGCGGCCCTCCAGTCGCTGCTCGGCAAGATCGGCTGGCAACTGGACCAGGTGGACCTGTTCGAAATCAATGAAGCCTTTGCCGTGGTGGCGATGGCGCCGATCAAGGAGCTGGGGATTTCGCACGACAAGGTCAACGTGCATGGCGGTGCCTGCGCGCTGGGTCATCCGATCGGTGCGTCCGGTGCGCGATTGGTGGTGACATTGGTGAATGCGTTGCGCACGCGCGGAGGCAAGCGCGGGATCGCGACGCTGTGCATCGGCGGCGGCGAAGCGACCGCTATCGCTATCGAATTGATTTAACAGCCTTTAACGGCGATTTTGCAAAACTGAATGCGCGTGCGCTTGACACCCGTCTTGTGGCCGTCATCATGTCGGGGGCGCGCAATAGCGCGTTGCCTAATCTAACGACGAGGATTGAAACAATGACCATCAACAAGCTGCTGATCGCAATGGCTCTGGGCCTGGCCCTGACCGCTTGCTCGAAGCCGGAACAGGCTCAGGACGCAGCTGCTTCGGCTAACGAAGCTGCTGCCGACGCCCAGACCGCTGCCGACCAGGCTGCTGCCTCGGGCTCGCAGTCGGCTGACGCCGCTCAGGCTGCTGCCACCACCGCCGCTGCTTCGGCCGACACCGCTGCTGACGCTGCCCAGGCTGCTTCCGGCGCCGCGACCGACGCTGCTGCTGAGCAGGCTGCCGATGCTGCCAAGACGGCTGAAAACACCGCCGAAGCTGCCAAGGACACCGCTGAAGAAGCCAAGAAGTAATCACTTCTTCGCTTTAAGCGCGTTCGGAGAAAGCCGCTGGTTTCCAGCGGCTTTTTCTTTGCCTGTCGTCCACGCGAATCCTCTGCTGATCGCCAGGGATGCGTCACTGCATCGCCACCAACTCTCCTGCCTGCCCGGCATTGGGTAGCAGGCTGCACCTTGACGCAGGCTGCATCGGCCCCTGCCTAAGCTCCGCTCTCCACTACCGGAACAGGAACAGGACCACCCATGAAGACGATCCGCATGCTGTCGTTGAGCGCCATCGCTGCCCTCACTCTTGCTGCCTGCCAGGGCCCTGACGCCGAGCAGGCACGCCGCGACGCTGCCTCGGCCGCCAAGCACGCTGCCGCCGCGACCGAACAGGCCGCCGACCGCGCCGCCGTGGAAGCCAAGGCCGCCACTGCCGATGCACGCGTCGCCGCACGTGAACTGGCCGCCGACGCCAGCCGCGCCACCGCCAATGCCGCCGACGCCACTGCCGACAAGACCCGCGAGATGGCCAATAAGGCCGAGCACAATGCCGACAAGCACGACGCCGAGCATCCCCAGCACTGAGCGCAATTGACGCTCGCCAACAAGGCTCCAGCCACTCCCATCACCTTGCCTCACTTCATTTGCGCGCCGGCCATTTCGTGCCGGCGCGCACGTCTCCGGCCAGGATCGCTCTCGTGTTGTCGAAGCTGGCACGCTAGCATTCGGCTATGCCTTCTTCCTTTACATCGCGCCGCCGCAACCAGCTGGCGCTGGCTTTTTCTGCGCTGATCTTTATCGCCATCGGCGTTGGCATCTTTGTCGGTGCACGTCGCTCGCTGGCCGATGCGGCCCTGGTGTCGCATACGCATGAGGTGATCGGCCGGGTCGACGAAATCCAGGCACGGTTGCTGGATGCCGAATCGGCGCAGCGCGGCTTCCTGCTGACCGGCAACGACGCCTACCTGCTGGATTACCAGAGCAGCGTCGAGCGCCTGCCGATCCTGCTCGCCAACCTGCGCCGGCTGATCGTCGACAACCCCGCGCAGGAGCAGCATCTGGATCGGTTGCAGGCTCTGGTGCAGACGCGGCTGCAGCAGATCCAGCGGGTACTGGATGTCTACGCGCAGGGCGGCCTGGAGCCGGCACGGGCGAGCATCCGGCAGACCGCGTTCCGGACCACCAGCGCCATCCGCGAGCAGGCGCTGACGATGGTGCAGCGCGAACAGGAACTGCTGGCACAACGCGCCGAAAGCAGCCGGCAGAGCGCCACCTTGCTGCTGGTACTGGCATTGGCCGGCATTCCGTTCGGGCTGGTGGTGGTCGGCGCGGTGTATGCCTTGCTGATGCGCGAATTACGCCATCGGGCGCAGGCCGAGCGCCTGGCTGCGCAGGCCAATCGCGAGCTGAGCGATAGCGTGGGCGCGCTGCAACGCAGTACCGCCGATCAGCCTGCTCAGCCGCTATACCGGGCTGCTGCAGAGCTGCATCAGTGCAGAGGAAGCATTGGTGGTCACCAGCCGCACCCTGGCCAGCCTGTTGCCCGGCGTTGCCGGAAGCGTGTATCTGCTGCGCGCATCGCAGGACCGTGCCGAGGCGATCAGCCACTGGGGCGAACCGCTGGTACGAAGCGCCCCGCACCTGTTGCCGGAAGAATGCTGGGCCTTGCGCCGCGGCCAGCCGCATCTCGTCGACGACCTGCGCCGGGATGCAGTGTGCGCGCATATCGAAATGCCCGACACCGGCCTGCCCGTCAGCACCGCGTGCCTGCCGATGTCGGCGCAGGGCACCCAACTCGGCTTCCTGTTCCTGTCCTCGCCTGGCCCGGGGCCGATGGCGCGGCTGGAAATTGCCGAGGCGGCGGCCGAGCAGCTGTCGCTGGCGTTGAGCAATCTGCGCTTGCGCGAGTCGCTGCGCCGGCAATCGATCCGCGATGCGCTGACCGGGCTGTACAACCGACGCTACCTGGAAGAATCGCTCAGCCATGAGCTGGCGCGCTGCGCGCGACGCGGGCTACCGCTATCGGTACTGATGCTGGATGTCGACCATTTCAAGCAATTCAACGACAGCCAGGGACATGCCGGCGGCGACCTGCTGCTGGCTGCGGTGGGCGAATTGCTGCTGACCCGCCTGCGTGCCGAGGACGTGGCCTGCCGCTACGGTGGCGAGGAATTCACCGTGATCCTGCCCGAGGCCGATGGCGACGAGGCCATGCGCGTGGCCGAGCAGATTCGCGGCCATATCGCGGCGCTGGCGGTCAGCGACGGCCAGCATGCGTTGCCGCGGGTGACCGCCTCCATCGGCGTGGCCAGCTTCCCGGCCGATGGCGAACTGGGCGCCAGCCTGATCCAGAAGGCCGATGCCGCGCTGTATACGGCCAAGCATCGGGGACGCAATCGGGTCGAGCGCCATGGCGCCGGAATGCCCGCGCTGGATTGAGCACGCACCGCGTCGATCCTGGATTGCGCGCGCTGTCACAAAAAAGATCGATTGACGCGGCGATAGTCGGCTTCGACCCCCGAAGCGAGGCAATCCGATGTCGATGTGGCGCGATCAAGGTCCCAACAAGAAAGACGGCGTCCCCCCTGCACCCGAGGTTCCGGCCGTCGACGGACGGCTGTTCGCCGCAGACGCCAGCCCGGCCCCGCCCGTGCCGGCCACCGCCACGCCCAGCGTGACGCCCACCGCCACGCTCTCGCCACGGCAGAGCGAGGCCAAGGAATCGCTGATCGCCGCCGACATCAGCATCGAGGGCAAGATCGAGGGCGCCGGCCATGTCCGTCTGGCCGGCCGCTTCAAGGGCGATGTCAACGTCAAAGGAGACCTCACCATCGAACGCGGCGCCAAGCTCAACGGCGGCGTGCGCGCCAACAAGGTCATCATTGCCGGTGAGCTGGAAGGCAATATCGAATCGGCCGCGCAGGTGGAGTTGCAGACCTCTGGCGTGCTGGTCGGCGACGTCAAGGCCGGCAACCTCACCGTGGCCTCGGGTGCGCGGATGCGCGGCCAGGCGGATTTCGGCTGGGGTGAGGATGCTGCCAAGCCGGGCGGTGGCAGCAAGACCAACGGCAGTGGCGGCAGTGGCGCTGCGGGCACCAGCGGCGGTGACGACAGCGACGCCGTATGAGTGCACCCCGCCCGGGCACGCCCGGCGCTACCCGCAGCTGCCCGCATTGCAAGGCCACGATCCTGGAAAGCGCCAGCGTCTGCCCGGCCTGCAAGCATCACCTGCGCTTCGACTCGGCGGCTGCGCAGCACGCGCAGCCGGCGCCGATCGTACCGCTCAAGGTCGATGGCACCATTCGCCACCCTGCCGATGGCGATCCGTGGGAATACACGGTGGTGGTGATCGTGCGCAATGGCAAAGGCGAGGAGATCCGGCGCCAGGTCGTCGATGTGGGCGCGATGCTGGGCGGCGAAGAACGCGGCTTCACCCTGGCGGTGGAAGCGACGGCCGTGCGTTCGCCTGGGCGGCGCACGCGGCATTAGGTGTTTCTGGGCCGGCACCGGCCGACCGGGATTTGGGATTTGGGAGTCGCGCGACGTATTTGATCTGCAGCTTGCCCCGATCCGCTTGCCAGGTATGACTCGCTGTTTTCGGTGGGGACAGCGTCCCCGCTGGACTGAGAGCTTAGTGCACGCGGCATGCAACGGCGACCGACCAACGCTTGCCGCACATGGAGGCATTCCCATTCTCAGGATCTGCACATCGGCTTGCCCAGAGTTGCGGCATGCGCAACGGCAACGGCAACATCTCTCATACATGCGGCGATCTGGTGGTGCTGGGGCCTGAAGGGCTGTATTGCCCGCAGGGCGACTTCCACATCGATCCCTGGCGGCCGGTGCCGTGCGCGGTGATCACCCATGGGCATGGCGACCACGCGCGCAGCGGTACGGGCGAGTACCACTGCACGCGCGAAAGCTTGCCGATCCTGCAGTGGCGGCTTGGCGAACAGGCCTATCACACGCACGCCGATGGTGAAGCGTTTACGTTGGGACGTGCCCGCGTGTCGCTGCATCCAGCCGGACACGTGCTGGGTTCGGCACAGGTTCGCATCGAAGTGGATGGCGACGTCTGGGTGGCCTCCGGCGACTACAAGCGCCAGCACGACCCCACCTGCAAGCCGTTCGAGGTGGTGCCGTGCGACACCTTCATCACCGAAGCGACGTTCGGCCTGCCGGTGTATCGCTGGCCGGACACCTCGGAGGTTGCCGCCGACATCGTCGCCTGGCGCCACGAATGCGCCGAGCGCGGCGAGGCCGCCATCCTGTATTGCTACGCGCTGGGCAAGGCGCAGCGTGTGCTGGCCGAACTGCGCGCCTGGGACACGCAACCGGCGTTGCTGCATGGCGCGATCGCCACCGGCGTGGAGGTGTATCGCCAGGCAGGCATTTCAATGCTGGACACCCAGCCGGTCAGCGAGCATGCGCGCGGTGCCGACTATGCCGGCCAGCTGGTGCTGGCACCGCCTTCGGCCGCGGGCAGCACCTGGATCCGCCGCTTCCGGCATGCGCAGCAGGGATTCGCCTCGGGCTGGATGCGCATCCGCGGCAACCGGCGGCGGCGCAATTACGACCGCGGCTTCGTGGTGTCCGACCATGCCGACTGGCCGGACCTGTTGCGCACCATCGAAGACACCGGCGCTCGCCGCGTGATCGCCACCCATGGCAATACCGATGCGCTGATCCAGCACCTGCGCGAGCGCGGTGTCGCAGCCGAAGCCTTCCGCACCGATTTTGGAGCCGAGGAATGAATCCGCTCCCCGCATGCCGGTATACGCGCGCACGTCCGCGCAGTCGTCTGAGCGGTGCGCTGGCATTCCGCCGGCATGCGTTGGCATTTCGCGTGCACCGTAGCGCACCGGCCGCCATCGTCGGCCCACCCCGGCCGCAACGCCGCCCGCGCACGCTGGCTGCATTCACACGCCGCGCGCTGGAGCTGCGCGCGGCCGACCGACACGCTATGGCGCAGGCGCTGCCGTGAAGCGCTTTGCTGCGCTGTACCGCACCCTGGACCGCAGCACCGGCACGCTCGACAAGCGTGCCGCGCTGGTCGCCTATTTTCGCGACGCCGCTCCGCTGGACGCGGCCTGGGCGTTGTACCTGCTGGCCGGCGGCAAGGTCGCCAGCAGCCGTATGCGCATTGCCAGCAGCGGCGAGTTGCGCGAATGGATCACCGACACCGCCGGGATCGCCGACTGGCTGGTGGCCGACAGCTACGACCACGTGGGCGATCTGGCCGAAACGCTGGCATTGCTGCTCGACGACCCGGCCACCGAAGCGGCCGATCTGCCGCTGGCCGACTGGATCGAACAGCGGCTGTTGCCGATCGCCAACCAGGATGTGGACGTGCGCCAGGCGTGCATCGTGCAGGCCTGGCGCAGCCTGGCCTTCGACGAGCGCCTGGTGTTCAACAAACTGCTGACCGGCGCCCTGCGCGTGGGCGTCTCGCAGCGGCTGGTGCAACAGGCGCTGGCCGAATTGTCGGGCGTGGACATCGCCCGCATCGCCCAACGCATGCTGGGCAGCTGGCGCCCGCACCCCACCTATCTGGCCGATCTGTTGACCAGCGAGGAACTGCCCGGCGACCGCCAGCAGCCCTATCCGTTCTTCCTCGCCTCGCCGCTGGAGGCGGATGTGGACACGCTGGGCGCCATCGGCGACTGGCTGCTGGAATGGAAATGGGATGGCATCCGCCTGCAGCTGATCCGGCGCGCCGGCGAAGCCGCCTTGTGGTCGCGTGGCGAAGAACGCCTGGATGGCCGCTTCCCGGAGATCGAACAGGCGGCGTTGCGGTTGCCCGACGGCACCGTCGTCGATGGCGAGCTGCTGGCCTGGCAGCCCGAGCAGCCGTTGCCGATGGCGTTCACCGCCTTGCAGACGCGCATCCAGCGGCTCAAGCCTGAGCCCAAGACCCTGGCGGCCGCACCGGCGCGCGTGGTCGCCTACGACCTGCTGGAACTGGATGGCGCGGACCTACGCGAGCGCCCCCTGCACGAGCGGCGCGCGCTGCTGGACACGCTGCTTGCCACGCTTGGCGACCCACGCATCGTGGCCTCGCCGCTGGTCCGGGCCAGCGATTGGCGGGCCGCCGCGCAGCTGCGCGTACAGGCGCGCGAACGCGGCGTGGAAGGCCTGATGCTCAAGCGCGCCAGCTCGGTCTACCAGGCCGGCCGACGCCGCGGCGACTGGTGGAAGTGGAAGATCGACCCGCTCACCATCGATGCGGTGCTGCTGTATGCACAGGCCGGCCATGGCCGGCGCAGCACGCTGTACACCGACTACACCTTCGGGCTGTGGCACCAGGATCAGCTGGTGCCGGTCGCCAAGGCCTATTCGGGCCTGGACGATGCCGAGATCCTGCAGCTGGACCGCTGGATTCGCGCCAATACCACCGAACGTTTCGGGCCGGTGCGTGCGGTGAGCCCGCATCACGTGTTCGAGCTGGGATTTGAAGCGGTGAACCGCAGCGCGCGCCACAAGTCGGGCATTGCCGTGCGCTTCCCACGCATCCTGCGCTGGCGGCACGACAAGCCGTTTGCCGAGGCCGACCATCTGAGCAGCCTGCAGGCACTGGCGCGGTGACGGCACCGCAGCAACTGCGCGCGACGCCGCTGCAGCAATGGCGCGCCTGGTTCGCGCAGCGCGGCTGGGCGCCGCTGCCGTTCCAGCGCGATGTCTGGACGCGCTATCTCGACGGCGAATCCGGGTTGCTGCATACCCCCACCGGGAGCGGCAAGACGCTGGCGGCCTTCGGCGGTCCGCTGCTGGAGGCGCTGGCCGCGCGCGGACGCAAACCAGCGGCACGCTCCGCCAGGCCCGCAGCCAGCGCGCGCCGACAGCAACAACGCACGCTGCAGGTGCTCTGGATCACGCCACTGCGCGCACTGGCCGCCGACACCGCGCGTGCGCTGCGCGAACCGGTGGACGCCCTGGGCTTGGATTGGCAGGTGGGCCTGCGTACCGGCGATGCCAGCGCGCGCGACAAGCGCCTGGCTCGCAGCGGCAAGCTCGATGTGCTGGTCACCACGCCCGAATCGCTCGCCCTGTTGCTGTCGTACCCGGACACCGCGCCGCAGCTGTCGGCGTTGCGCTGCGTGATCGTGGACGAGTGGCACGAGCTGCTGGGCAACAAGCGTGGCGTGCTGCTGCAGCTGTGCCTGGCGCGCCTGCGCGGCTGGACGCCGACCCTGCGCATCTGGGGCCTGTCGGCCACTTTGGGCAATCTGGCGCAGGCACGCGACGTGCTGCTGCCGCATCTGCCCGATGCCGCACTGGTGTCCGGCGTCAGGCCACGTGCCATGACGCTGGAGACGCTGTTGCCCGACAGCGGCGAGCGCTTTCCGTGGGCCGGCCACCTGGGCCTGGCGCAACTGGCGCGCGTGCTGCAGAAGATCCTGCAGCACGGCACCAGCCTGGTGTTTACCAATACGCGCGCACAGGCAGAGCTGTGGCATCAGGCCCTGAGCGCAGTGTGGCCGGACGATCCGGCCACGCTGGCGCTGCACCACGGCTCGCTGGACCCGAGCTTGCGTGCAGCCGCCGAGCAAGGGCTGTGCGATGGCAGCTTGCGCTGCGTGGTCGCCACCTCCAGCCTGGATCTGGGCGTGGATTTTCCGGCGGTGGATCAGGTGCTGCAGGTCGGCAGCCCCAAAGGCATTGCGCGGTTGCTGCAACGCGCCGGTCGCGCGCGTCACCGGCCCGGCGAATCCGGCCACGTGGTGTGCGTGCCCTCGCATGCGCTGGAACTGGTGGAGTACGCCGCTGCACGTCGTGCGATTGCCCACGGCCATATCGAAGCGCGGCCGCCGCCGCGGCTGTCGCTGGACGTGCTGGCGCAGCACTGCGTCACCCTCGCGCTCGGTGGCGGCTTCGATGCCGATGCCTTGTTCGCGCAGGTACGCGGCACCGATGCCTTCGCCGCACTGGACCCGGCCACCTGGACTGCAGTGCTCGATTTCATCGTGCAAGGCGGCAGCGCGTTGGCGCACTACCCGGATTTCCACAAGGTAGTCCGCGACGACGACGGCATCTACCGCGTCACCGATCGGCGCGTTACGCTGCGCCATCGGCTGTCCATCGGCACGATCACCAGCGATGGCAGCGTGCGCGTGCAGTTCCTGCGGGGCGGCCGGCTGGGTGCGGTGGAAGAACAGTTCGTCGGCCGCCTGCGCCGCGGCGACCGTTTCCAGTTCGCCGGCCGGCTGCTGGAGCTGGTGCGCCTGGAAGACATGACCGCGTATGTACGCGTGGCAAAAGGCGGCAGCGGTGTGGTGCCCAAATGGATGGGCGGGCGCATGCCGCTGTCGTCGGCATTGGGGCGCGAAGTGGAAGCGCTGTTCGCCGACCCCGGCGAGGCGCCGGAGATGCAGGCGCTGGCACCGCTGCTGCAGCTGCAGGCCGCGCTGTCTGCATTACCCGGCCCGGACCATCTGCTGGTGGAAAGCATCAAGGCGCGCGATGGCCGGCACGTGTTCGTCTATCCGTTCGCCGGCCGCCAGGTCAACGAAGGCTTGGCCGCGCTGTTGGCAGCACGCTGGGGCCGCCGCCAGCGCAATACCTTCAGCTTCGCCGCCAACGATTACGGCTTCGTGCTCTCGCCGGCGCAAGATGTCGAGATCGATGCTGGCCTGCTGCAGGCGCTGTTATCGCCGGTTGGCCTGTTCGACGATCTGCGCGACAGCCTCAACCTGGGCGAGCTGGCACGCCGCCAATTCCGCGAGATCGCACGCGTGGCCGGGCTGTTGTCGCCATCGTTGCCCGGCCGCGCACCGCGCAGCCTGCGCCAGCTGCAGGCTTCCAGCGGTTTGCTCTACGACGTCCTGCAGCGCTTCGATCCCGACCATCTGCTGCTGGCGCAAGCCGAACGCGAGGTGTTCGAAGGCCAACTGGAACTGGCGCGCCTGGCGCATGCGCTGGAGGACTGCGCCCGGCGCGAACTACGCCTGTGCACGCCACGCAGCCTCACCCCGTTGTCGTTTCCGCTGTGGGCCGAGCGCGTGCGTGGCCAGCTGAGCACCGAAGACTGGAAAGCGCGCGTGTTGCGCGCCGCCGAACAACTGGAGCGCAAGCATGGGCGATAGCGTGCAGCTGCAGTTGGGCGACGAAACCGTTGAACTGCTCGGCGAACGTGCGCTGTACCGGCCGGCGCGGCGTGCCCTGCTGATTGCCGACCTGCATCTGGGCAAGGCCGATGTGTTCCGGCGTGCCGGCATCGGGCTGCCGGCAGGCGGCACCGCGCATGATCTGGACCGGCTGGATGCCTTGCTCGCTCAACGCGAGGTGGACGCACTGTGGATTCTGGGCGACCTGCTGCATGGACCGGCACTGCGCGCGGCCTGGCATCGGCGCTGGAGCGCATGGCGCGAGCAGCATTGCAGCCTGCGCGTGATCGCGATCCGCGGCAATCACGATCGCGCCCTGGCGGGTGCAGACCTGCATATCGAAGCAGCCGGCGAACAGGTCGAGGACGGCCCGTTCGTGCTGCGCCACGATCCGCTGCCACACCCCACCGGCCATGTGCTGTGCGGGCATCTGCATCCGCTGGCGGCACTGCCCGGGCTGTCGCGGCGCTGGCCGGCGTTCTGGTTGCGCGAAAACCTCACCATCCTGCCGGCGTTTTCGCAGTTCACCGCAGGCATCGTGCCGACGCTGAGCGAAGGCGAGCGCCTGGTCGCCTGCGTGGAAGGCGATGCGATGGCACTGCCGGTGCGTTAGCCAGCGCCGCGAACGCGCCGGCCGACGCCGCGCCTAAAACGGCTAAAAGCGTGGCAAGCAGCCGTCGGGCAGGTGCAAACCGAGCGCTCAGAACCGCACTGTCCGAGCGGTGCATACCGCAGCCGGCACCGGCTGCGCCCGCCTAACGGCTGCATATCGTTCTATTAGTTGCTCGACGCGGTCGCTTCAGCTTTATCGCCCACCGCACGCATGACCGGCTGCGATAACGCGTCAACAAACTCCGGCGCCAACGCCAGCTTGCCGAACCAGCCGTGCTGGGTACCGCTGAGCACGCGCAACATGTGTCCACGCCCGCCCGGCACGCGGCCTATCGGTTGCAGCAACAGATCGCGCCCGTAGGCCCACAGATCGCGCTCGGATTGAAACAGCGGCGTCAGCCAGCGGCTCCAGCGGTGATAGATCGCCACGTGCGCCTGGCGTTCGCGCTGGTAGTGCATCAAGGCGTCATCCAGATCGGCCCCGGCGCGCAGCGCGTCGCGCATTGCCAGCGCATCCAGCAGCGCCATGTTCACGCCCTGACCCAACTGCGGACTCATCGCATGTGCGGCATCGCCGGCCAATACGAAACGCCCACGGTGCCAACGCGTCATCACCGCATCGCGGTAGCTGGCACGTGCCAGCGCGGTGTGGACCTGTACCGTCTGCAGGCGGGTGATCGCTTCGGGCCACATCTGCGCCATTTCCTCGCGCCAGGCATCGATGCCGCGTTGTTCCCATGCAGCGAAATCGCTGCATGGCAGGCTCCAGAAAAAACTCAGGCGCGGAGTGTCATCCCCCGGCCGCGTGCCGACCGGCAGCAACCCGATCATCTTGCGTGCGCCGATATAGCGCTGACGCAGCTCGTCGACGAACGGCCAGTCCTCGCGCGGCAGCAGGCACCACAACGCCCCCCACGGGTACACCCGGTCCAGCCGCGTGCCTTGCACCTGCGCACGCAAGGTCGATGCCGAACCATCGGCGGCAATGATCAGATCGTAGGGGCCGTGCCACTGCCCGCGCTGGTCCTGCACGCGCGTGCCATCATGGTCGATCGCAGTGATCTGCGTATCGGTGTGCAGCTGCGCGTATTCGGGCCAGGCATCGCACAACAGCGAGAACAACGCTCCGCGCTGCATGCCCAGCCCCATTAGTCGCGGGTCCAGATCGCGGTACTGCATGTCCATCACCGCGCGCCCGCAGGGTGTTTCGCCGTAGAGCCGCCGCACCGGCGCGCCGTGTGCCAGGGCTTGCGACAACAGGCCCATCTTCCACAGCACCTGCAGGCCGCTGGGCTGCAACAGGAAGCCGGCGCCAACCGGCCGGGGTGCCGCAGCGCGTTCGAACACATCCAATTGGTGGCCGTCGGCACCCAGCAACACCGCCAGGGCCTGACCCGCCGTTCCATAGCCCACTACCGCAATCCGCAATGTCCGTTGCATCGTTCCCGACTCTGTTCTGCTCTTGCCGCCCCGCATGGGCCGGCGCAAAAAAAACCCCGCCATGGCGGGGTTCTTCAACCGCACAATCGAGTCAGCTTACTCGACCGGCGTGATGTTCGAAGCCTGGGCACCCTTGGGGCCCTGGGTCACGTCATAACTGACGCGCTGGCCTTCCTGCAGGCTGCGGAAGCCCTTGGAGTTGATCGCGGAGAAGTGCGCGAAGACATCGGCGCTGCCGTCCTCCGGTGAGATGAAGCCAAATCCCTTGGCGTCGTTGAACCACTTGACGGTACCGTTCGGCATGGTGATGCGAGACCTTTGCAATAATTAATGGGTGGTGTACGGCAGTGCGTACGCGCCGAGTATGCAAAGCTTATGCCCCGATGACAATCACCCGCGTGCAAGTTCGCCGATCAGCTCCGGCAGCCCGGACGAGGCTGCATCCACGTTGGCCAACACTTCCGCCATGGTGATCTCCTGGGCCTCGCCACACCCGGCCGCCCAGTTCGCCACAATCGCCAGACACGCATATTCCAGGCCTTTTTCGCGCGCTAGCCCGGCTTCCGGCATGCCGGTCATGCCAACCAGACCGCAGCCGTCGCGGCGCATGCGCGCGATCTCTGCAATCGTTTCCAGACGCGGTCCCTGCGTTGCGCCGTAGCATCCGCCCGCGACCAGCGTGACGCCGGTCACCTTGGCGGCGGCGATCACCTTGCTGCGCAACATCGGCGAATATGGGTGGCCGAAATCCACGTGCTGCACCTCGCTCCCCGGCTCTTCGCAGAAGGTGGAAACGCGGCCCCAGGTGTAGTCGATCAGTTGGTCCGGGCAGGCCAGCACGCGCGGTCCAAACTGGTCGGTGATGCCGCCCACCGTGTTGAGCGCAAGCACGCGCGACGCACCAATTTGCTGCAGCGCAGCGATGTTTGCGCGGTAGTTGACCTTGTGCGGCGGCAGCGAATGCCCCTCGCCGTGCCGGGCCAGGAACGCCACGCGATGGCCGAGCAGCATGCCGACACGGATCGGCCCGGACGGTGCACCGTACGGGGTGTCGGGCTCATGCGTCTGCACGTCATCGAGCTGCGCAAGCTTGTAGACACCGGTGCCGCCGATGACGGCCAGGGCGATGGAATGGGAGGACATGGGTAACCTCTGCTACGAACGATCGGGGGATGCGCGCGACGCGCGCCAGGTTGCCCGCGCAGTGGCGGGCCAGGACGAACGACGCCGAACAGGCTGTCAGTGTCGTTATTGAACATGCGAGGCTGCGATCTGCGCACTCCCAGCCTCGCCGCGCGCGGCGTTGAACGTCGTCTGCGCAATGCTTGACGCCTCGAGCGCAGCCGACACGCTCGGCCGCGCCGTGCGGACCTGGGGCGGCGAACAACACGTAGCCAGCAGCCGGTGAATGTGGACGGCGTGCTTGGGACTAGAGGGCACGCGTGGTCCATGCCGCACCGGGCACCGGCCAC
Organism: Xanthomonas cassavae CFBP 4642; assembly: GCF_000454545.1. NCBI lineage: Bacteria > Pseudomonadati > Pseudomonadota > Gammaproteobacteria > Lysobacterales > Lysobacteraceae > Xanthomonas > Xanthomonas cassavae. The sequence continues at coordinate 5,000,084 of NZ_CM002139.1, forward strand.
GCCCGCCTTGCGGCTGCGCGACCGTGTGTCAGCCACTCTTACTGCTTCATCGCATAAATGGCGGGAATGCCGCGCAGTTGCTCGTTGACGTCCATGCCGAAGCCGAACACGTAGCGGTCGGGCACTTCCACGCCCACGTAATCGGCGGTCACGCCCGGGACGCAGCGGTCGTGACGCTTGACGGTCAACACCGCCACGCGCACATCGGTGGCGCCCTGCTCCAGGCACCACTGACGTACACCCTGCAGCGTGTAGCCCTCATCGAGGATGTCGTCGACCAGGATCACCCGGCGACCGAACAGCGCGGTGGCCGGACGGTGCTTCCACACCAGCTCGCCGCCAACGGTTTCGCCGCGGTAACGGGTGGCGTGCAGGTAATCGAACTGCAGGTCCTGACCGCGTGCCCCCAGCTCCAGCGCCAGCTGGCCGGAGAACGGCAGCGCGCCGTGCATGATGGTGAGGTACACCGGCACTTCGCCGGCGTAGTCGCGTGCGATGGCGTCGGCGATGGTGGACACGGCCGTGTCGATGGCGGGGCGATCGACCAGCAGATCGGCTTGGGCCAGGGCCTGGGAAATGGTGAGCGTGGACATCAGGCGAGTGTTCCGAAAGGGGCAGAAGGAGTGTTGAAGGAAGCGTCGGTGCCGGCCAGCAGGCCGTCCCAGCCGAGCGCACCGCGCCCGATCAGGCCGATCAGCGCGGCGGTATTGAGGTGGCGGCCCTGCACGGCCTGCAGCGACTCGTCGACCAGTTCCGGATGGCAGACCAGCACCACGTCGCAGCCGGCATCCAGATGCGCATGCACGCGCCCAGCCACACCGCCGGCGCTGAACGAGGCGGCCATGCCGATATCGTCGGAGAACACCACGCCGCGAAAGCCCAGTTGCCCGCGCAGGATCTGCTCGATCCAGCGCGACGAATAGCCGGCCGGTTCCGGCGCCACCTGCGGGTAGACCACGTGCGCCATCATCACCGCGTCGGCGCCGGCCTCGATGCCCGCCACGAACGGCAACAGGTCTTCGGCCTGCAGGACCTCCAGCGGACGCGGGTCGCTGGCGTGATCCACATGGGTATCTTCCAGCACCGTGCCATGGCCGGGAAAGTGCTTGAGCGTGGCCGCCATGCCGGCGCCATGCAAGGCCTGCACATAGGCGCGGGTGAAGGTGGCCACGACCTGCGGATCGTCGCTGAAAGCGCGATCGCCGATGGCGCGATTGCCGCGGCCCAGATCCACCACCGGCGCAAAACTCAGGTCTACGCCGCTGGCACGGACTTCGCTGGCCATCAGCTGCGCATGCGCACGGGCCGCAGCCAGCGCGCCGTCCGGGTCCTGGGCGTACTGCGCACCAAAACTCTGCAACGGCGCCAATGCGCTGAAGCCCTCGCGAAAGCGCTGCACGCGGCCGCCTTCCTGGTCCACGCAGATCAGCACCGGACGCGGTGCGGCGGCACGGATGGAAGCGGACAATTCGGCCACTTGCGTGCGCGAGGCGAAATTGCGCTTGAACAGCACCACGCCGGCGACCGCATCGTGCTGCAGCCAGTCGCGTTCCTGTGCGCTGAGTTCGGTACCGGCAAGGCCGATCAAAAGCATGTTGGGGGACTCCCGGGCCAGGCGCCACGAGGGCGCAGCGCGGCATTGTCGCAGATGCGCGCTGCAGCGTCAGATTGCGCATTCAGGCAGGCCCATTTTCCGGCCGTCCCTGCCCCGCCGCTGCCCTTCGGTTGCAGCTCAGAGCACCTCCAGATTCGCCCGCCAATGCGTGGCCTGCGCCTGCACCTGCTCCAGCACCTCCGGTGCCATGGCGTCGAGTTGCCGGTACGGCAGCGCCAGGCGCTCGTTGGCGCCCAGCAGCGTGCGCTGCCGCGCCAGGAAATCCCAGTACAGCGCGTTGTACGGGCAGGCCTGCGGGCCCACCCGCACCTTGCGCTGGTAGCGGCAGCCGCCGCAGTAATCGCTCATGCGGTCGATGTAGGCGGCGCCGCTGATATAGGGCTTGCTGCCGAGCAGGCCGCCATCGGCGAACTGGCTCATGCCCACCGTGTTGGGCAGCTCCACCCACTCGAAGGCGTCGATATAGACACCCAGATACCAGCGATGCAGCGCCTGCGGGTCCAGTCCCGCCAGCAGCGCAAAATTGCCGATCACCATCAGCCGCTGGATATGGTGCGCATGCGCATTGGCCAGCGAATTGCCCACCGCATCGGCCAGGCAGCGCATGCCGATCTGCCCATCCCAGAACCAGTGCGGCAACGGCAGGTGCTGCTCCAGGTGATTGGTCTGCGCGTACTCAGGCATCTGCGACCAGTACACGCCGCGCACGTATTCGCGCCAGCCCAGAACTTGCCGGATGAAGCCTTCCACCGAGGCCAGCGGTGCCTGCCCCTGGCGCCAGGCGGCTTCGGCGCGCGCGATGACTTCGGCCGGGTGCAGCATCTTGACGTTGAGCGCAAACGACAGCAGCGAATGGAACAGCCGCGGGCTACGCGTACTCATCGCATCTTCGTAGCGGCCGAAATCCGGCAGGGCGCGATCGATGAAGGCATCCAGGTGCTGCAACGCTTCGGCGCGATCCAGTGGCCACGGCAGCGCGTCGGCGTTGGGCGTGCCGAAGCTGCGTACGCCTGCCGCTTCGATGCTGCGCCACAACCGGCTGTGATCGTGTGCGCTGCGCCAGTCTTGCGGCGCAGGCAGATCGCCTGGCCACGGCGCGCGATTGTCGTGATCGAAGTTCCAGCGCCCGCCTTCCGGTTGCCCGGCGGCATCGAGCAGGATGCGGTGGCGCCTGCGCATCTGCCGATAGAACACTTCCATGCGCCACTGGCTGCCCGCGCGGAAGCATGCAGCCACCTCGTCGCGCGTGGTTAAGAAATGCTCGCTATCGACCACGCGCGTGACGAACGCCTGCGCGGCGCTCCACTGCTGCAGGGCCTGGTCCAGCCGCCATTCGTCCGGTGCCTGATACTCCAGGTACTGCGCGCGGTAGTGCGCGATCAGCGCGTCCAGGTTGGCCGGAATCGATTGCCGGTTGCTGGCGGTGTCGATTGCCACGTACCGCACGCGGTGGCCGGCCTGTCGCAGCGCGGTGGCAAACGCGCGCATCGCGGCGAAGATCGCCAGGATCTTCTGCGCATGGTGCAGCACGTAGTCGGTCTCGGCGCGCACCTCCATCAGCACATAGACCACGCCAGGGTCATGCGCGGCGAACCAGCTGTGCTGCGGATTGAGCTGATCGCCCAGGATCAGGCGCAACGTGTGGGCAGGCGTTTGCGCCGTGCTACCAGTCCAATGGTGTTTGGGTGGGGCCATCAACGTCGGCCCAGCGCAGCCGTGGCGGGCACTGCGGATTGCGTAGCGCGCAGCAGCGTATGCAGCGTTGTCGAAAGCATGCCGGGCGATGCTGCCACGCGTGTGCATTGCAGGCAGCGCTGCATCGATACCGACGCGGCGGCACGCCACCGCATCACTGCGCCTTGATGCCTGTTGCCACGATGCCAGCCACCTCGCGTGCCAGGGCAGTTCCGCTGAGCCAGGCGCCTTCGACCTTGCCACCCGCCAGCCAGTCGCCACACAGGCCGAGCCCGAGGCTGGCGTCCCAGACAGAGCCGGTCTGCAATGGCGGATCGGTACTGGCCGCCACCCAGCGATACGCGTCGCATGCCAGCGGTGGCGGCAGGCCCAGCGCCGCCAGTTCGGGCAACAGGCTGGCGATCACCTGCGCGGGCGTGGCATCGCCATGCGCCTGGCTCCACGTTGCCGTGGCATGCAGCAGCCAGGTCTCGGCACCTGCGCGCGCGGGTTTGCTGGAATCGCGTGCCACCCAGCGCAGCGGGCCGGCGTTGACGAACAAGGCGTCGTAGCCAGGATCGATGGGCGCAGCAAACCGCAATACGACGGCCCAGGCCGGCAACAGTCGCGCGCTGCGGGCAACGCGTAGCAGCGCGGGTGCGCGATCGGCCAGCAACGTGGCCGCATCGGGAGCCGGCACTGCCAGCAGCACCGCATCGACCACCTGCGTTGCGGCCGCGGTCGCAGCGCCGAGGTTGACCCCCCATCCCGCACTGCTGCGCTCGAGCGCATGGACGCCGGCCCGCGTGCGTACCTCCAGGCCGGCGGCGAGCGCGCAAGCGGGTGTGGCCATCCCGGGAGTTCCCACAAACCGCACCAATGCGCTTTGCGAGTGACGCATCGTAGCGCCATCCCAACTGGCGACCCGTGCCGGCCAGCGCGCGGCCACGCCGTCGGCCATCCATTGCTCGACCAGGGCCGCGAAGCCCGGATCGCGCGCGGTGAAGTACTGCGCGCCGTCGTCGCACTGCCAGCCCGGTCCGGTGCGGGTATGCATGCGTCCGCCAACCGCATCGGCGCCTTCGTACACCGTAACGTCAATGCCTGTCTTCTGCAGTGCATCGGCGCAAGCCAGCCCGGCCAGGCCGGCGCCGATCACCGCCACGCGCGTTGGGCGGCGTGGCGGCATCATTGGATCAATGTCCTGCACAGGCATGCTGTCATCGGGGCAGGTCAGACCGCGCAGCCATCCGGCCCGCAGGCATCGGCGCCACCGACCGGTACCGATTCGGCGGCCAGCTGCAACAGCGCCTGGGCAACACTCTCCGGCGGCTGCGCCCCCTGGATCAGGCTGCGTCCGTCGATCACGAAACTGGGCACCGCGCGGATGCCCAGCGCGCTGGCCTGCGCCAACTGCGCCTGCACGTCCACCGTGCCTTCGTCGGAGTCCAGCATCGCCTGCACCCGCGCAGCCGCCAGACCGCCGGCCTCACCGGCACGTACCAGCGTCTCGGTTTCTGCCACATTGCGGCCTTCGGCGAAGTGGGCATGGAACAAGGCTTCCATCACCGCACCGACATCGCCTTCGTGAGTGGCCAGCCATAGCAGCCGATGCGCACGCAAGGTACTGACCTGCACCTGGCCGCGCCCGAAGTCGAATGGCAGGCCTTCGGCGCGCGCGATGGCCTGGGTCTGCGCAAGCATCTGCTCCACCCGTGCGGTGCCGCCGAACTTGCGTGCCAGGGCATCGCGCAACGGCACCGGCGCTGCGCCGGCCTCCGGATCCAGCTCGAACGCATGGTAATGAATGTCCAGCGCTGGCGCCTTGTCGCCAAGCGCGGCTATCGCCTGTTCAAACCGGCGCTTGCCGATCCAGCACCAGGGGCAGACCACGTCGGACCAGATATCGATGCGCATAAGCGGGGATTGGGGATTGGGGATTCGCAGAGCATAAGCTCAATCGCCGCAGCTGAAATTAGAGATGGGTGAGGGGGGATGCCTGGACAGCAGCTGTCAGCACGGCGTCGCACTCTGCCTTTGCGACTCCCGACTCCCGACTCCCGAATCCCCGCTCCCGAGTCATCCCTCCCAGCGCGAAAACGGATGCGATGCCAGCGCCAGATTGTAGTAACGCGTGTCGTCGGTCACTTCCGCGCCGATCCACTCGGGCTTGGCAAAGACTTCGTCGGCACTGGCAAGCTCGATCTCGGCCACCACCAGCCCGGCGTTGTCGCCGAGAAATTCGTCCACTTCCCACACATGGCCCTGGTACTTGACCAGATGCCGGCGCTTGTCGATCAGCCCGCCGACGCACAGGTCCAGCAGCGCGCGCGCATCGGCGACGGGAATCGGGTACTCGAACTCCTGGCGGGTATGCCCCACCTCACGCGACTTCAGATTTAATAACGCGCCCTGGCCCTGTACCCGCACACGCACCGACGCATTCTGCGCCCCGCTACGCAACGCCGCCTGGTCATTGATGTAGCCCTGCGCCATCGGGATCACCGCATGCGCGGCAGCACGCCACCCATCGCCGGTGACGAGAAACTTGCGTTCGATTTCTAGGGGCATGGGATTGGGGATTCGGAATTGGGGATTGGTTAAAGCAACGTACTGCATGCCTGTGGGGTTCTTGCCAAAACCCTGCACTACTAGGGGCAATGCTTCGATCTGACGCTTGGGTAGAGCGTTTAGCGAAAGGACATCACGACTCGCCGTTGCGAATCCCCAATGCCCAATCCCCAATCACCGCTTCTCAAACACCGCAATACTTTCCACATGCGCGGTATGCGGGAACATGTCCATCGCCCCTGCCGACACCAGGGTGAAGCCTTGGTCGTTAACCAGATAGCCGGCATCGCGCGCCAGCGAGCCCGGGTGGCAGCTGACGTAGACAATGCGCTGGAAGCGCTTCAATGGCAGCTGTTGCAGCACTTCCAGTGCGCCGGAGCGCGGCGGATCGAGCAGCAGCTTGTCGAAGCCCTGCTTCATCCATGGCGCATTGCGTTGGTCCTGGGTGAGATCGGCGGCGTAGAACTGCGCGTTGGCCAGGCCATTGCGCTGCGCATTTTCCCTGGCGCGCGCCACCAGCCCGGCATCGCCTTCCACGCCCACCACTTCGCGCACCGTCCGCGCCAGCGGCAGGGTGAAGTTGCCCAGGCCGCAGAACAGGTCCAGCACCCGGTCTTCGGCCGTGGCATCCAGCAGCGCCAGCGCATGCGCGATCATCTTCTGGTTGAGCGAGGCATTGACCTGGATGAAGTCCAGCGGCCGGAACGCCAGCTCGACATCCCATTGCGGCAGGCGGAACGACAACGGCACCTCGCGCGGCCACAACGGGTGCACGCTATCCACACCGCCGGGCTGTAGGAAGATCGCAAAGCCGTGCGCCTGTGCAAATTCCACCCAGGCCTGCTGATCGCGCTCGCTGAGCGGCTGCATATGGCGGATGGTCAGCGCCACTGCCTCGTCGCCGGCGATGAACTCGATCTGCGGGATGTCGCGCTTGCCGTCCATGCCTTCGATCAGCGCCGCCAGCAACGGGATCTTCTCGCCGATCTGCGGAATCACCGTGTAGCACACCGACAGGTCGGCCACGAACCGCGGGTCCAACTCGCGAAAGCCGACCAGGGTCTTGTCCTTCTTCTCCACCCGCCGGACCGAAAACCGCCCCTTGCGCCGGTATCCCCAGCTGTCGCCGACCAGGGCAGGCAACACGGTCTGCGGGGTGACATGCCCGATCCGTTCGAGGTTGTCGGTCAGCACCCGTTGCTTGGCGACGATCTGCTGCGATTCTTCCAGGTGCTGCAGCACGCAACCGGCGCAGACGCCGAAGTGCGGGCAACGCGGGGCCACCCGCTGCGGCGAGGCTTCCAGGACCTCGATGGTCCTGGCTTCGTCGAAATGGCGGCTGCGCGCGGTGGGCTCGGCGCGCACCAGTTCGCCCGGCAGGGCGCCGCTGATGAAGGTGACCTTGCCGCCCTCGCCGTCGCGACGGGCCACTCCGCGGCCGTCGTGGCTCAGATCGGTGATGGCGGTCTGGAAAGGAGTACGGTCGAGGCGATTGCGGGTTCTGGCCACGTGGCAACAAGCTTCGGGCAAAAAGGGTGCGTATTGTCGCAGATGCGATCGATGGAGGCCGCTGCGCGCGGTACGGCAATTGTCGGGCCACACAAACACAGGCAAACTTCACCTGCGCGCGGCAGCTCGGGTCGCGGCACCGCTGACAAGGAGGCAGCATGAATATGGCGACACGTCAGGAACCCCATCCACGCTTACTGTTGGTAGAGGACGACCCGATCAGCCGTGGCTTCCTGCAGGCTGCGCTGGAAGGTCTTCCGGCCCAGGTGGATTGGGCCGATTCATTGTCTTGCGCGCTGGATCGCGCGCGCGAACGTCGCCACGATCTTTGGCTGATCGACGTCAATCTGCCCGATGGTACCGGCAGCGGCCTGCTGCGTGCATTGCGTCTGCTGCACCCGGACGTCCCCGCGCTGGCGCACACCGCCGACGGCACCATGGCGATGCAGCAGAGCCTGCAGTCCGATGGCTTCCTGGAAATGCTGGTCAAGCCGCTGACCACCGAACGCCTGCTACGGGCAGTGCGCCGTGGTCTGGCGCGCGGCCGCTACAGCGTGGCACCGGTCGGGGTGGTGGACATTGCCGCCAGCGACTGGGACGAGACCGCGGCACTGAGCGCGCTCAATGGCCAGCAGCATCACCTCAACGCCTTGCGCGAGTTGTTCCTGGCGGAATTGCCGGGCACCCGCGACGCAGTGACATCGGCGCTGAACATCAGCGACGAGCAGGCCCTGCGCAATCATCTGCACCGGCTGCAGGCCAGCTGCGGATTCGTCGGTGCCGCGCGGCTCGCTGGAGCGGTACGCCTGTTACGTGGCGATCCGCAGTCACGCACCGCGCAGACCCAGTTCCATGCGGCGGTGGCCGCGTTATTGCACTGAGCTGAGGGTAGCGTCGTCGGCCCCACCCATGGGTCATGCGCTGGCGGGATGTGGACAGGACCGGAGACGCGATGGGTGGAGTGACACGCGACACTGCGCTTGGGCCGGGTCGTGCAGATCAACGCCGCTGCGCCAGATCCTCCAGCATTTCCCAGGATTTCAGGCCGCGCCCGTTCAGATGATGCAGCAGCACGCTGCGCAGGCTGCGGCGCAGGCCGGGCATGTCTTCGGTGGCCGGCATGCGGTCCTCCCCCAAGGCCAACAGCGCCGCGCCCGTCACGGTTTCGCGCCGATCTTGCGCCAGACGTTCGCTCAATACCCGCATGGCGCCTTCCTGCGGGTCGAGTCGATAGCGCGCCGCCGGGTCGATCGACTGCCCGTCGCTGTCGTGCTGCAGATCGAAGGCAAACCCCAGCCCCTCCAGCACATCGCGCTCGAACCGGCGCAGCCCCCACGCCAGCGACACCTCCGATGCCAGATGCGCGCGTGCCTGCGCATAGCACGCGTAGAGCTCCGGCACCGAATCGTTACGAGGGGCCAGGCGCAGCAACAGCTCGCTGATGTAGAAACCGGCCAGCATGCGTTCGCCGACCAATCGCGGGGCTGTATCCAGCGCTTCGGCCTGACGCAGCTGCGCAAGTTCGCCACGTTGCACGGCCGTGAACTGGATCAGTTGCAGCGGCTGCAGCGCCGCACGCAGCGCCTGTTTGCGCGGGCCCTGCACGCCACGCGCCAGCAACCCGACCCGCCCGTGCTGCTCGGTCAGCACTTCTACCAGCACGCTGGTCTCGCGCCAGGCTCGCACATGCAGAACGAAGCCGTGTTCGTGCTCGATCAGCATGCGGCGGGTAGCCGGAACCGGAGACCGGGGACGTGGGACCCGGGAAAAGCCAGGGCACACAGTTGCTCGCCACGCCGCCGACACTGCACGCCGCCGCAGCTGCCAACTCCATGCGCCATGCGGTCAGTGCCGGAGACGCTCGCCATCGCAGCCTCCGGCTTGCTTCGGACAAACGATCCAGCGCTCTTCCCGGGTCCCCGGTCCCGGCTTCATTCGTAGCCGAACGCCTTCAACGCGGCTTCGTCGTCCGACCAGCCCTCGCGCACGCGCACCCAGGTCTCCAGGAACACTTTTGCGCCGAACAGCCGCTCCATCTGCAGACGCGCCTTGCCACCGATTTCCTTCAGGCGGGTACCGCCCTTGCCGATCACGATCGCCTTCTGGCCTTCGCGCTCGACCCAGATCACCGCACCGATGCGCAGCAGCGCGCCGTCTTCGGCGAAACGTTCGATCTCCACCGTGGTGGCATACGGCAATTCTTCGCCGAGCTGACGCATCAGCTGCTCGCGGACCAGCTCGCCGGCCAGAAAACGCTGGCTGCGGTCGGTGATTTCGTCCTCGCCGAACATCGCCTCGGCTTCGGGCACCAGCTTGAGCAGATCGCTCACCAAGGCTTCCAGGCCCTTGCGCTTGAGCGCGGAGACCGGGTGCACCGCCGCGAAGGTGCGCCCTTCGCTGACCTGGGCCAGGAACGGAAACAATGCGGTCTTGTCCTTAAGCCGGTCCACCTTGTTGACGACCAGCACCACCGGCACATTGGCGTCGCTGAGCACGCGGAAGGCCAGGGTGTCTTCTTCATCCCAGCGGCCGGCTTCGATCACCAGCACGGCGGCATCCACGCCTTCGAGCGAGCCGCGTGCGGCACGGTTCAACACCCGGTTCATCGCGCGCTTCTGCTCGCGGTGCAGCCCGGGCGTGTCGACCAGCATCAGCTGTCCTTCGGGGAAGGTGGCGATACCCAGCAAGCGATGCCGGGTGGTCTGCGGCCGGTTCGACACAATGCTGACCTTGGCGCCCACCAGGGCGTTGGTCAGGGTGGACTTGCCGACATTCGGCCGGCCGATCACGGCAACGCTGCCGCTACGGTGGGGGGTGGTTTCGCTCACGTGTTGACATCCAGTTGTGCGATGACGGTAGCCGCGGCCTGCCGCTCGGCAAGACGGCGCGACGTGCCCTGGCCGTCGGCGCGGGCGACGGGCTGTTCCAGGATGCAGGCGACATGGAACTGCTTGGCGTGCTCGTCGCCGCTTTCGCTGATCAGCGCGTAAGTGGGCAACGGCAGCTGCCGTGCCTGCAGCCATTCCTGCAGCCGGGTCTTGGGATCTTTTTCTGCCTTGCCCACTGGCAGCGCCGCCAGCGAGGGCTCGAACCACGGCAGCACCACCGCCCGGCAGCGCTCGAATCCGCAGTCCAGATAGATGGCCGCGACGATCGCCTCGACCGCATCGGCCAGGATCGAATCGCGCCGATGACCGCCGGATTTCAGCTCGCCCGGCCCCAGCGTCAGCCGTTCGCCCAGATTGAGCGTACGCCCGATCACCGCCAGCGCCCCTTCGCGTACGAGTTCGGCGCGCGCGCGGGTCAATGCGCCTTCGTCGGCCTTGGGCCAGCGCTGATACAGCGCCTCGGCGACCAGCAGGTTGACGATGCCGTCGCCGAGAAATTCCAGCCGCTCGTTGTGCGGCGTCCCGGCGCTGCGATGGCGCAGCGCCTGGGCGAGCAGACCCGGATCGGCGAACGCGTGCCCGATCGGGTCATCGCGCTGGAAGGTTCTATTCGACACTGCGCCCTTTCAGGTCCTCTGACGTGTCGAACTTGCCCACGACATCCAGATTACCGACCAGTTCGCGACGCACTTCGTAGTTGACCTTCATCCGCCAACCGCCATCCACTCGCTCAAACTTCACGTCTTCTTTTTTGACGTTTTCCGAATAGTTGATGTACAGGCGACGAAAGAACAGGTCCTGCAACTTGGACGGGTCCATGTTGGCACTCCCCGGCTCGTTGGCCAGGCCCTTCATCGCCGTGCGCACGGAGTAATACTCCTGGTACATCGGAAACAGCTTCATCCCGATGTACAGGCCGAACCCCACCACCGCCAGCACCACCACGAACGACGTCAACGTCATACCGCTTTGCTTGCGCTTCATTGTGCTTCCCCTGGCACGCCGTGCGTGCATTTACTGGATTCCAGTCCCGATCCGCGATGGATCGAAACTCCCCTTGCAGAACCACCCTTCGCAATTGAGCCAGATCAGGAACGCCTTGCCGCGCAGATTGGCTTCGGGCAGAAAGTGCGTCTGGGTCCAGAACCGGCTGTCTTCGCTATTGTCGCGATTGTCCCCCATCACGAAATAGCTGTCCGCCGGCACCGTCCAGTCGCCCTGGCCGGCCGGCATGTTGCGGTCTACCCACTCCAGCACGGTGTGGGTGCGGCCCGGCAAATCCTCGACCAGCAATGTGGTGCCGGTCATCTCGGCGCCCTTGCCCTTGCCGATGTACTCGCCCTTGACCGTATAGCGCATGGGCTTGTCATTGATGTACAGCGTATCGCCATGGAAGCCGATCCTGTCGCCCGGCAGGCCCACCACCCGCTTGATCCAGTTCTGGTCCGGCGCATGCGGCGGCTTGAACACCACCACGTCGCCGCGCTTGGGCTCGCCGGTGGGGATGAACTTGGTATTGGTGATCGGCAGACGGAAACCGTAGGCGAACTTGTTGACCAGGATGAAATCGCCGATCAACAGGTTGGGCATCATCGAGCTGGACGGAATCTTGTACGGCTCGGCCACGAAGCTGCGCAGGATCAGCACCACCGCCAGCACCGGAAAGAAGGCGCGCGAGTAGTCGATGATCGCCGGCTCGCTGTCCAGCAACCCGGCGCGTGCGGCGCGGCGCTTGGCCAGGAACAGCTTGTCCAGCAACCAGATGAAGCCGGTGCCCAGGGTCAGCACCACCAGGACGATTTCAAACCATTTCATTGGTGTTCCTTCGGAACGGGATTCGGGATTGGAGATTGGGGATTCGCAACAGCAGGAAGGCGGACGAGCCGTTGCCAATCCCGAATGGCGAATCCCGAATCCCGGTTACTTGTCCATCTGCAAGACAGCCAGGAAGGCTTCCTGCGGAATCTCCACGCGGCCGACCTGCTTCATGCGCTTCTTGCCTTCCTTCTGCTTCTCCAGCAGCTTCTTCTTGCGCGACACGTCGCCACCATAGCATTTGGCCAGCACGTTCTTGCGCATCGCCTTGACCGTGGAGCGCGAGATGATCTGCGAGCCGATCGCGGCCTGGATCGCCACGTCGAACATCTGCCGCGGGATCAGGTCCTTCATCTTTTCGCACAGCTCGCGCCCGCGCCGATCTGCATGGCTGCGGTGCACGATCAGCGACAGCGCATCGACCTTGTCGCCGTTGATCAGCACGTCCACGCGCACGAACGGGCCGGCATCGAACCGCACGAAGTGGTAATCCAGCGAGGCGTAGCCACGGCTGACCGACTTGAGCTTGTCGAAGAAATCCAGCACCACCTCGGCCATCGGCAGCTCGTAGCTGATCTGCACCTGGCTGCCCAGATAATTGATGCCGATCTGGGTGCCGCGCTTTTCCTCGCACAGCTTGATGATGTTGCCGATGTACTCCTCGGGAGTGAGGACGTTGGCGCGGATGATGGGCTCGCGGATCTCATCCACCAGGTTCAACTGCGGCAACTTGGCCGGGTTGTCCATGTTGACGATGGAACCGTCGGTCTTGAGCACTTCATAGACCACGGTTGGCGCAGTGCTGATCAGGTCCAGGTTGTATTCGCGCTCCAGCCGCTCCTGCACGATTTCCATGTGCAGCATGCCCAAAAAGCCGCAGCGGAAGCCGAAGCCCATCGCCTCGGAGCTTTCCGGCTCGAAGCGCAGCGCCGCATCGTTCAGGCGCAGCTTGTCGAGCGCTTCGCGCAGGTCCGGATAGTCCTCGGCATCGACCGGAAACAGGCCGGCGAACACGCGCGGCTGCATTTCCTGGAAACCGGGCAAGGCATGCGGGGCGGGATCGCCGGCCAGGGTCAGGGTGTCGCCGACCGGCGCACCATGCACGTCCTTGATCGAGGCATTGATCCAGCCCACTTCGCCGGCGCCCAGCGCCGCCAGTTCCTTGCGCTTGGGCGTGAACACGCCGACCTTGTCCACCAGATGGGTGCGGCCGGTGGACATCACCAGGATCTTGCTGCCCGGCTTGATCTCGCCCTGCATCACGCGCACCAGCGAGACCACGCCCAGGTAGTTATCGAACCAGGAATCGATGATCAGCGCCTGCAGCTTGTCGGTATCGCGCGGCTTCGGCGGCGGGATGCGATGCACGATCGCTTCCAGCACCAGATCGATGTTCAGGCCGGTCTTGGCGCTGACCGCCACCGCGTCTCCGGCATCGATGCCGATCACCGCTTCGATCTCGGCCTTGGCACGGTCGACATCGGCGGTGGGCAGGTCAATCTTGTTGAGCACCGGCACCACTTCCAGGCCCTGCTCCACTGCCGTGTAGCAGTTGGCCACCGACTGCGCTTCCACGCCCTGCGCCGCATCCACCACCAGCAGCGCGCCCTCGCAGGCGGCCAGTGAGCGACTGACTTCGTAGGAGAAATCCACATGCCCGGGGGTGTCGATGAAGTTCAGGTGGTAGGTCTGCCCGTCCTTGGCCGTGTACGGCAGGGACACCGACTGCGCCTTGATGGTGATGCCGCGTTCGCGCTCGATCGGGTTGGAGTCCAGCACCTGGGCCTCCATCTCGCGCGCCTGCAGGCCGCCACACAGCTGGATGATCCGGTCGGCCAGGGTGGATTTGCCGTGGTCGACATGGGCGATGATGGAGAAATTGCGGATGTTCCGCATTGAATCAGAGGACATTGAGGTGGGCGCCGGCGCAGCCGTCGTCAGGGTAACGCAGCATTATCGCATGGTCGGCCCCATTGGGGCCGGGAATTGGGAATCGGGAGTGGGGAATCGGAAAAGCCAGGCGGGCCATCGTCTCGCGGACCCGCTCTTGCCATTCCCGATTCCCGATTCCCTCCGTTAGCCGCCGGCCTTCAAGGCCACATAACTCGTCGCCTTGCCATCGGTGACCAGCAGCATGACCACGTCGCCCTTCTTGTAGCTGGACAGCGCGCGGTTGAGTTCGGCGACGGTGCCGACCTTGGTGCGGCCGACGCGGGCGATGATCAGGCCCGGCGACAGCGGTGGCTGGGTGCTGCGCGCCGCGGGGCCGGTGACCGCGGCAATCCGCACGCCCTCGCCTGCATCCAGGCCCAGGCGGCTGCGTTCGGCGGCGGTCAGATCGGCGACTTGCAGGCCCAGCAAGGCCACGCTGGCCGGAGCCTCCGGCTTGGCATCCTCGGCGGCGGTGCGCGGTGCAGCGCTCTCGCTGCCGTCCTGCAACGGCGCCAGGGTCACGCTGACATGGCGCGGCTTGCCGTCGCGCAGCACGTCCAAGTTGACCTTGGTACCCGGTGCCATCAGGCCGATCATCGGCGGCAGATCGCTGGCCACCTCGATCGGCTTGCCGTTGACCGCGCGGATCACATCACCCACTTCAACGCCAGCCTTGGCCGCCGGGCTGCCGGCGGGAATGTCGTTGACCAGCGCGCCGCGCGTATCCGGCAGGCCCAGGCCCTGCGCCTTCAACGAATCGATCGGGCCGACCGCCACGCCCAGCATGCCGCGACTGACCCGCCCGGTGGCCTTGATCTGCTCGGCGGCACTGAAGGCCAGGTCGATCGGGATCGCGAAGCTGATCCCCATGTAGCCGCCCGACGCGGAGAAGATCTGCGAATTGATGCCGACCACCTCGCCGCGGGTGTTGAGCAGCGGGCCGCCGGAGTTGCCCTGGTTGATCGCCACGTCGGTCTGGATGAAGGGCACGTAGCGCTGATCCGCGTACGGATTGCTGCGACCGGTGGCACTGACGATGCCGGCAGTGACCGAGTGGTCCAGGCCGAACGGCGAGCCGATCGCCACCACCCACTGGCCCGGCTTGAGCGTGTTGGAATCGCCCAGGCGCACGGTGGGCAGGCCCTTGGCCTCGATCTTGAGCAGCGCCACGTCGTACTGCTCGTCGCTGCCGACCACCTTGGCCTTGAACTCGCGGCGGTCGGTCAGCTTGACGGTGACTTCGCTGGCGCCGTCGACCACGTGATGATTGGTCAGCACATACCCATCAGCGGAAATGATGAAGCCCGAGCCCATCGACTTGCCGGCAATGCCGCCATCGTCATCGCCACCACCCGGCCCCTGCCACGGACCGCCCGGCATCTGGAAATCCGGCCCGAAGAAGCGCCTGAAGAACTCCGGCATCTGCTCGTCGTCGGGCATGCCGCCCTGACCACCGCGCCCGCCACGCGCCGAACGCGCCATCGCGTCCTTGCGGGTGATGATGGCTTCGATATTGACCACACCCGGGCCGACCTGCTCGACCAGATTGGTGAAGTCTGGCAAACCCGCCACCAGCTGCGGCGCCGGGGTGGTGCTGCGGTTGGCAGTGATCGGGGCACTGGCCTTGGGCGCGGGTGCGGGTGCGGTTTGCTGGGCACAGGCGGCCAGCGGCAGGGTCATGGCAAGCAGGCCGAACATCTGGGTACGGATGCGGTGATTCATCGAGTTGCCTCCGATGGCAGGGCGACAGGAACCTGAACCCATGCAGCGGCACGGGTCCGACAAGGTAACGGGAGGGAGGGCGCCGAGTGGATGAAGATCGGCCGCCGGATCAGTATTGCGGGCCCTGCGCCGACGAAGGCGGACTTGGTGCTGGAGCCCGGGCCGCCTGCGGCGCTGGTTCGAACGGATAGAACGCCGGGCCCTGGCGACTCTGGCTGAAACTGGCGTTGAGCGGACTGTTGCCAACGCCAGGCAGTGCCGCGCGCGGCCAGGGACGCGCCTGCAAGGTGGTATCCGGGTGCGTGAACGGGTTGGATGGCGCCACCGGGCTCGCCGCGGCCGGCGTGGCGGCAGCCACCATCGGAGCCGGCGCCTGCTGCTGGCGCGCCGCCGCACTGCGTGCCACCTGCTGATTGCGGGTCGCGGCGCCGCGGCGCGTGGAGGCCAGAGCCGCGGCCGGAACCGCCGCAACCAGCGCGCCGCCGCCGCCGTCGCCGTCGCCGTCGCCGGGGTTGGCGGGGACGGGAGCTGCGGGCGCCTTCGGCGCGACGGGCGGCTGGACCGCGGCAGGCACCTGGGCGGCGGTGGCATACACCGGCACCTCAGTGACCGGCCGGGCCGGATCCGGCAAGCGTTCGCGCGCCATGAACATGGCGATCGCCGCGACCGAGGCGGCGATCGCCGCGCCGCCACCCCACCGCCAGCGTACCGCCGCGCGCGGCATCGGCTGTGGCTGCGGTGCAGGCTCGTCGGCGATCGCACTGCGGACCCGCGCCGCGAAATCCAGCGGCGCCGGCGCGCTGGCCGCGCCGCGCAGCACGTCGCCGCACAGCTGCCAACGTTCGTGGCAACCGGCCAGCTCGTCGTCGTGGGCCAGGCGGCGCAACAGGAAACGCGATTCGTCGGCACTCAGCTCACCGTCGACCAGCGCGGACAATTGCTGCCGGTAGTGGCGTTCGAACTTGTCGGTGGTGGACATGTCGGGGTTATGGCTCATACACGGTGTCGCTCACGGGTAGCGCTATCGGTCTCCAGCAGAGGCCGCAGCTCGATGTCGATGGCCTCGCGCGCCCGGAAGATGCGCGAGCGCACCGTTCCGATCGGGCAATCCATCTTTCGCGCGATGTCCTCGTAACTCAGACCTTCCACCTCGCGCAGGGTGATGGCCAACCGAAGTTCTTCCGGTAGGGCTTGGACCGCGCGCATCACCGTTTGTTCCAGCTCCTGTCGCATCAGTTCACGCTCCGGGGTATTGGTATCGCGCAACCGGGTGGCCCCATCGAACTGCTCGGCATCGCTGATCTCGATGTCGTCGGTGGGCGGCCGGCGGTTGTGCGCAACCAGATGGTTCTTGGCAGTGTTGACGGCAATGCGGTGCAGCCACGTATAGAACTGGGCGTCGCCGCGGAAACTGTTGATGGCGCGATACGCGCGCACAAACGTGTCCTGGGCCACATCCTGGCATTCGCTCCAGTCGGCGATGTAGCGCCCGATCAGGGCAACGATCCGATGCTGGTACTTGCGTACCAGCACATCGAACGCCGCGCTCTCGCCGCGCTGCACACGCCGGACCAGTTCAAGGTCCAGCTCCTGAGGTGTATCGACTTCGGCCATGGTGGGCCGCACTCCTGTCAGCCCACCGAAGTCGGGCAATGAGACCGCCATTGAAGAGGAAAGTTCATACCGATCCGTACGAGCGTCGCGCATCAGGGTAGCGGTACCGATGCGCCGCCAGCGGCACCTCGCCGAAGCGCGCGCCGTCCCTGTCGACAGGTATGGGTATTTGACGTGAAGGAAACAACCTCTGGATGATAACGGCCTTTCCTTATATCGCCGGACGGCCAACCGCATGCTTCCAGGTTTCGACGGGCTTCGATTCAGCCACTGGCAGGCCGACCTGCGCGAGGACGGCGTGCTCGTGCTCAGCCTCGATCGTCAGGGCGCAGCGGTCAACGCATTTTCGCAGGAGGTGCTGCTCGAGCTGGGCGCACTGGTGGAACGGCTGGCGCTGGATCCGCCCAAGGGCGTGGTGCTGCGCTCGGCCAAGGCCAACGGCTTCATTGCCGGTGCCGACCTGAAGGAATTCCAGGACTTCGATCGCAAGGGCACGGTCAACGATGCCATCCACCGCGGCCAGCAGGTGTTCCAGAAGCTGGCCGAGCTGCCCTGCCCCACGGTGGCAGCCATCCACGGCTTCTGCATGGGCGGCGGTACCGAAATCGCGCTGGCCTGCCGTTACCGGGTGGCCTCCGATGACGGCAGCACCCGCATCGGCCTGCCGGAAACCAAGCTCGGCATCTTTCCCGGCTGGGGTGGCAGCGCCCGCTTGCCGCGCCTGATCGGCGCACCGGCGGCAATGGACCTGATGCTGACCGGCCGCAGCGTGTCGGCCAAGGCCGCGCGTGCCATGGGCCTGGTGGACAAGGTCGCTGCACCCGCCGTGCTGGTCGACGTGGCCGCTGCCCTGGCGCTGGCCGGCACCACGCGCCCGCTCAAGCAACGCGCCACCGCCTGGGCCACCAATACCCTGCTTGCGCGCCAGCTGCTGGCGCCGCAGATGCGCAAGCAGGTCGCGCGCAAGGCGCGCAAGGAGCATTACCCGGCACCGTACGCCCTGATCAACGTGTGGGAACGGGCGGGCGGCGGCGGCATCCAGGCGCGTCTGGCTGCCGAGCGCAAGGCGGTGGTCAAGCTCGCCAGCACCCCGGCCGCACGCAACCTGATCCGCATCTTCTTCCTTACCGAGCGGCTGAAGGCGCTGGGCGGCAAGGATGCCGGCGGCGCGGCGGCGGTACCCATCCGTCATGTGCATGTCGTCGGCGCCGGCGTGATGGGCGGCGATATCGCGGCATTGGCCGCCTACAAGGGCTTCGAGGTCACCCTGCAGGATCGCGAGCAGCGCTTCATCGACACCGCGCTGAGCCGTGGCGGCGAGCTGTTCGCCAAGCGGGTCAAGGACGAGGCCAAGCGCCCGGCGGTCGCCGCGCGCCTGCGTGGCGACCTGGCCGGTGCAGGCGTGGCACAGGCGGATCTGGTGATCGAGGCGATCGTCGAGAACCCGCAGGCCAAGCGCGAGCTGTATCAGTCGATCGAACCGCAGCTCAAGCCGGACGCCGTGTTGACTACCAATACGTCGTCGATTCCGCTGACCGAGTTGCGTGGCCAGCTGCTGCGCCCGGCCCAGTTCGCCGGCCTGCACTACTTCAACCCGGTGGCGATGATGCCGCTGGTGGAGATCGTGCAGCACGACGGGCTGGATCCGGTCAACGTGGCGCGCCTGGCGGCGTTCTGCAGGGCGCTGGACAAGTTCCCGGTGCCGGTGGCGGGCACCCCGGGCTTCCTGGTCAACCGCGTGCTGTTTCCGTACCTGCTGGAAGCGGCCACCGCCTATGCCGAGGGCATCCCGGGACCGGTGCTGGACAAGACGGCTGTCAAGTTCGGCATGCCGATGGGGCCGATCGAACTGATCGACACCGTGGGCCTGGACGTCGCCGCCGGCGTCGGTGCCGAGCTGGCGCCGTTCCTGCATCTGCCGATTCCGGCCGCGCTGGCCACCGTGGAGGCGGGCAAGCGCGGCAAGAAGGATGGCCAGGGGTTGTACAAGTGGGAGAACGGGCGTGCGGTCAAGGCCGAGGTTCCCAACGGCTACGCCGCGCCGGTCGATCTGGAAGACCGCCTGATCCTGCCGCTACTCAACGAAGCGGTGGCCTGCCTGCACGACGGCGTGGTAGCCGATGCCGATCTGCTGGATGCCGGCGTCATCTTCGGCACCGGCTTCGCCCCGTTCCGCGGCGGCCCGATCCAGTACATCCGCAGCGCCGGCGCCGATGCGCTGCTGGCGCGCCTGCAGGCGCTGCACGCGCGCTATGGCGAGCGTTTCGCGCCGCGCCCGGGCTGGGACTCGCCGGTGTTGCGCGAGCCGGTGGCGTGAACCCAGGTCCATCCAATCTCGTGGATGATCGTGGTGGATGATCGAATGCAGCAAGGCCGCCGACTGGCGGCCTTGCTGCTTCTGTGCGGCCATGGGGTGGCGCTTGGCACGGTGCGTTGTCGCAGCCGCGGTAGCCTCGATGGATCGACACCGGCGGCCGGGCCGTCGATACCGACACCGGAACACGCATCAATGATGGTGATGATGCCCGGCGTGCCCATCATCATCATGATGAGCGTGATGCGAGGCCGCCGACACGGACACCGGGGTCCCGCAAGGGTGCACACCGCAATCCCCGCTTTCCACCTGCAGGGTCACGTGATCGATCTCGAAGCGTTCGTGCAGCAGCGCGGCGAGCGCATCGCGCAGGTGGTCGCGCTCGACGGACCCGCCCACCACCACGTGCGCGGTAAGTGCAGGCATGCTGGAGGCCAGCGCCCAGACATGCAGGTCGTGCACGTCGTCCACGCCTGGGTAGCTGGCCAGTGCCCGCCGCACCTGCGTCAGATCGATGCCCTTGGGCACGCCTTCCAGCAGCACATTGATCGCCTCGCGCAGCAGCACCCAGGTACGCGGCAGTACCCATAGACCGATCAGCACCGCAAGCACCGGGTCGATCCAGGGCCAGCCGGTCCAGCGGATCAGCAGGGCGCCGACGATCACCGCCACCGAGCCCAGCATGTCGCTCCACACTTCCAGGTAGGCGCCCTTGACGTTGAGGCTTTCGCCGCTGCCGGCATGCAGCAGCTTCATCGCGACCAGGTTGATCACCAGGCCCAGCCCGGCGATCAGCAACATGCCGTTGGAGGAAATGTCCTGCGGCGCGCGGAAGCGTTGCGCGGCTTCCCACAGGATGTAGGCGCCCACGCCGAACAGCAGCGCGCCGTTGACCAGTGCACCCAGCGCTTCGAGGCGTACATAGCCGTAAGTGCGGCGCGCATCGGCGGGGCGCCGGCTCAGGCGCACGGCCAGTAGCGCGATCATCAAGCCGAGCGTGTCGGTGGCCATGTGCGCCGCATCCGACAGCAGCGCCAGGCTGTTGGTGACGAATGCGCCGATCACTTCGGCCACCAGGAAGGTGGCGGTCAGTGCCAGCGCCCACCATAGCGGCGTTTCGTGGCGAATTTCGTTGGGGGCGTGGTTGTGGTCGTGTCCCATGCTGTGCGGCCTCGTGCAATGCGCGCACCTTAAGCACGCGCGATGACGGAGACTATTACACCCGCGCGTGATGAGATCACATGACGCGACGGCAACCCTGCACTCGCTCAGACCTTGGCCACCAGCTTGACCACGCTGGAGAAATCCAGGCCGCCATGACCGGCCTGGCTGTTCATCGCGTACAGGTTGCGCGCCAGCTCGCCCAGCGGAATCGAGACCCCGGCCTGCACCGCCGATTCGGCCACCAGCCCCAGATCCTTGAGCATCAGATCATTGCCGAAACCGCCGCTGTAGCCGCGCGAGGCCGGCGCGTTGGGCAACACGCCCGGCCACGGATTGCACACTTCGGTGGCCCAGCTGCGCCCGGTGCTGACCGCCATCATCTGCGACAGCACCGCCGGATCCAGCCCCTGCGCCACGCCCAGCGCCAAGGCTTCGCCGGTGGCGGCCATGATCACGCCCAGCGCCATGTTGTTGCACAGCTTGGCGACCTGGCCGGCGCCGTTGTCGCCGACGTGGAAAATGTTCTTGCCCATCGCCTGCAGCACAGGACGCGCGCGCTCCAGCGCGTCGACAGCGCCACCGACGATGAAGGTCAGCGTGCCGGCGGCCGCGCCGGCCGTGCCGCCGGAGACCGGAGCGTCCAGCATCGCCAGCCCGCGCGCGCGCGCCGCCTCGGCCACCTTGCGCGCGGACACCGGCGCGATGGTGCTGCAGTCGATGACCAGCGCGCCGTCTGGAATCTGCGCCAGGATGCCGCCATCGCCCAGGTACAGGCCTTCCACGTGGCGGCTGGCCGGCAACATCGAAATAACGATCTCGGCCTCGGCCAGGGTGTCGTGCGCCGAGCCGGCCGCCTGCGCGCCGGCCGCCGCAGCAGCGTCCAGCGCGGCGGGCATCAGGTCGAACACCCGCAGCTGGTGCCCGGCCTTGATCAGGTTGGCGGCCATCGGGCCGCCCATATTGCCCAGGCCGATAAAGGCGAGCTTGCTCATCGTGTCGATCTCCAGGTTGGAGCATTCATCGGAAGAAGAAAGGGATTGCATCCCGGCAAGCAGCAACCACGCGGCGGCACGCACGCAGCGCGCATGCGTCCGGCAATCGCGCCGACCCGAGCGGTGCCGCGCGTTGCCATGCCTAGCGCATGCCTAGATCGGCCAGCGGATGCTGATCGGCAGACCAGGGCGTGGCGAAAAATCCCGCTGCCCACGCCGCATCGGCTTCACCCAGCGATGCCGGTTGCCACTGCGGCTGGCGGTCCTTGTCGATCAGCAGCGCACGGATGCCTTCGGCAAAATCGCCATGCGCTGCGGCGTGCAGCGCAACCACATACTCGGTACGAAACGTATCGGCCAGCACAGCGGTACCAGGATGGCGTTGCAGCTCCCAGGCCAGACGTGCCGAACCCGGCGCACCGGCGGCCAGCGTGGTACGCGCGGCCTGCAGCCAGGCATCTTCGCTCTGCAGGGCGTCGATGGCCGCGACGACCTGCTCCAACGTGTCGCCGGACACCAGTTGCGCAATCAACCCCGCATGCAGCTGCAGCGGACCCGGCTCCAGCGGCTGTGCCAGGCCTTGCAGGAAGGCGCCCAGTTGCGCGCGGTCCTCCTGCGCATCGCCGCTCCACGCGTGCGCGCCCAGCGCTTCCAGTACCGCCGGAAACTGCGCATGTTCCAGCTGCACGTCCGCCAGCCCGGCATGGATGGCATCGCTGGCATTGAGTGGCGCCCCGGTCAACGCCAGGAACAGGCCGGCGCCGTCCGGCACGCGACGCAGCTGCCAGCTGCCGCCCACATCCGGGAACAGGCCAACAGTGATTTCAGGCATGGCCAGGCGCGAACGCTCGGTGACGACACGATGGCTGGCGCCGGACATCAGCCCGATGCCGCCGCCCATCACGATGCCATGGCCCCAGCACAGGAACGGCTTGGGGTAGGTATGGATGCGGTAGTCCAGCCGATATTCTTCTTCGAAGAAGGCAGCGGCATGCGCATTGTCCTGCGGCCTGGCGCGTCGCCGCGCGGCCTCGGGTACCGCATCGCGATGCGCGCGCATGCTTTGGTAGAGCCCATGCAGATCGCCACCGGCGCACAAGGCCTTGTCGCCGGCGCCCCGCAACACCACGCAAGCAATCTGCGCATCGTCAGCCCAGGCCCGCAGTTGCGCGTCCAGTAGCCGCGTCATCTCCAGCGACAATCCGTTGAGGGTCTTGGGTGCGTTCAAGGTAGCGATGCCGATGCAGTGCCCATCGGTGCAGTCGCGCTGTTCGAACAGCACCGGCGCGGCATCGTCGGCTGCAGTGGCCCCCACCATCAGCGGTTGCTCCACTGCGGCGCGCGCTTGCCCAGGAAGGCGGCCACGCCTTCGGCCTGGTCGGCCTGCTCGAACAGATCCACGAAGGCCTCGCGTTCGGCCACCAGGGCTGCGGCATGGGTCGCGGTGCGGGTGGCCTGCACCAACCGCTTGCAGGCCGCAACACTGACCGGGCTCTGCTTGCCGGCACGCTGCGCCCAGGCGATCGCCAGCGCGCGCGATTCGCCCTGTCCCACCACCTCTTCGACCAGACCGATGCGCTGGGCGGTGGCGGCATCCAGGCGCTCGCCCAACAGGATCATGCGCTTGGCCCAGCCCTCGCCGACCAGCCGCGGCAAGTTCTGGGTACCGCCCGCGCACGGCAGCAGGCCGACACTGGCCTCCGGCAAGGCGAGCTGTGCGTGTTGCTCGGCGATGCGCAGATCGCACGCCAATGCGCATTCCAACCCGCCACCCATGGCATAGCCGTTGATCGCGGCGATCGAGACGCCGCGGAAAGCACTCAGGGCCTCGAACGCCTCGCCAAACCGTCGCGCGGCCTCGCGCGCGTTGGCCTTGTCACCATCGGCGAACTGCTTGAGGTCGGCGCCGGCGCTGAAGAACTTCTCGCCTTGGCCGGTGATCACCAACGCATAGATGCTGCGGTCGGCATCCAGTGCACGCATCAGGTCGCGCAAAGCAGCCAGGCTGTGTACGGTCCAGGTATTGGCCGGCGGGTTGCTCAGCGTGACGATGGCCACATGGCCATCGCGCTCGACCTGCAGGCCGGTGTGGAGGCGCCCTTCCCAATCGCTCATCGCAGTTCCTCCTCGCCGTTGAGCAGGTGACGCGCCACGATCATGCGCATCACTTCGTTGGTGCCTTCCAGGATGCGGTGCACGCGGCTGTCGCGCAGCAACCGCTCGATCGGATATTCGCGGATATAGCCATACCCGCCGTGGATCTGCAGTGCCTCGTCGCAGATCGCAAAGCCTGCATCGGTGGCGAAGCGCTTGGCCATCGCGCACCACACCGTTGCGTCGTGGCTGCCGGCATCGAGCTTGCGCGCAGCGGTGTGCACCATCTGCCGCGCGGCCACCAGTTGCGTGGCCATGTCGGCCAGCTTGAACTGCAGCGCCTGAAAATCGGCCAGTTTCTTGCCGAACTGGCGACGCTCGCCCATGTAGCGACGGGCGGCGTCCAGCGCGCCTTGCGCGGCACCCAGCGAACAGGCGGCGATATTGATGCGGCCGCCATCCAGCGCCTTCATCGCCATCTTGAAGCCTTCGCCTTCCTTGCCCAGCAGATTGCCGGCCGGAATGCGCACATCGGCGAAGGTCACCCCGCGCGTGGGCTGGCTGTTCCAGCCCATCTTTTCTTCCTTGCGGCCGTAGCTGATACCCGGCGCATCGGCGGGTACCACGAAGGCGCTGATGCCGCGCGCGCCGTCGTCGCCGGTGCGCGCCATCACCACCAGCACATCGGTGGCGCCCGCGCCGGAAATGAAGGCCTTGCTGCCGTTGAGCAGGTAACTGTCGCCAGCGCGCTGCGCGCGGGTCTTCAGCGAAGCCGCATCCGAACCACTGCCCGGCTCGGTCAGACAGTACGAGCCCAGCTTGGCGCCGCTGGTCATCGCCTCGCCCCACTGCGCGCGTATCGCATCGTTGCCGTAGCTGGCGATCAACCAGGTGGCCATGTTGTGGATGCTGATGAAGGCCGAAGTGGAGGGATCGACCGTGGCCAGTTCCTCGAAGACCACCGCCGCATCGAGCCGGCGCATCCCCAGGCCGCCGACGTCCTCGTCGGTGTACAGGCCGCAAAAGCCCAGTTCGGCGGCCTTGGCGATGACCTCGCGCGGGAAGTGCCCTTCCGCGTCCCACTGCGCCGCATGCGGGGCGAGTTCCTTGTCGGCAAAGTCGCGCGCGGCGGCGCGGAAGGCCTCCTGCTCGTCGTTCAACTCGGCCGCGTTGGGGTGGAGCTGGATGGCTGCATTCATTGCGATCGGCTCACTTGAGAGAGATGGTGGTGTTGACGCCATGGCTCAGCGTCTGGTCGTCGAACCAGCGCGCGGTCACGGTCTTGGTCTGGGTGTAGAACATCACCACCTGCTTGCCGTAGGGACCGAGGTCGCCGAGCTTGGAGGCGCGCGAGCCGGTGAAGGAAAACAGCGGCACCGGGACAGGAATCGGCACATTGATGCCGACCTGACCCACATCGATGTCTTCCTGGAAACGCCGCGCGGCCGCGCCGGACTGGGTGAACAGCGCGGTGCCATTGCCATTGGGATTGGCGTTGACCAGCGCGATGGCCTGATCCAGCGTAGCGGCTTCGAGAATGACCAGCACCGGCCCGAAGATTTCCTCGTCGTAGATGCGCATGCCGGGCTTGACCCCGGAAAAGATCGTCGGGCCGACGAAGTTGCCCTGCTCGAACCCCGGCACCTGCGGCGCGCGCCCGTCCAGTTCCAGCGTGGCGCCCTGCTCCACGCCTGAGGCGATCAATGCTTCCACACGCTCGCGTGCGGCGCAGGAAATCAAGGGACCGACATCGGTGCCAGCGGCGCTGCCTGCACCGAGCTTCAGGCTCCTGGCCTTGCTGACGAGCTCCGGAATCCACTGCCGCGCTTCACCCACCAGCACCAGCGTGGAGGCGGCCATGCAGCGCTGGCCTGCCGCTCCGAAGGCGGCGCCGACCATCGCATTGAGGGTTTGTTCCTGGTTGGCGTCCGGCAGCACCACGGCATGGTTCTTGGCGCCCATCATGCATTGCACGCGCTTGCCGGCCAGCGATGCGCGGCGATAGACGTGCGTGCCCACCTTGGTGGAGCCGACGAACGACAGTGCCTTGATCTCCGGGTGGTCGCACAGCGCGTTGACCACGGCTTCGCCCCCGTGCACCACGTTGAGCACGCCCTTGGGGATACCCGCTTCCAAGGCAAGTTCCACCAGCCGCATGGTCACCATCGGGTCCTGCTCGGACGGCTTGAGCACGAAGGTGTTGCCCGTCGCAATCGCCATCGGAAACATCCACAGCGGAATCATCGCCGGGAAGTTGAACGGGGTGATGCCCGCACACACGCCCAGCGGCTGCAGCAGGCTGTAGGTATCCACGCCGGTGGCGACGTTGTTGGCCAGCTCGCCCAGCTGCAGGTTGCCGATGGCCGCGGCGTGCTCCACCACTTCCAGCCCGCGGAAGACGTCGCCTTCGGCATCGGCCAGGGTCTTGCCCTGCTCGGCGCTGAGCAGCGCGGCCAGCTCGGGCATGTGCTCACGAATCAGCTGCTGGTACCTGAGAAAGATACGTGCGCGGGTGCCAATCGGCGTCTTGCGCCAGCTGACAAAGGCACGGCTGGCGGCAGCCACGGCGGCGTCGACTTCGGCGCTGGTGGCGAACGGCACCTGCGCCAGTACCGACTGGTCGGCCGGGTTGACCACGTCCTGCCACTGCTCGCTGGCCGAGACCACCATTTCACCATCGATCAACAGGGACACGCGGGGGACGGATTCGCTCATCACAGGGCTCGCTCGCAAGGGGCATCGGGCCACGCCGGCCCAGTGCTTCGCATTATTCGCACCCTGCCCTGGCATTCCCAGCCATGAATTGCTTAATCGCGCTAAGCTACCTGCAAGATTTTGCGAAATCTGCGAATGCCCCAGTCCCTTCCTACCTTGCGGCACCAGCTGGGCCTGCGCCTGCAGCGGCTGCGCCAGCGCCACGGCCTGACCCAGGCCGAGCTGGCGCGCCGGCTGGGCCTGTCGCCCAGCTATCTGAACCAGATCGAGCGCAACCAGCGGCCGCTGACTCTGGCGATCCAGCAGCGCCTCAAGGCCACGTTGGGCGAGCTGGACGGACTGCACGACCCGGACGACCCGGCCGCCCTGGTCGAGCCGCTGGACGATGCGCTGCGCAGCCTGGGCCACACCTTGTCGCCGCCCGAACTGCGCACGCTCACCGGCAACCTGCCGCAGGTGGCGCAGGCCTTGCTGGACCTGCAGCGCGCCCATCAGCATCTGCTGGAGCGCACTGCCGTGCTGGAAGTACAGGTCGGCGTGGGGCATGCGGCAATGCCGTCGCTGTCGCCCGGCGAGCAGGTACGCGACTACTTCAATCGCGCGCACAACTATCTGCCCGAACTGGACGAACGCGCCGAAGCACTGCACGCCGAACTCGGCGCGACCACCGACAGCCTGCCGCTGCGGTTGCGCCAACGCCTGGCCGATCGCCACGACCTGCTGGTGCAGGAATCGCCCGACCTGCACCATGACAAGCGGCATCTGGATGCGCAGGCGCGCGTGCTGTGGCTGCCGGCGCATCTGCGCCCAGGCCAGCAGGCGTTCCAACTGGCTGCGCAACTGGCCGTGCTGGAATGTGCCCCGCTACTGGAGGCGCGCATCGCCGATGCCGGCTTCGCCGATGCCGAGCGCATCGCGCTGTCGCGGATCGGCCTGTCGAATTATTTCGCCGGCGCGCTGGTGATGCCGTACAGCGATTTCCTGCACAGCGCACAGGCCTCGCGCTACGATATCGAATGGCTGGCGGATCGTTTCGGAGTGGGGTTCGAAGCGGTCTGCCATCGCCTGAGCACCCTGCAGCGGCGCGGCGCGGCCGGGCTGCCGATCTTCTTCATGCGGGTGGACCGCGCCGGCAATGTCTCCAAGCGCCACTCTGCCACCGACTTCCATTTTTCCCACGTCGGTGGCGCCTGCCCGCTGTGGATCGTGTACGAAGCCTTCAACCAGCCCGACCGCATCCTCACCCAGATCGCGCGCATGCCCGACGGGCGGCGCTATTTCTGGCTGGCACGCCAGGTCAGCAGCGGGCCGCCGGGCTACGGCCGCCCGCGCAAGACCTTCGCGCTGGCAATGGGCTGCGACCTGCGCCATGCCGACCAATTGGTCTACGCGCGCGGCTGGGATCTGGGCGCGGTGGACGATGCGGTGCCGATCGGACCCGGCTGTCTGACCTGCGAGCGCAGCGATTGCGTCCAGCGCGCGTTTCCTGCCCTGCCCCGGCTCCCGGCCAGTGCGCGCTGACCGCAAGACCAGAGCGCACGGCCACGACATGGAGCAATCTTTGATCGCCGTTGACCCACGCATGCCGGAGTGTGACGAAGCAGACACTAGCGCTGCACTGCAGCATTCCAAGCCGAGATAGCTCCAGCAAAATGCTTCATTGGAATGGAATGACTCTCGCTTCTACCCTGAAGCGGACACATGCAGGACAGGGGGACGCCAACGCGCTCGTCGAGCGTCTCGGCGCCACACGAACACACCGCAACACGCATGACCGCCTCACGCCACGCCCGCCCATTCGCGCCTCGCACGTCGGCGCCGGCAGGCCGACGCAGCCAACTACCTTATTCGGTCACTTTGTCCTGGGAGGGATCAACCGATGCCTGTTCACCACACCGGCCGCTCGGCCAGCCGGCCTGCGCGCCGCACGCCGGTCCGCGACGTTCTCTGCACCACCATCGCCTGCGTCCTGGCCACCGCGTTCAGCGCGCACGCGCAGGACACCGCGCCCGCCGCGCCGCCGGCCAACGACACCAGCAGCGCCGCCAGCAATGGCCAGGCGCCGGTCACATTGGACAACATCACCGTGATCGGCCAGCGCGCCAGCCTGAATCAGGCCGTGCAGGCCAAGCAGATGTCCGATCACGTCATGGAAGTGATCTCCGCGGACAACATGGGCCAGATGCCCAACGTCACCGTGGCCGAGGCACTGGTGCGCCTGCCCGGCGTCAACGGCACCCGCGACCGCGGCAACGAGAGCCTGGCCACCGTGCGCGGCCTGGGCCCGCGCATGACCATGGGCACCGTCAACGGGCGCGAGATCGCCTCCTCCGAGCCCAATCGCGCGGTGCGCTGGGAAGTGTTTCCCACCGAGATCGTCTCCACCGTCAAGGTCTACAAGACCCAGTCGGCCGACCTGGTGGCCGGTGGCCTGGCCGCCACCGTGGACATCTCCACCATCAGCCCGCTGGACTACTCCGGCCCGGGCTTTGTCGGCACAGCCGGCCCGGTGTTCTACGACCACGCCAAGGACGTGGACGGCTACACCCCCTGGGGCAGCCGTTTTGGCGCCAGCTGGGTGCACAAGTTCAACGACAACCTGGCGGTGGCGTTCGGCGCCACGTACCAGAAGCAGAAGAATGCCAGCTCCTCGATCGGCAGCTGGGGCTATACCGATGCCACCACCTCGCGCGACGTCAACGGCGATGGCACCCCGGATCCCACACCGTGGGGCGCGGCCGACCAGCTCAAGCTGATCGACCAGACCCGCACCGGCGCGATGGGCACGGTGCAGTGGCGCTCGGGCAATTTCGAGTTGAAGTTCGACGGCCTGTATTCGCGCATCGAGATCGACGAAGACCAGCTGCAGAACTGGTTCAACGGCCTGGCCTTCAGCACCTTTTCCGGCGCGACCAATCCGTACACCACCCCGGGCTCGTCCTACACCATCGTCGATGGCGACGTGGTGGCCGGCACCCTGGCCAACTCCAACCTGCAGGTCGACCACGTGGTAAGCCACTACAACGAGGTCAAGACGCTCGCTGCCGGTGGCTTGAATGCCAAGTGGAACGGCGATGTGTGGACGCTGGGCAGCGACCTGTCGTTCTCGCAGGCCAAACGCGACAACACCTGGCAGGCGGTGCGCTTGGGCAGCAACCCGGACACGGTGTCGTTCGATTTCCGCCGCAGCGTCACGCCCACCATCAGCACCAGCTCGGACACGCCCGAATACGGCATCGCCGGCCAGACCGAACCGCAGGCACTGCGCGACAAGATCGCCGCGCTGGCGCTCAATGCCAGCCGCTCGGTCGATGCCGGCCCGTTCACCTCGCTGGAATTCGGCGCACGCGCCGCACGCCGCGAAAAACAGAACCGCCACTTCCTCGGCAACCAGTCCGGCTACGACCAACCGATCTCGGCGTATCAGGACCTGATCTACCCGGTCAGCATGCCCGACTTGAACGTGCCCACGCTGACCGGCGGCAATCTGGCCGAGATCGCGCGGATCGGGTTCGGCGGCTTCGACCCGAGCACGCTCAATGAGCAGATGCTCGACCACTGGAACGTCAAGGAAGATGTGCGCGAAGCCTTCGCCAAGGCGGTCTTCAGCTCGCAGTTGTTCGGCACCGATGTCACCGGCAATGTCGGCGTGCGCCTGGTCAATACCAAGACCAGCAGCAACGGCTTCGATTCGGTCGGCGGCACCGTGCAGCCCAGCAGCGACAGCAAGGAATACACCGACGTGCTGCCCAGCGCCACGCTCAACTTCCTGATCGACGATCAACGCATCCTGCGCTTTGCGGTAGCCAAGGTCATCGCGCGTCCGCCGCTGGACGAACTGCGCACCGGCCGTCGCCTGGACGACCCCACCGTCACCGTGGGCCAGCTCACCGGCAGCGGCGGCAACCCGCAGCTGGACCCGTTCAAGGCCACCCAGGTCGATGTCTCCTACGAGTGGTACTTCCACAAGGAAGCGCTGGCGGCGTTGGCGGTGTATCGCAAGGAAGTGGATTCCAGCATCGGCTACCGTACCGATCGCGAAGTGATCAACGGCCTGGACTACCTGGTCAGCGCGCCGTTCAATGGCGGTGGCGGCTACATCAATGGCGTGGAGCTCACCTTCCAGACGCCGTTCTTCTTCATCCCGCACATGGAGAACTTCGGCGTCTACTCCAACTATTCGCTGGTGGATTCCAACCTCAAGGAATTCTCGCCGGAAGACAATCCGCTGCCGCTGAGCGGCCTGGCCCGCAAGACCGGCACCTTCGACCTGTGGTACAGCAACGGCACCTTCGAAGCGCGCGTGGGCTACAAATACCACAGCCCCTACACGGTGGTGTACGGCTGGAATGCTGCGCGGCTGGCACGCTTGCAGAGCGAAGGCACGGTGGATCTGAGCCTGAACTGGCAGTACAGCAAGCAGCTGGGTTTCCGCTTCCAGGCCGGCAATCTCACCAACGAACCGCTGCGCGCCTACACCGACAACAAGCCCAATCGCCTGGCCAATCAGGACGACGGTGGTTACCAGCTGTTCGGGCGCCGCTACCAGCTGGAGGCGACCTACCGGTTCTAAGCATGGCGGCGAACGCATGACGCGCAGGCGCCGGCAATGCTTGGACGGCATGCAGGATCCGGCAGGTATCTGCCGGGTCCGTGCAGGCCGCCATACACTTTGCGCCTGCACCGTTGCGTTCGATAACCGCCCCACCCACGTCTCCTGCGCCTGCTGCGCCGGTCAGCAGGTGAGTGACCTCCAGAGGCGGAAACAACCTGCAACCCTGGTTGCGATTCCGCGCACCGCCTGCGCTCCACGGCGGCCACATGCAGCATGCTGTCGGCCGCTCCATGTTTGATCTGTCGAGGAATTGCATGCGCACTACACGCCGTCTCTGGATGCCAACGCTGCTGGCGTTGGCGCTGTCTGCCTCCGCACACGCCGCCCAGCCCCCCGCCACGCTGTATCTCGGTGCGGACCTGTCCTACGTCAACGAGATGGAAGAATGCGGCGTGCAGTACCGCGAAAACGGCGTGGTGCAGGACCCGTTCGAACTGTTCCATGCGCACGGCGCCAATCTGGTGCGGGTGCGGCTGTGGAACGATGCGCGCTGGACCCGCTACAGCGACCTGTCCGACGTCAAGAAGACCATTGCCCGCGCGCGCGCACAGGGCATGCAGGTGCTGCTGGACCTGCACTATTCCGACGATTGGGCCGATGGCGAAAAACAGCTGATTCCCAAGGCCTGGGCCAGCATCACCGATACCGACGAGCTGGCACGCACGCTCTACGGGTTCACCTACGACACGCTCAGCGCGCTCGACCGCGCCGGGCTGATGCCCGAACTGGTGCAGGTGGGCAATGAAAGCAATTCCGACCTGATGGACAGCCAGCCCTGGGACAAGAAGCGCCCCATCGACTGGCAGCGCAACGCCAAGCTGTTCAACGCCGGCATCAAGGCGGTACGCGACATCGGCGCACACTCGGCGATCAAGCCACGGGTGATGCTGCATATCGCCCAGCCGGAGAACGTGGAGCCGTGGTTCGCCGCCGCCACCAAGGCCGGCGTCACCGACTTCGACCTTATCGGCATCAGCTACTACCGCAAGTGGTCGACCCAATCGATGGCGCAGCTGGGCAAGACCATCAAGCGCCTGCGTGGTCGCTTCGATGCCGACGTGGTGGTGGTGGAAACGGCCTACCCGTGGACGCTGGCATCCGGCGATACCTCGCACAACCTGCTTGGCGAAGACTCGCTGATTGCCGGCTATCCGGCCACGCCGCAAGGCCAGTCCAAGTACATGATCGACCTCACCCAGCTGGTGATCGACACCGGCGGTGCCGGCGTAGTGTATTGGGAACCGGCCTGGACCAGCAGCAGCTGCAAGACGCGCTGGGGCACCGGCTCGTCGTGGGAAAACGCCAGCTTCTTCGATTTCCGGCACGGCAACGAGGTGCTGCCGGCGATCGACTTCATGCAGCACCGTTACACCGGCGCACCGCCCTCGTACACGCCCGCAGCGCACACGCCTGTATCGGCAACACCGGCAGACGTCGGCACGAGGACACGGCCATGACCGGCATCAATCGCCGCGAGGTGCTGCGCGGCATGCTTGCAAGCGGCGTGCGCGCGGCACTCCCGGTTGGCACCGCTGCGGCCCTGGGGCCTGGCGTTGCCGCCGCCGCACCGACGGCTGCCCAAACCACCGCGCCGGTTAGCGCATTGGGTGACGCAACACTGGCGCCACGCGAGCGCCTGCTATTCGATTTTGGCTGGCGCTTTCATCTGGGCCACGCCAGCGATGCCTCACGCGATTTCGACTTAGGCACCTTCCAGCGCACCTTCGCCAAGGCCGGCAAGGACACCGCCACCGCCGCGCAGGCGGGCTTCGACGACAGCGGCTGGCAGCCGGTGGACCTGCCGCACGATTGGGCCGTGACCCTGCCGTTCCGGCAGGAGCCGATCTCGGCCACGATGACCGAGGAAGACCCGGCAGCCGCACATGGCTACAAGGCGCTGGGGACCAGCTTTCCTGAAAACAGCGTGGGCTGGTATCGGCGCACGCTGCAGATTCCGGCCAGCGACCTGGGCAAGCGCATCTGCCTGGTATTCGACGGTGTGTTCCGCGATTGCATCGTGTTCTGCAATGGCCACATTGTCGGCCGCCATGCCAGCGGTTACTGCGGGTTCGAGGTCGACCTCAGCGAAGTGCTCGACTACGGCAAGCCCAATGTCATCGCCGTGCGCGTGGATGCCACCCGGGGCGAAGGCTGGTTCTACGAGGGCGCCGGCATCTACCGCCACCTGTGGCTGCAAAAGATCGACCCACTGCATGTGCCGCAGGACGGCGTGTTCGTGCGCAGCAGCATCGACTCCGGCAACGCCACCGCGCAGGTCTCCACCGAAGTGCGCAACGACGGCATCGCGCCGCGCCAGTGCGTCGTGCAGACGCGCATCAGCGCGCCCGACGGTCGCGTGGTTGCGCAATCGGCCAGCACGGCCATCACGCTGGCGCCGGGGCAGCTGCAGCAGATCGAGCAGACCCTGCCACTGGGCCAGGCCATGCTGTGGTCGATCGACACCCCGCAGCTCTACAGCGCCACCACCAGCGTGCACAGCGACGGTCGCGCCACCGATGCGGTGGTGAACCGGTTCGGCGTACGCAGCATCGCCTTCGACGCACAGCGCGGCTTCCTGTTGAACGGCACCCCGCTCAAGTTGCACGGCACCAACAACCACCAGGACCATGCCGGCGTCGGCACCGCCATCCCGGACGCCTTGCACGAATGGCGCCTGCGCCAGCTCAAGTCGATGGGCTGCAACGCCTACCGCAGCTCGCATAATCCGGCCACGCCGGAACTGCTGGCCCTGTGCGACCGCCTGGGCATGTTCGTCATCGAAGAAACCCGGCGTATGTCCACCGATCCCGAGGCGATGGGCGAGCTGGAAACGATGGTGCGACGCGGGCGCAATCATCCCAGCGTCATCCTGTGGTCGCTCGGCAACGAAGAACCGCAGCAGGTCACCGAGCGCGGCGCGCGCATCGTGTCGCGCATGCAGCAGCGCGTGCGCCAGCTCGACCCCACCCGCCCGACCACCTTCGCCATGGACAAGGGCTTTGGCGATGGCGTCGGCCAGGTGGTGGACGTGGTCGGCTTCAATTACCGCACCAGCCAGATGGATGGCTTCCACGCGCAATACCCTGACATTCCGATCTACGGCAGCGAAACCGGCAGCACCGTGTCGGTACGCGGCAACTACCAACGCGACGACGCACGCGGCTACACACGCGCCTACGACCTGGACCACCCCTGGTGGGCCAGCACCGCCGAAGCGTGGTGGAGCTATGTCGCCCAACGCCCCTATATCGCCGGCGGCTTCATCTGGACCGGCTTCGACTACCGCGGCGAACCCACGCCCTACAACCGCTGGCCGAATGTGGCCTCGCAATTCGGCGTACTCGATAGCTGCGGCTTTCCCAAGGACAACTACTGGTACTACCGCGCGCAATGGACCAGCGACCCGGTGCTGCATCTGTTCCCGCATTGGAACTGGGATGGCCTGCTGCAGGCCGACGACAACGGCCACGTACAGGTCTGGTGCCATAGCAATCTCGACGCCGTGGAGTTGCTGGTCAACGGCGTCAGCCAGGGCCTAAAGCAGGTGCCCACTTACGGCCATGTCGAATGGCGCGTGGCGTATGCCGCGGGCGCGATCGAAGCGCGCGGCTATCGCGGCGGCACGCTGGTGCTGAGCCAGCGCCGCGAAACCGTCGGCAAGCCGGCCGCGATCCGCCTGAGCTGCGATCGCGATGCATTACGCGCCGATGCCGAAGACGTGGCTGTGGTGAAGGTGGAAATCGTCGATGCGCAAGGGCGCATGGCGCCGAGCGCCGACAACCAGGTGCAGTTCGCGCTACGTGGACCTGCGCGCCTGATCGGCCTGGGCAACGGCGACCCGGCCAGCCACGAGAACGACAAGGGCAACAGCCGTCGCGCGTTCAACGGCCTGTGCATGGCGCTGCTGCAGACCACTCGCGCCGCCGGCGCGCTGGTAGTGGAAGCGCGCGCACCGGGGCTGCCCCCGGCACGGCTGGCGTTGCGCAGCGAGCAGGCAAGAACACGGCCTTCGGTGACCTGATCGGCAGGACGACGCGATGGACACCGCGCATGCCGCCGGCCCGAGGCGTCTCAGGCCGGTGCCTGGCCGGGCCCATTACGCCGCGCGGAGCCACCAAGGCGAGGTGGCAAGAGGAGCCCTGACTGCCCCGGCAGATGAAACAGTTCCATCGCCGCCAAAGCTTCAATCACCGGACCTGCTGTTCTTCCGCCTAAGCCATTCCCATCTGCTGTTCTTACGATGGACGCACGCAGGGCCGCACGCCAACGCCCACCGCTACGCGGCGATCGTGGCCGGCGGTTCACTCCGGCGCAGGGCCTGTACTCCTCTCACGCGTTGCCGGATCCGTGACGCTGCATCGCCGCTGCCATGCACAACCAACCGCCGTGCATGGCGAGAAACCCCGTGTCCCGTCAGCGCAACCGGGAGAAGGCACCGATGCCGGCGATCGATAGCCGCGCGGCAGGCACTGCCGTTTCTGCGAACGACAGCCGCAGGTAGCGCAGTTGGCGGACCTCAGGGAAATTCAGACGCTGGGTCGCAAGTGCATAGGCGATATTGGACAGCTCGCCGGCACCGGCCGGCTGCCAGTGTTGACCATCTTCGCTGGTTTCGGCGCGGTAGCCCTTCGGCGGCGCCGCGCCGGTCGTCGCCGTGCGCGATGGCGTGAGGCTGAAGCCGGCAACGTCACGCCGCTCGCCAAGGTCGATGGTCACCTGCACGGGGTGGCCAGGTGTGGGAGCGGGCACGGTCCAGATCGTGCCTGCATCATCGTCCAGCAATGCCTCCGCTCCCGGCGCGCTGGCCTGCACTATGCGCCAGCCTGCGGTTGACAGCACATCCGGCGCGTTCGCCGTCGGCCGCGCAACCGGGACGGGCGCAACCGCGCGGAACAGCGCGAATTCGCTGATCGCCGGGCAGACCGGCGCCTCAAGCACGACCAAACGCACACGGCGCGCGGTGACCGGGCGATCGAGCCGCAGGATCCGCTGTGCACCGATGCACTGCGCCTCGGCCAACCGCTGCCATTGCTGCCCCACCTCGGCTTCGATCGCGAAACGAGTGACACGCACGCCCAGCGGCAGGTACTCGCGCAGCCGGATCAGGTCAAAGCTGTGCGCCGCAGACAGCTCCAACGTCAGCGTGGGCGTGGTGATCTCATCCGGCGTGGACCAGTAGCTGTCCGGTTGATGGTCGAGCACGCGCGCCGGCTCGAACCCGGCACCGCGCGACGCGCTGGCACTGGCCTTGCCGCCCTTGGCCAGATCGATGGCGAAGCTGGCGCGGATGGCATTACCGAAACTCTGCAGCACCGCCACGTCGTGTTCGGCGATGCGGCCGCGTCGGTCGGGCGGAAGATTGAGATTCATGTTGGTGCCGCGCGCGACCGAGGTATCGAAGTAGCGCACCAGGTTTTCCGGACTGCGCACCTTGCCGTCTTCATCGGCATGGTAGAACCAGCCCGGGCGGATCGAGGTGTTGGTTTCGGCCGGCCACCATAGTGCCGCCCCGCGCACGCCGACATTGCCGTTTTCCTGAGTATAGGGCGCATTGGGCATGGTCGGCCAGCATGGATCGCCAGCAACGCCGTCCTCGTTGCCAACCCAGCGGATATCCGCACCGAGCGGGTCGAAGGTGCAGGCCATCGGCTGGTGCTGATGAACTAACGCAATCGTCTGCGGCCAGTTGTAATACGCAGGCGCATCGATCTTGCGCGACTCGCGTGCGCCACCGTAGTAGCCGTCGCCGCCATTGGCGCCATCGAACCAGAATTCGAACAGGTCGCCATACCTCGTGCAGAGTTCGACGATCTGCTTGCGGAAGTAATCGAGATAGCCGGGGCGGCCATACTCGGCGTGGTTGCGATCCCAAGGCGAAAGGTAGATGCCGAAGGCCAGGCCAGCGCGTCGGCACGCCGCTGCCATTTCGCCGACGATGTCGCCCTTGCCGTCCTTGTAGGGCGAATTGCGAATGCAATGCTCGGTCAGGCGTGTCGGCCAAAGACAGAATCCATCGTGATGCTTGGCGGTGAAGATCAGCCCTTTCAGATTGCCGGCCTTGGCAGCGGCGACGATTTGATCGGCAGAGAAATCGCTGGGATCGAATCTGCGCGGATCTTCGTCGCCGTAGCCCCATTCCTTGTCGGTGAAGGTGTTCATCGCAAAATGCACGAAGGCGTATTGCTCCCACCGATGCCACTGCAGCTGACGTGCGCTGGGCACGGCGCCCCACGGCGCCGGGCCATTCGGACGCGGCGCCGCCGTGATCCGAGCGGCGGATGCGCCGAAACTTGCGGCAACGGCCACGACACCTGTGGCAAGAAAGGTACGACGATCGATCATTAGCGCCTCCAACTCTGCACGAGTCCGGATCTTAGCGTTTCCAACCGCCGAAGGGGTCTGACCAGAAGCCGCCGGCGGTGATGCAAAGCTGGTGAAGCCCAGTACTGCGCTGCAGCCTTGCGATGCTGCAACGCCCACGATGACGGCACCATTTGCCAGCAATGACAACGACATCACCAGAAAATCTTTCTAAGACGTCGTACGAGAAGTGGCCAGCAAGAAGACCGCGCCTTCAAAGCAGCCGCATGAAAGGCGCCTTCGGCACCTGATCGACGACAACTGCTCTACAGGACACCAGGAGCTGATTGCCCTGCCCTGCGCGCTGTTGATCAACCTGACGCATCGTCCGATGACGCGTTCAAATCGCGCGGAAAATAACGGCGAAACTTCTCTTCCCACGCCTGGAATTGCTCCAGCGTATAGCCATCCATCGGCCGTTCCACCTGTGCGGTCGCCTTGTTCTGGGCTACGACGGCAATGCGCTGGGACGACAATTCGTCCCAGGCTTTTCTGAGCGCGGCAGGCTCGGGATGCGAGACCAGCATGGCCTCCAGCAAGGTGGCCTGCGCAACGCGCGCAGCCAGCAGATCGCTGAGCGCATCGGTGACGGCCTGCATCCATTCGTGGTTCTGGGTATCCATGCGTGCATGTCGGACGTCGGTGTGGGCTGCGACTCTAACGCGGCCGCCGACACGATCATGTGCAATGAGGGCTGCGCCCGCCGCTGCCGCAGGCTGCCACGTCAGCAGTCTGCAGCCCCGCCCACAGCATCTGCCAGTCGGGTATTTCCCGACCTGTTGACAACGGCGACGCGGAGCTAAATCCATTGGCCTTGGCGGATCAAGTTTCCACACTACGCGTCGTTATCCACGGTGCCGACCCGATCCTCATGCGATCTTCACACGACTGGTCAGACCGGCACCTTCTAAACCTGGACACGGGACTGCCGCATGACCGCCTTACTGCAACGCTATTCCGTCGGCCGCCGCCTTGGCGCCGCATTCGCCCTGTTGATCCTGCTGTCGGGTCTGCTGGTTGCCATCGGCTTGAGTTCGATGGCCAGCGCCAAGAAACAGCTGGACTTCATCGTGCTCGACCGCATGGCCAAGATCCAGATGGGCAACGGGATGCTGGATGCCAACTCGTCGATCATGATCGCGCTGGGCACCTACGCCATGGCCACTAGTGCCGAACTCGACAAACAGGCACTGGAGACGATCAAGACCCAGCGCCAGCGCTACAAGGATCTGCGCGCAAGGCTCGAGACGCTGCCCAGCTCCGAAGAAGGCCGCAAGATTCGCACGGAGATGGACGCGCTGCGTGCGGTTTCCGGCAAAATCAATGACGAAGTGATGACCCTGGCAGCCGCTGATGACAATACGCCTGCCCAGACTCTGCTCAACCAAAAGGCGCGCCTTGCCAATATCGCCTGGCAGGACAAGATCCGCGAGCTGGTGAGCCGGCAGGAAGAGCAAAGTCGGCAGGCCTATGCGGAAACCGTGCAGTCGATGAATCGCGCCAAGCTGCTGTTGCTGATCGGCGGAGTCGCCGTGGTCACGATCAGCGGCCTGCTGGCCTGGCTGATCACCCGCAGCCTGACCCATCCGCTGGCCCG
This sequence comes from Xanthomonas cassavae CFBP 4642, assembly GCF_000454545.1. Classification (NCBI taxonomy): domain Bacteria; kingdom Pseudomonadati; phylum Pseudomonadota; class Gammaproteobacteria; order Lysobacterales; family Lysobacteraceae; genus Xanthomonas; species Xanthomonas cassavae. The sequence goes on from NZ_CM002139.1 coordinate 5,039,275, forward strand.
CGCCACCAAGGCCGCCGAAGCGATTGCCAACGGCCAGCTGGACAACCAGGTGCAGACCGATGCCCGGGACGAAACCGGCCGCCTGCTGCGTGCCATGAGCGGCATGCAGGCCCAGTTGCAGTCCCTGTTGCGCGCGCAAGGCGAGATGGCCAAGCGTCACGATGATGGGCAGATCAGTTTCCGTATCGATGCCGATGCATTTCCCGGCGATTACGGCCGCATGGCGCAGGACACCAATGCGCTGGTGGCCTCGCACCTGGCGGTGCAGACCACGCTCGCACGCATCATGGGCCGCTACGCCATCGGCGACCTGAGCGAGAGCATGGCGGCATTGCCGGGCGAAAAGGCCGTGCTCACCCAGACCATGGATGAAGTCAAGGCCAACCTGTCGGCAATGAATGCAGAGATCAAGCAGCTGGCGCTGTCGGCAGCCAATGGCGACTTCAGCGCGCGTGGCGATGCTGATCGTTTCCAGTACGATTTCCATGTCATGGTCGACAGCCTCAACCAGCTGATGGCCACTGCCGACGGCAACCTGCAATCGTTGTCGACGCTGTTGCAATCCATCGCAGCCGGCGATCTGACCGCGCGCATGAGCGGCGACTTCAAGGGCGTGTTTGCACAGATGCGCGACGACGCCAACGCCACGGCCACGCAGCTGGCGGAGATTGTCGGGCGCATCCAGCAGTCGGCAGTGTCGATCAATTCGGCTGCGAGCGAAATTGCCGCCGGCAATCAGGATCTTTCCCAGCGCACCGAACAGCAGGCCGCCAACCTGGAAGAAACCGCCGCCTCGATGGAGGAACTCACCTCCACCGTCAAGCAGAATGCCGAACATGCGCGCCAGGCCAATCAGCTGGCGATCGGTGCGGCCAGCGTCGCCTCGCAAGGTGGCGATATCGTCAGCAAGGTCGTGGGCACCATGACCGGCATCGAAGCCTCGTCCAAGAAGATCGCCGACATCATCAGCGTCATCGACGGCATCTCGTTCCAGACCAACATCCTGGCGCTGAACGCTGCAGTGGAAGCCGCGCGTGCCGGCGAACAAGGGCGTGGCTTTGCCGTGGTTGCCAGCGAGGTGCGCACCCTCGCCCAGCGCTCCACCGCCGCGGCCAAGGAGATCAAGGGCCTGATCGACGATTCGGTCGAACGCGTGGCTGAAGGCTCTGCCCTGGTGCACACCGCAGGCACCACCATGGCCGAAATCGTGGCCAGCGTGCAGCGCGTCACCGACATCATGGGCGAAATCTCTGCCGCTTCGCAGGAGCAGTCCTCCGGCATCGAGCAGGTCAACCTCACCGTCACCCAGATGGACGAGACCACCCAACAAAATGCCGCACTGGTGGAAGAAGCCACCGCGGCCGCCCGCTCGATGGAAGACCAGGCCGTGCAGCTCAGGCAGGCGGTGTCGATCTTCAAGATCGAAGCCGAACGCCCGACCACCATCCGCGCTGCCGCGCCCACCGTACTGCAGTCCAAGAGCAAGCCGGTGGCCGCGCCCAAACGCGAGCTCGCCATGGCCGCGGTCAAGCGCCCGGCCNGGGAATGGATTGTTCCAATGAAAGAAAGCCATGTCGTCACCCATCCAGCAACAACTCCGCGATTACATCACCGCCCCCTTCGGGCTCCTGCAAATAAAGGATGTCCATGTCGGCAACGTCCGGGCCTCCGAAATCAACATCACGAGTCGCGAAGCCACGATCCACGCACTAGAACTCTTTGACCGCGCGGATGAGCGCTCTCGAAGGGTGCGCCTCGGCAAGAACCGGACACTCTCCCCCCGAGCCCCTGCCCTCGGCTCGCTTGCTCTCGGTCGAGATCTCGGACTACCTGGGACGCCGCGACCGGTGCTGCCTGGCCAAGGAGACCATCGACGCCACGGCTCGCGAATCGCGGGTGGTGACATTCCCGTCTCGCGCACCGACCACGCTCACGTCTACAAGCTTTGCGGCCTGATGCGTCGGGCACCACTGCTTCTGCTGCCCGACTTCAAGTATCGGGACTACACGTTCGAGCAGGACGGTTGCCCTCGGCAAGGAACTCGGCGTGGCGCCCCCGGCTCCCGCCACGCTGGAGAAGCACCGGCGGTTCCTGGTGACGTTCTTCGGCAATCTGGCCAAGACCAAGGCGATTCCGATGTCGCCCATGGACGCCTTCGCAGAAATCAACAAGGATCTGGCCGTGGACACGGATAAGCCGGAGCGTTTGTTCGACGAGGAAGAGCTGCAGCGCATCTTTGACCCGAAGATCTTCACCGCCGGGGCCAAGAAGGATCCCCACCGGTGGTGGCTGCCTTATTCCGGCTCTCGGCCCCGTGAGCGTGTCCACCGCTTGGGTCCTGGATTTGGATCACTGTCCCCTGTTGCCAGGCGTCTGCACCCGGGTCTATGGTCGAAGCGGCGATATCGGCGCGGCGCGTTCGCTTGTCCTCGCTGCTGACGCCGAGCCGCGTGTCGCGAGCCGCCACCATCGCCGGGTCCGCTTGGCCATCGGCCGTGAAGCCCATCATCAACTGCGGCATGCCTCGCGGAAGGTCCTTGTCCAAGTCGGTGTGCCAGGTGTGCCACGTTTTCCCGTACGTGCGGATGAGTTTCTCCATGAGCTCATGCTCAGCCACCTCCGGGATCCCTGGTGCGATCAGCTGCCCCGATTTCACCTCCTGGACATGGCTATGCCAGAGCGCCTTTTCCTGCTCAGGGAGGCCCGCGAATAGCTTCTCACTGATGATGTATTCCACGCCCATCAGCTTGGCGTCTTTCACATTGCCATCGTAGATGGTGCACTGGATGACATCCTCGTTGAGGATTGAGCAGTAATGATGAGCTTCCATCTGGAGCTTCATCTGACCATTGTAGAAATGAAAGCCGTCCAGGTAGGCGTTGACGGCATCGATCGGCGGCCGATCCTGCATCACTGCCGCACCCGTTTCCAAGGCCTTCGTCTTGGCCGTTTCCTCCGCACCAGGCGCTTGGACACTGGACTCGGTGTTTCCGCCCCCGCACGCGGTTAAGGCGAGGGCTGCGGCAGCGGACAGGATGGATCGATGCATCGGTTTCTCCCAAGTATCAAGGCAGGCGGCCGGATCACGCGTCTTGCGCCCACCGGGCCAGGTTTTGCTGGATCGCGTTGATGTCCGCCCAAGGATCCTTCTTGCGTCTAGCCAACTTCGCCGGCACGTCTTTCATGGTGAAAGCGTCCGCACCGGTCAGCTCGGCAAGCTCGCTCCAGGCGATGGGCATGGCCACCGGGGCGCCGGGGCGGCCGCGCAGAGAATACGATGCGACCGCTGTCGCCCCGCGGCCGTTGCGCAGGTAGTCCACAAAAATGCGTTTGTCACGAAGGCTTTTGGTCGAGGTGGCCAAAAAGCGGGTCGGCTCCGATTGTGCCAACGCGTCGGCAAACCCCTTGGCAAAGCGCTTGGTCAGGTCCCAATCGCACCCCGGGTTCAACGGCACCACCACGTGCAGCCCCTTGCCGCCTGACACCCGCAAGAACGACTCCAATTCCAACCGTTCAAGCAGCTTGCGGATGTCCACGGCTGCCTTTTTGACTTCGGAAAAGGGCACATCAGGGCCGGGATCCAGGTCAAAGACGACGCGGTCGGCCCGATCAGGCGCTTCCGCGTGGCTGCCCCACGGGTGGAACTCCAGCGCATTGAACTGAACCAGCTCGAGCAGGCTGGCTGCATCCCTGACCACCAAGTAGTGTGCGTTGATCCCACTGTCTTCTTTGAGCCGAACCGAGTCCACAAGCTCCAGGCCTGCGGTGTGGTGCTTCTGGAAGAAACAAGGTTTGGCAGCCCCACTGGGGCACCGGATGATCGACAAGGGGCGGCCGATAACCTCGGGCAATACGTGGTCGATCACGGCCGTGTAGTAATCCCACACGTCCTGCTTAGTGGCCCTGATGTCAGGAAAGATCACCTTGGTCGGACTGGACAGCCGAGGCGGTGTGCGGCCCTGGGCTCCTGTCGGGGCGGTGCCGTGCTTTGAAGCGTTGCCGTGCTTTGAGGCGCTCTTGAGCCGCTTGCCAGGGGGGGTGAACTGGGGGGCATCGGCGGGCTGTTCGACGGTGGCAGCCCTGTCCGAGTCGGCCAAATCGGCCACGTCCTTGTCTTGCCTGACCGCCTTGAGCGAGGCTTGGCGCAGCAGTTGCTGGCCGCCGATGCCGCGATAAAAGACCTCCACCACGAACCTTGGCTCAAACCACGTGGCCGAGCGGAGGTCGGTGTCCTCGGTGGGGACGTAAGCGGTAGGCGTCTTTCCGCCAGCTCGGCCGACCAGCTGGCCCACCTCTTTGATCAGCGCATCGGAGAAGCCTGAACCCACCCGGCCCACGTAAAGCCAGCCGTGCTTAGGGTCAGGCTTGGCCAGGAGCAACGACCCGAAGCCCGTGCGGCTGCCCTTCGGGGCCGTGTAACCCACGACGGCAAACTCGTCGCTGGCCAGCTGCTTGGTCTTCTTCCAGTCCTCGCCCCGGCCCCTGTGATAGGCCCGGTCTGCACGTTTCGAAATGATGCCTTCAAAGTGGCGCTCGCCTGCCAGCCGGTAGGCCGATTCCCCATCGCCCTCGATGTGGGAGCTGAAGGCCAAGTGCCCTTGGCTGTCCTCCAACAGCTCCTGCAGGAGTTCCTTGCGCTCGAGCAGGGGCGCATCGGCAACATCTATTCCATCGATGTGGAGCAGATCGAACAAGACATAGGCCAAGGTGCCTTGCCGTTCACCGGACAGGGTGGCCTGCAGGAGGTTGAAGTCCTCTTTTGTACCGTTGCCGGCGATGAGTTCCCCGTCCAGTGCCCCTGACTTCAGCCCGAGAGCTGCAACGGCATCCCTGATTTCAGGAATCTTCTCGGTCCATTCCAGAGCATTGCGTGACCAAAAGCGCACCTCGCCCTCCTCAATGGTGGCCAGGATACGGTAGCCATCCCACTTGATCTCATGCACCCATTGGTCGCCCTGGGGGGGAGCGTCGCCGAGCTTGGCCAGCTGCGGTTCGAACGGGCCCTCTGGCGGCTTGCCTCTTTTGGCCTTGGTCAGCGCCGCGGCCTTCTTCGCCCAGTCCTTGCGACGGCCCTTACGTGGCAGGGCCACCGCCGTGAGCTTTTTCTTGTCTGCCTTGCCAGCCCCTGCCCGCTTCAGATCTTCAGGAGGCGGCGAGGTGACGTCGCCCAGCAGGTCATCCGCCTCCACATCGCTGGCGAAGGCATCGTCTTCTTTGAAAAGTAGCCATTGCGGCTGCTTGGCCGGCTTGCCCGATCGAACCAGATGCCAACCGCCTTTGAGCTTGGTGCCAAAGAGCTCGAAACGCAGGTGTCCCTTGGCAAGTTGGGCCTCCGGGTCGCCTGAGGTGGCCCACACACCGTGGTCAAACTGGGCGACGTGGCCACCCCCGTATTGCCCCTTCGGAATCTCGCCTTCGAAGCCGGCGTAGTCCACGGGATGGTCTTCAACCTCCACCGCCATGCGCTTGACCTTGGGGTCGTAGCTGGGCCCTTTGGGAACGGCCCAACTTTTGAGCGCATCGCCGACCTGGAGCCGGAAGTCGTAGTGACGGCGGCTGGCATGGTGGAGTTGAACCACGAAAATCGCGCGCTGCCCGGATGGCAAGACCTTCCCCGGCTCTGGCTCCTTGGTTTTGTCAAAACGCCGCTTGCGGCTGTATTCGGCGAGGAACATGCCCTACTCCCGGTTACTTATCCAGGTGTTTACGCACGGCCGCCGCGGTCGGGCCGACGGCTTCGACCGCTGCCCTAAGCTCCTCCGCGCTGACGCCCACCACCTTGGTCCAGTAGTGCAGCTCGTAGTCCTCATTGACGTTGATCCGATCGCGGTCCGGGCTGCCGGTGGTCTTCTTGTCGTCAGTCATGGTGATCTCCTCGATCTGCGGCTATTTGCCATCATGCTGGTGTTGCTTCTTACGGTGCTCGCTCTCTAGAAGTTCAGCACCCACGCCTATCGCAAAACCTGGGATGTAATGCAAATCAGCGCCCGTCGGGCCGTCGTAGCGCATCCGACAAGGCGCTGATGAAGAGCCAATCGTTACTTCTTCGCCTCAACGCCCGGAGTTGCATCGCGCACCAGGAACTCTTCGGTGAGTTCTGGCAGGTGCGTCGCGAGCCAGTCGGCCATTGCTTCCTCCTGAGCCAAGATCTCCTCGCACACGCGTGCCGTTTCCGGATCACCGGCGGTCTTGGCCGCCGCGATCAGCGCGGTATAAGACGCAATTTCGAGGTGTTCGAAGACATAGCCGGCCATCGCGCCTTTCACGATTTCGTCTGATGCGGTCATCCCACCCACCGCTTGGCCTAGAGCCGCCATCTTGCCCATCACGTCCTTGATCGTGGAGGGAGAACCGCCCAAACGCTTGATACACCCCTCGAGCAACTCCCGCTGGCCGATCGTTTCTTGGATGTGCTCCTCAATCCGCGCCTTCAAGACCGGGTAGTGCTCAATGCGAGACGCCTGGCCCCTCAACATGGTCTCGGCCTGCTGTTCCATCGCATGAGCATCGCGGAGCAATCAAGCAGGTTTTCTTTGGGTTCGGCCATGAGGATGTCCTCGTTAGATTAGGGGAAACCGCACCCTATCCAGCCAAACATTGAGGAAAAGCGATGTTAAAGTGACGACGGAGCGAATCCGATCAACGGCGCGTCACTGACGTCCCCCCAAGTTTGAGTAGCACCTTGGTTTGGAGTCCAATTCCCCATCCCGAGGAGATTGGACGTGAAGAAGCGTTTTTCCGAAGAACAGATCATTGGCTTCCTGCGCGAAGCAGAGGCCGGCGTCGCCATCAAGGACCTGTGCCGGCGCCATGGCTTCAGTGAGGCTTCCTACTACCTGTGGCGCAGCAAGTTCGGCGGCATGAGCGTGCCCGATGCCAAGCGGCTCAAGGATCTGGAAGCCGAGAATGCGCGACTGAAGAAGTCGCTGGCCGAGCAGGTGTTCCAGAACGACCTGATCCAAGGATGCGCTACAAAAAAATGGTGAGCGCACCGGCGCGCGGTGCGCTGGTGCGCGAGTGGATCGAAGCTGGGGCCAGCGAGCGGTGCGCCCTGGCAGCGATCGGCATGAGCGCCAGTGCGCTGCGCTATCGCCCGCGCGGGGGCCGCAACGTTGAGCTGCGCGAGCACATTGTTGCGTTGGCGCATCGCCATCGCCGCTATGGCGTGGGGATGATCTATCTCAAACCTTAGACTCAACTTCCAAGTGCAACACCCCGCCTTGACGTAGGGTAGCGGCATGGGCACACAGTACAGACACCTGGGTTCCGAAGAACGCGCTTTGCTTCAAATTGAACTCGGTAACGGAATGAGCATCAACTCCATTGCAAGGCGACTCAATCGCAGTGCGTCCACCCTGTCGCGCGAGATAAGGCGACAGGGCGAACCTGTCTATGCGGCAACCAGCGCAGCCAGCAACTATCGGCTGCGCCGCAGAGCGTGCGTTCGAAGGCGCCGGCTTGTTGAAGGCAGTGCGCTCTTTCAGCAGGTGCGTGACGACTTGGTTCTGTATCGTTGGTCGCCCCAGCAAATTGCTGCCAAGCTCAAGGCCATGCATCCGGATGATCCAAGTCAACGCGTGAGTCACGAAACAATCTACGCCGCTATCTACGCGCATCCGCGTGGTGGTTTGAAGAAAGAGCTTGTGGAGGCGCTTCGTCAGCACAAGCCGACGCGAGGCTTGCGCCGTACAACCGCTGCCAAGCGCACGTGGGTGCCGGAGGAGCTGCGTATCGTCCATCGGCCTGAAGAGGTGGCGCAGCGCTTGATTCCTGGGCACTGGGAAGGCGACCTGATCAAAGGGGCTTTCAACCGCTCGTGCGTAGGCACGCTGGTGGAGCGAAAGACGCGCTTTGTGGTGCTGTGCAAGATGGATGGCTGTACTGCACAGGATGCGCTGGAGGGCTTCACGCGACAGATGAAGAAGCTGCCGCGTTTCCTGCTGGGAAGCCTCACCTATGACCGCGGAACCGAGATGACGTGTTGTCCAGAGCTGATGAAGCGGCTCAACATCGATCTTTGGTTCGCCGATCCACATGCGCCCTGGCAGCGCGGCAGCAATGAGAACACCAACGGCCTGCTGCGCCAGTTCATGCCAAAAGGCGCGGACTTGTCCAAGGCGAGCCAGGAGTATCTCAACAACGTCGCCGACCTGATGAACGCCCGGCCACGGCAGACGCTTGGCTGGCAGACGCCGAACCAGGCGCTGGAAGAAGAGATCGCTCAATTCAACTCACGTGTTGCACTTGCAAGTTGAGACCGCCCTGCCATGACATAGAACTGATAGGGGATGTCCGAATAGGCCTCTTCTCTCCTGCAAACCCTGGGCACCCACGACCGTCCCATCAGCATGGAATTGATCGTGTAATCGCTGCGAGCGCCGGTCGGAGCAGTGATGCTGCCGACCCTAGTGCCACCGGACCAAGGGCGTATGTTGTCGCAGCCCGGCGGCTGGCTGTAAGTTACGCGTGCAAGAGACAAGGCGACCAAATCAAAGGTCCAGCTGCTGCCGTCAGGCAGCGTCACTGTATCCAGGGGGTCACTGTAGCCGTAAGACCACGTTCGCCCACCGGTGGTCACGGAGGTGATGGTGTTGCTATCCCCTCCGGCATATGACAGGTCAATGCGACGCCCATCGCTGGCAACAATGCTTAGAAGCTGCCACGGAGCACCGGGATTCCAGTTGTAAACCACCGTGTTGCCGAAGCGATCGGTCACTCGCGTGGGATAGATCAAGACCTCCTTGCGAACCAGGATGTAGTTGTTAGCGACCATCGGAACGACTCCACCGACGCTTGCGGTGGTCATTGCCGCACCTGCAGAAAGGGCCGCTGGGCCAGGGGAGGACTTAGCCAACGCTGGATAGGAGCGAGTGACCATGTGGTTGAAGGCATACACGCTGCCTTGCGTGTCAACCAATTCAAATCCTTCACCACGCACTCCCGATTCGCTGGCTCCATCCAACGACGCCAGACAACCGATAGCAGAGCCGTCTTTTAGGGAAACTCTGAACAACTCCCCCCGATCCTGCGACAATCGCACAGAGGCACCAGGACGATGACGATGCAACTGACCTTCGGCGACGCGGAGNAACGCCCGGCCACGGCAGACGCTTGGCTGGAAGACGCCGAACCAGGCGCTGGAAGAAGAGATCGCTCAATTCAACTCACGTGTTGCACTTGCAAGTTGAGACCGCCCTGTCTCCATGCGCTGCCGCCGAGATGCACAGGCGCGCAGTGCACCATCAACGCACGAACTGCAACCCCAGCGACTTGACCCGCACGCGGGCCAGCATCGCGTGCGAGGTCATGTAGTGGGTATGGCCGTCGTTGCCGAACGCGCAGTTGGAGATGGCCTCACCGGTTTCGATGCGGCCCAGCCGCTGGCCGGATGGGTCGAACACGATGACGCCGCCGGGGCCGGTGGCGAACAGGTGGCCGTCAGACGAAACCGCCATGCCGTCGGGCAGGCCGGGGGCGTCCTTGGCGACCAGATCCGAGGCATCGGCGAACACGCGCTTGCCGGTGACGGCACCCTGCGCATCGAGCGCATACGCCATCCAGATCGGCCGTTTGGGGTCGGAATTGGACACGTACAAGGTGCGCTCATCCGGCGACAATGCGATCCCGTTGGGGAAGCTCAGGCTGTCGTCCAGCAGATGCACGCTGCCGTCGGGGTCCAGCCGGTATACGCCGTTGTAGCGCAGTTCCTTGGCCGGCGAGTCGTTGAGATCCTTCAAGCCATACGGCGGATCGGTAAAGAACACCACGCCGTCGTTGCGACGCACCACATCGTTGGGACTATTGAAGCGCTTGCCGTCGAAGCGGGTGGCCAGCGGCGTCTTCTTGCGGGTGGCCGGATCGAGCCTGGCCACGATCCGCGTGCCCGAATCGGCCAGCAGCACCGTGCCGCTCGGCTCGGCATACAGGCCGTTGGCACCGGCTTCGCGCAGCGTGGCCTGTTCCGGGCCGACGTAGCCGGACGGCGACAGCAGCACCGACAGGCCCGCTTCCTCGGACCAGCGATACAGCTTGTTTTCCGGTACATCGGTGAACAGCAGGTAGCCCCCGTTGCGCACCCACGCCGGGCCTTCTGACCAGGTGAAGCCTTCGGTGAGCTTCTCGATGCGCGCATCGGCCGCGACCACCTTGCTGAAACGCTGATCGAAGCGTTGCAGATGCCCGATGCTGGTGAATCGCGGTGGCGGTGTGTCCTTCTTCGTGCAGGCAGCGACAATGGCCAGCAGCGGAACGGCCAACAACAAATAGGGCGACAAGCGCATCGGCAAGGTCCGGGTTCAAGTGCGAGCATCATGCCATCATGCGAGCCGCGCATGCTGGCGAACGCGGCTATTGCCCGGCAGCGGCGGGGACCGCCAGCACCGCGTCCAGCGCAGGTTTGGGCCGATGATTGCGGTCGAACAGCAAGGGATAATTGGTGCGGCCGGGAACCGGGTAATCGTTCTTCCACGACATGCCGTCGGTGACGCCCCACACGCTGATACGCGCCAGCGTGTCGCGCTTGCGCCAGAACAGCGCGAACAGCGCCGCATAGCGCTCGGTCAACTGCGCCTGTACCTGTGGCGGTAGCCCATCGCGATACGGGTCGAGAAACCGCTTGAATTCCGGCAGCTGGAACTGCTTGTGCGCCAGGCCCGTTCCGATCACCTGGCCTTCCTTGGTGACCGGCAACACGTCCACGTCCAGTTCGGTGATCATCACCTTGATACCGAGCGCAGCATACGCATCGATGGCCGCTTCGATGTCCTGCACGCTGGGGTAGTTCAGCCCCCAATGCCCCTGCATGCCGACGCCGTCGATGCGGATACCGGCCTGCTGCAACATCCTGACCATGCGTACGATGCCGTCGCGTTTGGCCGGCCGCCAGGCATTGAAGTCGTTGTAGTAGAGCTCTGCATCCGGCGCGTAGCGCTGCGCGAAGGCAAAGGCATTGCGCACCACGGTGTCACCATCGCCTACGACTCGTACCCAGTTGGTGGCCCGGTAGCTGCCGTCTTCGTCGATGATCTCGTTGACCACATCCCAGGCCCGCACCTTGCCGACATAGCGCCCGGCAACCCGTTCGATATGCGCACGCATGCGCTCGATCTGCGCAGCCGAGGTGTTGGCTGCGCCCTGCGCATCGACGAAGAACCACTCCGGGGTCTGGTTGTGCCAGACCAGCGTGTGCCCGACCACGAACATGCGCCGGCGCTGCGCATAGGCGACGAACGCGTCGGCGGCGGCGAAGTCGAACACGCCCGGCCGCGGCGCGACGACCTCGGCCTTCATCACGTTCTCCGGAGTGACCGCATTGAAGTGGCAAGCCACCAGCGCCGCGGAGGCGGCGTCCTTGCCGGAGACGATCTCGGCATTGACTGCCGTCCCCAGCAAAAACCCCTTGGAATAGGCCGACTTGAGCGTCACCGCTCCGGGCGCGCACGCCGGCGCTGCCGTGGCGGATGCGGCGATCGCGCTCAGCCCGAGCAACAAGCCGCAGCGTAACAGCCAGGGTCGGTGATGCATGGCGTTCTCACAAGTCAAAAGGGGCGTGTGGTGGGGAATGCGGCGTGTGCATACCGGTGGGTGCGGGGAGTCAGGCGTTGCGTTGTGTCGAGACGAACGTGGCCCTCGCGCCCCGGCCAGCTCCAGTGCGGCAGCAGATGACGCGACCAGGCCAGCATGCCGGGCGTGCCGCTGCCGGGTGTCCGGGCGCAGGTCACAGGCGCAATTGTCGAGGTGGGACAGCAACGCCCGTAGACCCAGGGCGCGCGGTAGCGGCATACGCGCGCCGCATGTGGTCGCGCGCGCCTTGGCCGCGTGCGCGTGATGCTGTGCGGCGGCAGGGTCACCCGCTCACTCCCACGACGCACGTCGCCTGCAATGCGCCGGTCGTCGCCTGGGCGCGCGATGCGCCTGCCCACTCTCACAGCTTGTAGGCCTGCTTGGGCAGGCGGTAGGCCAGATCCACTGCGATTTCCGCAGCCTCGTCCTCGTCCAGCCGATGCTCGGCCACCAGCTTGGCCAAGAATGCACTGTCCACGCGTCGCGCGACATCGTGCCGGGCGGGAATCGACAGGAATGCACGGGTGTCGTCGTTGAAGCCCACCGTGTTGTAGAAGCCGGCACTGGCCAGGGTCTGCTCGCGGAACCGCCACATGCCCTCCGGCGCGTCATGGAACCACCAGGCCGGTCCCAGCAGCAGCGCCGGGTAATGTCCGGCCAATGGTGCCAGTTCACGGCTGTAGCTGGTTTCGTCCAGGGTGAACACGATCAGGCGCAGCCGCGGGTCGTTGCCATGGCGATCGAGCAAGGGTTTGAGCGCATGCACATAGTCGGTGCGCATCGGGATATCGGCACCCTTGTCGCGCCCGTAGCGCTGGAACAGCGGCTGGTTGTGATTGCGGAAGCAGCCCGGATGCAGCTGCATCACCAGCCCGTCGTCCAGGCTCATGCCTGCCATTTCGGTCAGCACCTGCGCGCGGAACAGCTCGGCCTGTTGCGGCGTCGCCGCGCCGCGCACCACGGTCTCGAACAGGCGCTGCGCCTCCCCCGGCGACAGGTCGGCCGTGGCGGCACTGGGATGCCCATGATCGGTGGAGGTGGCGCCGTGCGCCGCAAAGAACGCGCGGCGCTGCCGGTGCGCGCGCAGATAGCCGGGCCAGGTCAGCACATCCTCGCCGGTGAGTGCGCCGAACTGCTGAAGCGCGCCGGCAAACTGCTCGTGCTCCGGGTCCACCACCGGGTCCGGACGGTAGGCGGTCAGCACGCGTCCGGTCCATCCGCTGTCGGCGATGGCGGCGTGATGCTGCAGGCTGTCCAGCGGCGACTCGGTGGTGGCGATCACCTCGATGGCGAAGCGCTCGAACAAGGCACGCGGTGCGAATGCGGGCGTCTGCAGCGCGGCGGTGATGTGGTCGTAGTAGTGATCGGCGGTGGCCGCATCCAGCCGGATGCGCAGATCGAACACTTCGTGGAAGACATGGTTGAGCCACAACGCCGACGGCGTTCCGCGCAACAGCGCGAAGTGTTCGGCGAACGCCCGCCATGCCGCACGCGGGTCCACCGCTGCGCGGCTGCCATGGGCTCGCGGAATGCCCAGCGTATCCAGATCGATGCCCTGGCTGTAGAGCATGCGAAACACATAGTGATCGGGCACCAGCAGCAGTTCTGTTGCGTTGGCGAACGCCGCATTGGTGGCAAACCAGGCCGGGTCGGTGTGCCCATGCGGGCTGACGATCGGCAGCCTGGCGATCCGTGCATACAGACGGCGCGCAATCGCACGCGTGCCAGGGTCGGCGGGTAACAGCCGGTCGTCGTGCAGGGTCAGGGGAACAGGTGTGGACATGGGCTCAGAACACCGAGAAAGACGGGAAATACACGCTGTCGGCCGCCCGCGTCATGGTGCCGAGGTACCGCGGTGGGTGGCCACGTACTCGCGCAACCAGCGCATCGCCGGCCGCTCGCTGCCGTCGCCACGCAGCAAGTACGCCGCCTCCTTGTCGCGCCACAGGCCGGGACGAAACCCCCACAGGGTGATCCCGCGCACCGCAGGGTGCTCCCAGAACACCGGAAACACGCGCTGGTAATCGGCCAGCTGTTGCGCATCGCTTGGCCCATCCAGGTCGAATTCGGTGATGTAGATCGGCAGGCCAGTGGCCGTCAAGGCATCCAGATTGGCGCGGTGCACCGACATCGCCACGTCGGGGGTGGTTTCAAAGGCATGCTCCTGGATGCCGATGGCATCCACCAGGTGCTCGCGCTGCAGCAGGTGCACGATCTGCAGATAGCGCTGGGTGGCCTTGGGCGTGTTGGTGATGCTGTAGTCGTTGATCATCAGCTTGGTGTGCGGGAAATGCTGGCGCGCCAACCGAAACGACTGCACTACCCATTCCCACCCGCTGGTGCCGGTACCGCCCAGGGCCTGCAGATAGTTGCCGCCACCGGTGTCGGCCTTGCTGGGCGGGTCGTTGAGCGGTTCATTGACCACCTCCAGCAGGTCGATGTCCGGATAGCGTTGCGCCACGGCGGCAAACCACTGCTCGATCTCGCGGCGCTGCTCGGCCGGCGGCAGCGTCTTGATCCATTCCGGCTGCTGGTTGCCCCACACCATCACATGCATCTGGAACGGTATGCCGCGGGCCTTGGCGAAGCGATAGGCCGTATCCAGCGCGCTCCAGTCCATCTGGTCGCGCACCGCTTCCACCGTGCCCCACTTGCCGCCATTTTCCGGGGTGAGCTTGTTCCAGTACTGCGCAAATTCCGGTGCCTGCTGCGCGCTGTAGGCACTGCCCAAAAACTTGGATGCGCGCCCCGCCAACGGCGCCGCATGGGCCGCCAATGCAAGGCTTGCGGCGAGCAACACGCCCAACCCCATTGTGTGCAACTGCATGATGCGTCCCTCAGGAAGATGGCGGCGCCGGGGTGGTCGCGGGCAGATGCGCCGGCTCCAGCCGCGGCACCAGATGATGCACGAGCGCCAACGCCAGCAGATACGCAGAGCCGGCCATCAGGAACACCGGCACATAACTGCCGGTCGCCTGTAGCAAAAACCCGATGAAGGTGGCGATGAGCATGCCGCCCACCGCGCCGGCGAATCCGCCGATGCCCACCACCGTGGCCACCGCGTGTCGCGGAAACATGTCCGACGGCAGCGTAAACAAATTGGCCGACCAGCCCTGGTGCGCGGCGGTCGCCAACCCGATCAGTGCCACCGCCAGCCACAGATTGTCTGCGCGCGCGGCAAACACGATCGGCACCACGCAGATCGCGCAGATCAGCATGGCGGTCTTGCGCGCACGATTGACGCTCCAGCCGCGCGCGATGAACCGCCCGGCGATCCAGCCACCGGCAATGCTGCCCACATCGGCCAGCACGAAGATCACGATCAATGGCGCACCCAGTTGCAGCAGGCTCAAGCCATACTCGGCATGCAGGAACTTCGGCAGCCAGAACAGGAAGAACCACCAGATCGGGTCGGTGATGAACTTGCCCAGCACGAAGGCCCAGGCCTGGCGATGCGCAAGCACCTGCAGCCACGACAGCCGCCGTTGCGCCGGCTCGTACGCATCGCTGCGAATATGCGCCAGCTCTGCCGCCGACAGGCCGGGTTGTTGCTCGGGCGGGTGGTAACTGACCCACCACACCAACAACCAGGTGGCGCTGAGGACGCCGGTGAACAGGAAGGCTGCCTGCCAGCCCCAGATCGTGGCGATCACCGGCACCAGCAATGGGGCAACGATGGCCCCGATATTGGAGCCGGAATTGAAGATGCCGGTGGCCAGCGCGCGCTCGCGGCGCGGGAACCATTCGGCCACCGTCTTGAGCGCGGCAGGGAAATTGCCCGACTCGCCCAGCCCCAGGAAGAACCGCGCAATCGCAAAGCCTACCACGCTGGTCGCCAGCGCGTGCCCCATCGCCGCCAGGCTCCACACCCCGATCGCCAGCGCATAGCCGATGCGGGTGCCGAAGCGGTCGATCACCGCGCCGCTGCACAACAGCCCCAATGCGTAGGCCGCCTGGAACGCGGTGACGATGTAACCGTACTGGATCTCGTTCCAACCGATCTGGGTCTGCAGGAACGGCGCCAGCACGCCCAGCACCTGGCGGTCGACGTAGTTGATGGTGGTCGCTGCCAGCAACAGCGCGCACACCCGCCAACGCACGCGGCCCAACCCCGCCGGCGCAGCGACAGGCACGGCCTTGGGTGCCTCGCTCATGCGCACGGCCTGCGCGGCGACCAGGCTCCGCGCAGCTGCTGCACCGGCATCGCAGCAGCAGCGGTGCGCGTACCGCACCGGTGCCGCTCATGCGCGTGGTTGCCGCGTTCTTCGCTGGGTTTCATCGACCGCTGCACCTGCACGAGGGTGGCCTTGCGCCACGGGTGATAGCGCTATCATTATCACGCTCCCCGGCGAAAGCCATCGCGCAGTGCAACACGACCGCGTGCCGTACGCACTCGCCAACCGTCAAAAACGCCCGGCTTGCGCACCATCCTGCCCGGCTGCTGCGTCTATGCTGCCCTGCAGCGTGATGTTACGAATTTGGTAGCGCTAACATCCAGCGCCACTGATCGCCCGTTCTTCCCCACCGCACCATCGCCGCGCCGCTACCGGCAGCGGCACTCCCTGCGCCGGGGCGATGCGTGGGACATCTGCTCACCTGTTAGGGAAGGGATTACGGTGAAGAACAGTTACGCACGAACCGCGTTGTCCTGCGCATTGGGATCCATCCTGCTGGGCATGGCCAGCAGCGTCGCCTGGGCCCAGTCCACCGATGCCACCACTGCGCCACCGCCGCCGGACCCGGCCGGCAGCAACGACGCAGTGACCCAGCTCGATACCGTCACCGTCTCCGGCTACCGACGCAGCATTCAGTTCTCTACCGATGCCAAGCGCGATTCGGTCGGTTTCGCCGACACCGTGTTTGCCGAAGACATCGGCAAGTTTCCGGACATGAACATCGCCGAGTCGCTCAACCGCATTCCCGGCGTGCAGCTGGCGCGCGACGTGAACGGCGAAGGCCTCAACATCGCCATCCGCGGCCTGGGCACCAGCTTCACCAAGACCACGCTCAACGGCTCCAGCATCGCCACCGCCTCGATCGGCCTGAACGCGCAGAACCAGAACCGCGAAGTCGATCTGAACCTGTTTCCCACCGAGTTCTTCACCCAGCTCACCGTCAGCAAGACACCGACCGCCAGCATGCTCGAGGGCGGCGTCTCCGGTGTGGTGGACATGCGCAGCGCGCGCCCGTTCGATCGCCCCGGCGTGCACTTCACCTACCAGGCGCAGGCCGACTGGAACAGCACCAGCGAGAAGACAACCCCACGCGGCGCCTTCATGGGCAGCTGGACCAATGAGGAAGGCACCCTCGGCGCGTTGTTCGGGATGGCCTCGGTGCGCAGCAAACTCGGCGTGCGCGGCTTCGAGAGCGTGGGTTGGACCAACCCGGGCCTGACCTATACCCAATGCGGGCTCACCCCGCCCGCAGGCACGCCGGCCACCAATCAGCCGGCGGCGTGCAACGTCAACGGCGGCGGCAACTGGCGCATTCCCGACCGTGTCCCTGCCACTGCCGGCAGCGGCCTGACCACCGGCGAAACCATCGACGCGGCGTGGCTGCTGGCACGCAACCCGGGCCTGAGCATCGACCAGATCAGCGATGCCTTGATTCCGCGTCTTGGCCGCCAGGTCTACATGAATGGCGATCGCGACCGCGATGCGTCGGTGATGTCGCTCGAATGGCGCCCCTCCGACAGCATGCACTTCTACCTGGACACGCTGTATTCCGAAGCCAAGCGCACCACCGAGCGGATCAGCATGAATCTGATCGGCCGCAACGGCAACATGATCCCGCTGGGCATGCAGCTGGACCAGAACAACGTGGTCACCAGCGCCACCTTCGCCAACGCGCAGTACTTTCTGGAAGCGCGCCCATACCGCGAAGAGGTCAAGTTCTGGAGCGTCAATCCCGGTGCAGAGTTGTTGTTCGGCCCCGAGCAGGACATCAAGCTCAACGTGCAGGCCAATGCCACGCGCAGCTGGCTGGACCGCGAGTCGCCCAGCATCCTGGTCACCTCGCCGTTCACCACCGTGGACTATCGCAACGAAGGCGGCGACCGCCCCTCGATCACCAGCCCGCTGGACCTCAACGATCCCAACCTGGGTTGGGGCTGGACAGGTGGCCGGGTCAACATCCAGAACGAAAAACGCGTGACCGAAACCCGCGGCGCACGCGCCGACCTGCAGTTCGGCGAGGACAAGCGCAACATCAAGATCGGTGCGGCCTACGATCAGGCCGAGCGCACCATCCGCGGCTTCGACAACAGCATCGCCTGGGAGCAGGTGGTCTGCCGTGGCGGTGGCGGTAACGTATGCAATGGCGGTCCGGGCTCGGCGGTACCTAGCGCGGTGCTAGCCACCTATTTGCGGCCCGGCCCGGATGGCTTCATCACCGCCGATTTCGATCGCTTCCTGCGTGACACCAACTATTACCCATTGCGCGATGCAGCGCCGGAATCCAACTCGGCCAATACCGGCGCCTCGACCGGTGGCATCCGCGAGAAGAACCTCGGCTTCTACATCGAAACCAACGCGGAAACCGAGGTGTGGAACCGCACGCTGCGCCTCAACGCCGGCGTACGTTACGTCACCACCGACCAGACCATCACCGGCCCGGTCACCATCAACGGCATCCGCCGCGTGCAGGTACTCGACTCCGACTACAAGGAAGCCCTGCCCTCGTTCAATGCCGCCTGGGACGTGGCCGACAACGTGGTGCTGCGCCTGTCCAGCTCGCGCACGCTCACCCGCCCGGACCCGAGCGCGATGTTGCCCAACACCAACTTCAGCGATCCCTCCGCGCAGACCGCCACCCAAGGCAATCCGAATCTGGCGCCTTACCTGTCCACCAACGTCGACTTCGGCGGCGAGTGGTATACCGGCGGGGAAGGCTATGTGGGCCTGACGCTGTTCAACAAGCGCATCAGCGGCTTTACCGTCAACGGCGTGCGGCGCATTCCCTTCAACGATCTGGGTGTGCCCTACGACAGCCTGCTGCCGATCCAGCAGGCCGGCCTGCAGCAACGCGGTGGGCCGGACGCGGCCCCAGTCGACGTGCAGACCCAGGTCAACGCCGATGGCGTGCTCGACATCCGCGGTACCGAGGCGATCTGGGTGCAGCCGCTGGACAGGCTGGTCGACGGCCTGGGCTTCAGCGTCAACTACACCCATGTCGCCCAATCCTCCGAAGGCGAAGGCGTGCCGGCGGTGGCGGTGGGTGTGGCGCCGAACCTGTGGAACGGCACCGTGTACTGGGAAAAGAAGGCCGCCTCGGTACGCCTGTCCTACACCTGGAACGACGACATGGTGATCTCCGGGGCCAACCAGAACGGCATTCCGTACGCACGCCTGAATGCCGATGCGCGCGGCCAGCTGGATCTGTCGGCCAGCTATGCGCTGGACTGGCTGCCGTCCAAGCCGCAGATCACCCTCAACGTCACCAACATCACCGACGAGCCGCTGCGCACCACCTATGCGTGGCCCAACGCCACCTACGACCTGTACGAGCCGGGGCGCACCGTCATGCTCGGCATCCGCGGCACGTTCTGACAGTGACTATCGACACGACGGCGCCGTGGGCAGCCATGCGCGGCCGATGGTCGCGATGCACGCACTCTACGCGTGCATCGCGCCGCCGCTGCGCCGGTCACGCTGCCTGCAAGACGGCACACGACGTTTTAACGGACACTGCAACCGCTGCGCCTGCGGCCACGATCCAGCGAGGTCACGGCCAGCGGCGTAGCGCGCGCCGCGGCGTTTTCCGTAGCACTCTTCGAGCCCGCCTCACCTCATGAACGATCGGTCACAGCAGCTCTCCGTGCGCGAGAAGATCGGCTACAGCCTGGGGGACCTGGCCGCCAACCTGATCTTCCAGACGTTGGTCACTTTCCTGGCGTTCTTCTATACCGACGTGTTCCGGATTCCCGCCAGCGCGGCGGCCACGTTGATCTTTGTGGTCGGCCTGCTCGGCGCGTTTGTGTTCACGCCCATCATCGGCATCCTGGCCGACCGCACGCGCACCCGCTGGGGCAAATTCCGCCCATGGATCCTGTGGACGGCACTGCCGTTCGGCGCACTGTCGCTGGCGGCGTTCAACACGCCGACGCTTGGCGAGCACGGCAAAATCACCTATGCCTTCGCCACCTACACCTTGCTGATGCTGGTGTATGTGGCCAACAACCTACCGTACTCGGCATTGAGCGGCGTGCTCACCAGCAGCATGGAGCAGCGTAACAGCCTGTCTGCGTATCGCTTCCTGGCGGTGACGTTCGCGCAGTTCATCATCCAGGTGCTGTTGCTGCCATTGGTGTTGATCCTGGGCAATGGCGACAAGGCGCAAGGCTTTCGCAACACCATGGGGCTGTTCGCGGCAGTCGGCACGCTGTGCTTCCTGATCACCTTCTTCACCACCCGCGAACGCGTGCTGCCGATCACCGAACAGCGCAGCAGCGTGCGCCAGGACCTCACCGACCTGGTGCGCAACAAGCCGTGGCTGGTGATGCTGGCACTGACGATTCTGGTCTTCATCAATCTCGCCATGAAGGGCGGGATGTACATCTACTACTTCAAGGACTACCTCGACGCGGGCGCGCTGGCGCAGTTTCTCGACAACGCAGGCTTCAATCGCTTCACTGGCGGCATCAACAGCATGCTCACCGGTGCCGGCATGACCGCGTTGCAGTGGCCGCAGGACGCGCCCACGTCGGCCTTCAGCGTGTTCAGTGCCGGCGGCATCCTGGCGATGATCGTGGGCATCGGGTTTTCCAAGCGCCTGGCCGATCGCTACGGCAAGCGCAACGTCTTCGGCGGCGCGCTGCTGGTTTCCACGCTGTTCCTGCTCGCGTTCTACGTGTATCCGCCGGATGCGATTGGCTTGGTATTTGCCTCCTACGTGCTGCACGGCTTTTTCTACGGCATCACCATCCCGCTGCTGTGGGCGATGATCGCCGATGTGGCCGATTACTCGGAGTGGAAGAACCACCGCCGTGCCACTGCCATCATCTTCTCGGCGATGTTGTGTGGCCTGAAGATCGGCCTGAGCGTCGGTGGCGCGCTGGTTGCCGGCCTGCTCGCCGTCTATGGCTATGACGCCGCGCAGCCACGGCAGGGCACCGCGGTAACAGATGGCATCCGCCTGGCCATCAGCGTGTACGCCGCCCTGCCGTTCCTGCTCGGCACCGCGCTGTTGGCGCTGTACGAAATCGACAAGGCACTGGAAACCCGCATCGAACGCGAGCTGGGCGTGCGCCGTCAGGCCACACCCCTCGCATCGCCCTAACCCCCCACCTCCCACCCCATGCACAGGTACGCGCATGTCCGATGAACTGCAAGCCGCCACCCTGCAGGCGCTGGCGCGCACCGCCATTTCCGCACCGCTGGTCACCCACCTCTACACCGCCGACCCGTCCGCGCATGTGTTCGACGGCGCGTTGTATATCTATCCCTCGCACGACATCGATGCCGGCGTGGCCTTCAGCGACGACGGCTCGCACTTCGGCATGGAGGACTACCACGTGTTTCGCATGGCGCATCCCAACGCGCCGGCCGAAGACCTGGGCGAAGTACTGCATGTGCGCGATGTGCCCTGGGCGCAGCGGCAGATGTGGGCGCCAGATGCCGCGCAACGCAACGGCAAGACCTATCTGTACTTTCCGGCCAAGCGCGCCGACGGCATCTTCCAGATTGGCGTCGCGGTCAGCGACGGACCGCAAGGTCCGTTCACCGCAGAACCGGAACCCATCGCCGGCAGCTACTCCATCGACCCGGCGGTGTTCGCCGATGCCGATGGCGAGCATTACCTGTACTTCGGCGGCATCTGGGGCGGCCAGCTGCAGCACTACCGCGACAATGGCTATGCGCAGACCCACCAGGAACCCGAAGGCGCGGCGCCGGCGCTCGGCCCGCGCGTCGGCCGCCTGCGCCAGGACATGCTGCACCTGGCCGAGCCCACGCGCGAGGTAGTGATCCTCGACGAACACGGCACCCCGCTACGCGCCGACGACCACGCCCGCCGCTTCTTCGAAGGCCCCTGGGTCCACCACCACGCCGGCCGCTATTACCTGTCGTATTCCACCGGCGACACCCACCTGATCTGCTACGCCACCGGCGACGCGCCCTACGGCCCGTTCACCTATCAGGGCGTACTGCTCGCACCGGTGATCGGCTGGACCACCCATCACTCCATCTGCAACGTCGATGGGCAGTGGTACCTGTTCTACCACGATGCCAGCCTGTCGCAGGGCCAGACGCATCTGCGCAGCATCAAGATGACGCCGCTGCAGCACGATGAGCAAGGAAAGATCGCGACGATTTATCCGTATGGGGAAGATGCGGCATCACCTTGGTGATGAACGACGGCGCGGAACCCACACACCGCGCGACAGGAGCATGCTGCATTCGACAAGCGTATCACCTGAGCCACGCACCCTGCTCTGCATGAATGCACGCAACGCGGCACCTACCGTGCAAGCGCTTGCGTAACGATCGCGTTGCCTTGACTCTGCTGTGCCTGCGCAGCACACTCGGCGCTGGAGCGTAGCAACTCCGTAGACAGCGGTGCCACCCCCGTCAAGCGGTGGTTTTTTGTGCCCGATTCTTGGGCACACGCTCGGCGTCTCCGCGCCGGGAGGGCGGCGAATACAACACCCGCAAGGGAAATAAGCCCGCCGTCTGTCTGCGGTTGCTAACCTCCCGGCATCCCGCCGCATCGTGCGGCGGGAGCCTGTCCGGAGAGTCGAGCATGGACCAGTCTCTGTTCGGGTATTACCTGCTGCCGGAAGACGCGCAGCTTCGGTTGCTGCAGACGCGCGATCATCTACGCTTTCTCGCTGCGCTGGCACGCCCCCGCTGCGTGTCCAGTACCTCAGGCAGCAATGAGCCTCCCATACCATTGGATGCGTTGGCATTCTGCTTCGATATGCTGGCTGAGCAATTGAACGATGTATTGCTGCAGGCCTCGGTGCCTGGCGACATGACAGAGCGACGTCCTTCGTCATAGCCTGGGTATGACGCGAGCAACTGCGGTAATCGCTGCCACCCTTATCTCGATTTACTTTTTGCTGCTTCTACAAGCTGTAAGCAATATTCCATCATTATGGAAGCTCTGAACAACCCATCCTGATCTGCCACAATTGATCAACAGTTCACCTGATTAGCCCTGACCATCAGCCGCCTGTCGCAGGATCTGCGCCGCGCTGGGTGGATGCTGCTGTCACCTGAAGCCAACGAGGTGGCGTGATGAGTATCAATGCCGTNCCTGATTAGCCCTGACCATCAGCCGCCTGTCGCAGGATCTGCGCCGCGCTGGGTGGATGCTGCTGTCACCTGAAGCCAACGAGGTGGCGTGATGAGTATCAATGCCGTGCAGTTCCAAGCGGGATTGTCGATGCCTGAGTTCTTCGCGTCCTACGGCACCGAAGCCAAGTGCTATCGCGCGCTTTACAAGTGGCGCTGGCCGCAAGGCTTTCGTTGCCCTGTTTGTGCCGGACGCGTGCGCTCGCGTTTCAAGCGGGGTGCTGCGATCTACTACCAATGCAGCGCGTGCCGGCATCAGACCAGCCTGATTGCAGGCACGATGTTCGAAGGCACCAAGCTGCCGCTGCGCACCTGGATGCTGGCGTTGCACCTGCTGACCTCGACCAAAACCAACATGGCCGCGCTGGAGTTGATGCGGCATCTGGGCGTCAACTACAAGACGGCCTGGCGGATGAAACACAAGATCATGCAGGTTATGGCCGAGCGCGAATCCATGCGGAAACTGGCGGGTTTCGTGCAGATCGACGATGCCTATCTCGGCGGCGAGCGTAACGGTGGCAAGGCCGGACGCGGATCGGAGAACAAACAAGCGTTCCTGATTGCGGTGCAGACCGATGCCACCTTCACCGCGCCGCGCTTTGTGGTGATCGAGCCGGTGCGCAGCTTCGACAACACCTCGCTGCAGGACTGGATTGCCCGTCGCTTGGCGCCCGAATGCGAGGTCTACACCGATGGGCTGGCCTGCTTCCGCCGGCTAGAAGACGCCGGCCACGCGCACACCACGCTGGACACTGGCGGTGGTCGTGCCGCGACCGAAACGGCCGGTGCACGTTGGCTCAACGTGGTGCTGGGCAATCTCA
This sequence comes from Xanthomonas cassavae CFBP 4642, assembly GCF_000454545.1. NCBI lineage: Bacteria > Pseudomonadati > Pseudomonadota > Gammaproteobacteria > Lysobacterales > Lysobacteraceae > Xanthomonas > Xanthomonas cassavae. The sequence continues at coordinate 5,062,949 of NZ_CM002139.1, forward strand.
AACGCGCCATCAGTGGCGTGTATCACGCCATCGCGCAAGGCAAATACGCAAGGCGTTACCTGGGAGAAGCGGCCTATCGTTTTAATCGTCGATTCCGCTTGCGCGAGATGCTGCCACGACTTGCCACGGCCATGATGCAATCCACACCATGCCCAGAGCCG
>NZ_CM002139.1:5063209-5197712 GCF_000454545.1 Xanthomonas cassavae CFBP 4642
CGGGAGAGCAACTGTCTTGATCAACTGGCGGCGGCAGCCGCCAGTTGATCCCGCATTTTGGCGTTGAGGATGACCAGCAACTTGCGTATGGCCGCCACCAGGGCCACTTTGCCGGCCTTGCCCTTGTCACGCAGCCGTTGATAAAAATCGCGCAGTGGCGGGTTGAAGCGCACGGCCACCAGGGTGGCCATGTACAGCACCTGGCCGATGCCGGCCCGCCCGCCCCAGATGCGCCGCACCCCACGCATCGCGCCGCTGTCGCGCGCCAGCGGTGCGACCCCGACCAGCTTGGCAATGGCCTTGCCGCTCAGCTGGCCCAGTTCCGGCAGCTGTGCCGCCAGGCTCGCCAGCAGCACCGGGCCGACACCTTTGACCTGACGCAGCACCTGCAACTCTGCACGCGCGGCCAATTGCTGGGCGATGCGTGCGTCCAGCTGCGCCACCTGCTGCTGCAACTGCCGCACTGCGCTGTGCGCCTGCCGCTTGAGCCAGGCATCGGTAAGCGTAGACAGCTGCTGGCGCTGCTGCTGCACGACGGTCACCACCTGCATCCGCCGCTGCTGATAGGCGCGCAGTTGCCGGCGCCAGTCCTCCAACGGCTGATAGCGTGTCAGCGGCAGTACCGCCGCCATGTGTGCCAACGCACGCGCATCCAGCCGATCGGTCTTGGCCAGCTGACCGGTGGCCTTGGCAAAATCGCGCGCCTGGCGCGGATTGATCCGCACCATCGGCAGGCCGGCAGCATGCAGCGTGTCCAGCGCCAATTGCTCAGCACCCCCGGTTGCTTCCACCACCACTTGGTACAACGTCAGCGGCGCCAGCCAGTCACGCAACTGACGCAGGCCCGTGGCCTGATTGGCAAATCGCCGCGCCTGCTGCAAGCCATGCACATGCACGTCCAACCACTGCCTGCAGACATCGATTCCGACACTCTCGTTCATGATCAACTCCGCTATGCTCGACGGGTCGAGAGCTCTCCTGGGCAGCCCAGCCTTATCGTTACGAGCGCCTACTCGAGCAACTGTTCGGGCGTTTGCCAGGAGATTGCGGCGTGGCGACCTCGCTCTCCCGCGGTCGCTCAGACCTATGGGTTATCGGTCGACCACGCCGCCTCTCGACGCCTAATCTGGCAGATCGCCAAGAGATAAGGGGNGCAATACCCCGAAAACGTGCCGAAAACGGCAAAAAACCGGGGGTTTGAGCGCCCTCAGCGCGGCGGATGTGGCGTGTTTCGTTTTCCGGCTGCGTTGATCAGACCATCCTTTAGGCAGCTAATGACAGCACGTCGCATCCAAAGCATTGATGGCCTCTACGATTTCATCGGATACGTTGTCTTGTGCGCACCAGATCAATTCCCTAAGCGGGACTATCTTCCTTCCGACCAGTAGATGAGCCTCGACCGCGCCTTTGATGAGCTCAGGCAGGCCATCTCGCTCGTTGAGACAGATTTTCCTGGCGCTGACCAGAAACGCGGCCTTTCGGCAACATTGGATCGTTCCCTCGCAAGTTACCGCCAAGGAGACATTGTCGCAGCGGCCCATACGCGCTTCAAGACTTCCAAGATTTGATCTTCAAGGTGTAGGCAGTGCATCACCACAGTACGCTACCTAACAATTCATTCAAGCCGAACCCGCTTTGCGGGTCGGCTTAATTCCAGTGTTGGGTGGAAATGAGAGTTCTCGCAGCGGCTACTCTTTCAATCCTTTTCATGGCTGGCTGCGCGTCTTTTGGCCGGATAAGCCCTACACAAGCGTCTGCGCCAAACGCGGTGACGGGTATCTGGGATCTTGTAGTCACCGACAAGAGCCAGACGCAATCGTTTAGCTTTGCTCTCACGGACACACCCGCCGACACCTGCATTTCCGGCAACTGGTTCCAGGCACAGCCGCTCTCTGCGCCGCGGGGGCAGGTATCCCGGCCGGCTTATCAGTACCAATCTGGCAAGCTCGAGATCCTGCTATCCACCGAGCTGTGCGATGCCTACACTGTTCTCATAGGCAATGTTTCTGGCTCAAACTTCAAGGGGTCTCATGTCTCTTATGGCCTGTTCGGCAGCACGGAGCACGGCAAAGTTAGCGGCGTGCTTCGGCAATAGCCGGGTGCCGCCTAACAACTCATTCAAGCCGAACCCGCTTCGCGGGTCGGCTTAATTCAGGCGTTAGGCGCCATGCCCAGCTTTCCGAGGATCGACAAAGGCGAGGGGTTCATTCGAACTCACGATCTTCTCGAAGAACTTCAGGCAGATGTTGGGCGCGCCTATGAGGCACTAGGGAATGACCGGCAATCGCAATACCTGCGGCGTTCTGTGGTGCGGGCGGTCTTCTCGTTCATAGAAGCCTGCGTGGAAACGATCAAAGTCGAGATCCGCTCAAACATCAGGACGGGACTCTTTAATCCGGAACTGACCGAAAAAGAACAAGAGACGCTTGGCGCGCTGCACTTGGTTGGTGACCGACGTTCCGACAAGCTGTTACCGCTTGACGCCAACCTCAAGAGAACGTTCCGCCTCGCAGCTAAGGTCTGGGGCCTCACTGAATTCAAGCTCGCAACCGGGGGCGAGAATTTCGCGGACTTTCTTCTCGCAAAGGAGGCGCGCAACCGCTTGACCCATCCCAAGAACTACTATGACATTCAGGTCACTGACGATGACATGCACTGCCACACGATCGCTTACCACTGGGTCTTGGGCGAGTTCAGCAGGCTTTTTCGCCTGCGCGTTGTAGATATTGCTCGATCACTGGCGCCAGAAGATGGCGAACGCCTGCTCCAATCAACTGGAGTTGGGGGTCTTCCGAGTGGCGCCTAACTATTCGTCCAAGCCGACGCCGCTTCGCGGCGCGGCTTAACTCAGGTGTTAGGCGGTAGCGCTTGGCATCGTTGGTGGCTTCTGTCTTCGGCAACGCCTTGGTGGTGTACCCGGCCGGCTCCGGTGCGCGGTCTTTGCGTCAGCGGTGATCGGTCTGCTTGTTACCTCGCCTTGTAGCGTTACCGCTGCGCTGCGCTCAGTGCCTTTGGCTTCGGTTGCTCTGCGCGGCAACGCTCCCTTGGCAAGCCACGTGACTTCGGTTGTGGCATGCTTGGCCCAGTGATGGTCTGGTCGTGCTGGGGAGCAGAGGTCATGCGTCACCGCTCTGCGGCGCCACCGTCTAAGGCAACGCTGATCAAGTCGGTCCCTATCGGAGAAAATATGCCCCTTCCTTCAAATCGGAACGACCGATGAAACAGCAGACATTGGCGATGGCGGCCGATCAGGNTAAGGCAACGCTGATCAAGTCGGTCCCTATCGGAGAAAATATGCCCCTTCCTTCAAATCGGAACGACCGATGAAACAGCAGACATTGGCGATGGCGGCCGATCAGGGCAGTGGATTCGAGCAGCATCGTCGGCCGACGCGCCGGGATGTGTTCCTGTCGACGATGGAGCAGATCGTGCCGTGGTCGGCACTGTGCGCGGTGATCGAGCCGTACTATCCGAAGGCAGGCAATGGCCGGCCGCCGGTCGGCCTGGAACGGATGCTGCGGATGTATTTGGTGCAGCACTGGTTCAATCTGGCCGATGAGGCCTGCGAGGAAGCGCTACTGGACAGCACGGCGCTGCGGCGGTTCGTGGGGATCGACCTGGGCCGCGAGCGGGTTCCGGACGCGACGACACTGCTGAAGTTTCGTCGCCTTCTGGAGACGCACGAGCTGGGGGCGGAGCTGTTCTTGCAAGTGAACCGGGAATTGGAAGCACGTGGCCTGAAGGTGGGCACGGGCACCATCGTGGATGCGACTATCATCGGCGCGCCCAGTTCGACGAAGAATGCGGACAAGGCCCGCGATCCGGACATGCATCAGACCCGCAAGGGGCAGCAGTGGTACTTCGGGATGAAGCTGCACATCGGCGTGGATAGTCGTAACGGCCTGGTGCATAGCGCGGCGGTGACGGCGGCCAATGTGCATGACAAGCACCTGCTGGGAGACCTGCTGCACGGGGAGGAACGCCGGGTCTATGGAGACAGCGCCTACGCCAGCCAGAAGGCGCTGATCGGCACGCATGCACCGCACGCCCGGGACTTCACCAACCAGCGGGTTCGCAAGCGTGGCGAAGTGAATGAGGTGCAGCGCCAGCGGAACCGCAACAAGTCGAAGATCCGTGCCCGTGTCGAGCACGTGTTCGCGGTGGTGAAGCGGCTGTGGGGCTTTGCCAAGGTGCGTTATCGCGGGCTGGACAAGAACGCGAACCGCTGCTTCGTGGCCCTGGGCCTGGCGAACCTGTACCTGGCGCGGGTGCGTTTGGCGGGATAGTTGCGCCTGCGGGGCCGCAAAAGCGGCCCGCAGCGCCCGGAAACGGGCATGGAAGGACGGCTGATCGTAGATCCAAGTGCGTCATGAGCCGGATCGGCCAGTTCGCTGGCCGTTGCGACTACTTGATCAGCGTTGCCNCAGCGCCCGGAAACGGGCATGGAAGGACGGCTGATCGTAGATCCAAGTGCGTCATGAGCCGGATCGGCCAGTTCGCTGGCCGTTGCGACTACTTGATCAGCGTTGCCCTAAACAGCGCGCGCGCTTGGATGCCGTCTGTGCCTGGCGCCTATCGATTCTCGTGCGCAGAGATTGGCTATCGGTCTATCGACGTGCAGGTGCGTCGCAATGATGCCGATGTGCTTGTGGCCACCGCGCCCGGCCTGGGCACTGAAACGGTTAGCGGCATGCACCGGAAGCTGACGCGTGCGGAGTGGGAGGTGGTCGATGTCGATTGATGCTGCAGGCAAGGACAGCACCCTAGCCGCACTCGCGGCACTGATCGAGGGCGATCGCTGGCTCAATGCGGACGCCTGCGCGGTGTACCTTGGCTTGATCGTGCCAGACGGCAAACCGAATGCCGGCCAGCCAAATCGGCGCGGGTTCCTCGAGCGGGTCTCATGCCGGCAGAGCTTCCCTGCTGCGCTGGTGATCGGCAACGAGAAGAAATGGAAGAAGTCTGAGGTTGACCGTTGGGCGGAGGACGAACGCCGAATCAACCGAGCTGCCGAGCCAGCGAAGACGCTGGCTCGTTGTAGTAAATCATCAGCGATTTGAGGTCGCGATGACCAATGACCCGGGCCAGTTGCAGCACATCCAGCTTCTTGGAGAGGCGCCATATCGCCTCGGCCCGGCTGTCGTGAAAGTGGATGTCCCGGTGCTTCGTGGTATCGCGCACGCGGCGCCACAGTACGTCTCGGGTCGCGTCATCAAGCTGGAAGACCGGCCCAAATCCCAGCGGCAGCGCGCAGGATCTCGCACGCGCGCCGCGATAGGGGAACGTCCCGGGCGTCGCCATTCTTCGTCTTCGGCAGGTGGACATACTGCGCGTCGAGGTGGATGTTCGGCCAAGTCAGACCCAGGATTTCCCCAGACCGCGTTGCCGTCTCCGCCTGCAGCTTGTCCCAGACCCCAAATGCGCGCGCCAGCATCTCCACTTCCTCGTTGGAGATGCGCCGCGCCCTACCCTTTGGTGTCTTGGGCCAGCGCACATCCCGCATCGGGTTTTCCCGGATCCACCGCCAATCGCGCCTGGCCACCTCGAGCACGGCGCGCAGCAGGTTCATTTCCCTGGCCACAGTGCCTGGCTTCACCTTCGCCAGCCGGCTGTCCCGCCACGTTGCGAAGTCATCCGGCCCCAGTGCAGCAAGACGACGCAGGGCGATCGGCTCCCGTCGCAGTGACTTGACCCGCACAAGCTCCCACCGCGCCCCCCCCCCGTTCGGGAGCCACCTCCTCCTCGTAGCGGCGTAGAGCGGCGTCGAAGGTCTTGTCCGGCAGCTTCGTGCCGCGCAGCTCTGCCTCGCGCTCCAGCGCCCACTGGGCGGCCTCCTGGCGCGTTGCCTTGGTCGTAGAGTCGCGCACGCCGTCGACGTACACCTGCACTCGGTATTTGTTTCCGTTTCGCTGGATGCTGGCCATGCCCGCATCGTATGGGGAATTTCTGGGGAGCGGGTAGGGCCAAACCGTTGCGATACCGGGCGCCCACGTTTTACACCGACCAGCTGAACCCCTTGCCGCATGGGCATTTCCGGGCGATTGGGGCTTTGCGGGGGTGTTGCGCAAAGACCTTCGTGGTGCCGGCACCCGGATTCGAACTGGGGACCTACCGCTTACAAGGCGGTTGCTCTACCAACTGAGCTATGCCGGCAAAGGCAGGCGCGGTGCGCGCCGGTGCGCATTCTAGCGCAGCGCGGCGCACTCTAGCGACCGCTGGCGCGCTGCACCTGCGGCGCCCTGCAATGTCGCAGCCGCCACCGTGCTGCGCACATCGATCCACCAGCGCGACTGACCGCTGCCGCTGGGCACCAGCTGCGCCGGAAACCCTGCGCTCACCAGGCTCGCCTGGCGCCGCTCGGCGCGCTCGCGGCTCTGGTACTGCCCCAGTGCAACGGTATTGCCCTCGCCTTGGGCGATCACGTAATAGTCGCCGATGCCGGCGGCCGCAATCCGCTTGACCAGCGCCTGCGCCGCCGCGCGGTCGCCCACGTTGGGCAGCATCACCCGAAAGGTGCTGACGCCGGCGTCGGTGTCTTCGCGCACGCTGGCGCGACGCACCTGCCCCTGCAGCCGCGTCAGCGCGGCATCGGCGTCGCTGCGTGCCGTGTAGGGTCCGAGACTGGCGCAGCGCTCGGGCGCAGCCGGTGGTGCTGGAACCGCCGATGCCGGGGTGGCCGCGGCGGTGGCCGCGTCGATCGACGAAGCATCGCGCACGGGCAGCGCCGGCGTCCCGGCCGGCGGGGGAGCCGTCACGGCGCCTGGGTTGGCAGCGTTGGCTACAGCTGTACCCGCTGCAGCCGTCGCGGGCGCCGGCGTGCTGGAAGCCGGCATGGCGCCAGCCTCCGGTTGCGCTGCGGTGACCAGCGACGGCCGCGATACCCCGGTCGCCAGCATCGGCAACACCTCCAGCCGCGCCACGCCGGTTGGCTGCGGCGGTGCGGCCGGCAGTGCCGGCGGCGGCTGCATCGCCCACCACAACGCCACGCCGGTATTGAGGACGATCAGCACAACGATGAGCGCGCGTACGTACATGCCCGGATTCTAAGCGCAGGACGCATCGGTCGCCCAGGTCGCCAGGCCGTCCAGCACCAGTGCGGCGCGGAAGCTGGCATCGGGCAACAACGGCAGCAACGGCGGCGCGCCACCGCCATGCGCCAGGAGTCGCACCGGCACGCCCAGGCTGCGTTGTGCGTGATGCAGGCTGCGCTCGATCAACGCCACCGCGGCGCCGTCGCAGCCGGAGGTCAAGGCATCGTCGGTGTCGTTGGCCAGCTCCACATAGTCGCCGCCGCTGGCCGGCAGCTGCACCGCGCGCGCATGCAGCGCCTCGCGCATGGTGGTGGGCGAGGCGGCGATGCGCCCACCATGGTGCTGGCCGTCGGCACCGAGCACATCGATGGTCAGTGCCGTGCCCACCCCGGCCACCAGCACCGGTGCATCGCCCCGCGCACCCAGCAAGGCCAGAAACCGATCCACGCCAAACCGGCTGGGGTCGGCGTAGGCGATGCGGATGCCGGCGCAGTCGGCCACGGTACGTGCGATGCGCACCTGCGCGAAACGCTCCTGCAGGCAGCCGATCATGCGCTGCGTCAATGCCGGCGCCGCCACGCTGGCCACGTAGGCAACGCGCCCGGATGGCAGCGCCGCCAGCGCGGCCGCATCCATCGCTTCGGCGCCATGTGCCCAGGCCTGCACCTCGCCTGCGCGGTTGCCGTGCAGCGGCGCGTACTTGAACCGCGAATTCCCCAGGTCGAACAACCACTCGCTCATGCAGGTCTCACGCTGACTTCTCCGGAGTGGAACAGCCGTTCGGTCTCGCCCATCTGCACCCGCAAGGCGCCGTCGGCGGCCAGGCCCAGGGCGACGCCGCGATGCAGGCTGCCGGCCTCTTCCACCTGCACTGTGCGGCCGCGCAACACATCCAGCGCCGCATAACGGGTCAGGAATGCAGCCAGCCCCTGTGCTTCGAACAGGTCCAACGCCGGCAACAACGCCGACAGCACCGCAACCACCACGGTATCGCGCGTCACTGCGCGGCCGGCCAGGGTATCCAGGTCCACCCACGGTTGGTCGATGGTGGCCGCGGCCGATGGCGGCATATGCACGTTCAAACCCAGGCCGATCACGGCGCGCGCGTTGCCCGCCATCTCCCCGCCGCCTTCGATCAGCAGCCCGCCCAGCTTGCGCTCGCGCGCCAGCAGGTCGTTGGGCCACTTCAGGCCGACATCGGCGAACCCGCAGCCGCGCAAGGCCTCGGCAACCGCCACGCCAACCGCCAGGCTCAACCCGGCCAGCTGCCCCAGCCCGCCGCTGAACCGGCGCGAGGCCGACAGGTAGATATGCGCGCCCAGCGGCGAGGTCCACTGCCGGCCGCGGCGACCGCGCCCGCCGGTCTGGCGCTCGGCCAGCAACACCTCCACGCCGCGCTCCGGTACCGCACGCGCCAACAGGCTGGTATTGGTGGATTCCAGCGTCCAGGCCACCTCCAGCGCCGCCAGCCCGGCGGCGGCGTCAGCGATCATGGCGGCACGGATGCGCACGGGGTCCAGCAGGTCCAGCGGTGCAGCCAGCCGGTAGCCATCGCCAGCGCGTCCTTCGATCGCCACGCCTGCGGCGCGCAAATTCTGAATGCGCTTCCACACCGCGGCGCGGGTCAAGCCCGCATCACGCGCCAGCGCATCGCCGGACAGCCGGCCGCTCGCAAGTTTGGCCAGCAACGCGCGGTCATCCACGGCAACGGTTCCCAAATCGATGCGCGAAAGTATGCGCCATGGCTTCCCGGCCGCCCAGCGCGGCTTGCGTGAGGGAGTGAAAACCGCGTTATGATCGGCGACTCACGCCGCTTGCCCTGGATGTGGACGATGCGCCGACTCACGGTTTGCCTGCTTCTGTTGTTGGCTCCGCTTGCCGCACTGGCATCGGACCAGTTGACCGACGGCGATCATGACAGCTGCGTCAGTTCCAACTCTGTCGCACGTGGCAGGACTCCCAACGGCGAACCGGCCACACCGGCACGCACGCCGCCACAGCACAAGCCCGCACCTGCCACCGGCGGTGGTGGCAGCGATGGCGACGGCCTGTTTCCGCGCATGCGCATGATGCCGCGCTGGCACAGCTTCCTGCCGGGCATGTTCCGCTGATCCAGTGGGTGATGCGCTGGTTGCGCCGGCCGCCGCTGGAGATTCCCGACGCGTTGTGGCATCCGGTCTGTACCGAGTGCGCCTGGGTGGCCGCACTGGATCCGCTGCGTCGGCAACGCCTGCGTGCACTGTCCGCGCAGTTCCTGCATCAGAAAACCATTTCGCCGGTCGATGGCCTGCAGCTGCAGCCCCGCGATCAGGTGTTGCTGGCAGCCACCTGCTGCCTGCCGCTGCTGAAGTTCGGGGCCGCCGGGTGGCGTGGCTGGTCGCAGCTGATCGTCTATCCCGATGCCTTCCGCGTTCAGCGCACCCACATGGATGCGGCCGGCGTGATGCATGCCTGGGACGACGCCTTGATCGGAGAGGCCTGGGAACAGGGCCCGCTGATCGTCAGCTGGGCCGACGTGCAGGCAGACCTGCACGATCCGTGCGCCGGGTTCAACGTGATCGTGCATGAGATGGCGCACAAGCTCGATGCCCTGGATGGCGCGCTCGATGGTACGCCGCCACTGCCGCGCGAGCTGCAGCGCCGTTGGGCACGCGATTTCCAGCAGGCCTTCGATGCGTTCTGCCAACGTGTGGATGCCGGCGACGACACCGAGATCGACCCGTACGCTGCCGAAGCGCCGGAGGAATTCTTCGCGGTCGTCAGCGAATACCACTTCTCCGCGCCGCAGGTGCTGGAACGCCTGATGCCGGCCGTGGCCGCACATCTGGTCGGCGTGTATGGGCCATCGCCGTTCGCGTCACCGCTAGCTGTGATCTCTCAGTAGGTTGTTCATCCGGGGCCGATCTGGAAGATGGGGGCTACCCCAGTGCGCGATGCATGCCGATTTCAACGCCCTGCGCGATCAACGGTCCTGCCAGCGGCGATCGGCGCCCCTACACCAGGCCAAGATCCCGTGGTGCCGCGCCCGGGAACACACGTTCCAGCTGCGTCGGCGAGAGCCCCCATAGCCGCTGCAGCACGCCGCCGAACAGGCTGCGGTAATTGGTCAGCACCGGATAATCGCGATTCTGCAGCAGCTGGGCCTGCTCCACTGCAACCTGTTCGCCCGCGATGCGCCCGCCGTGCACGCCGCCGCCCAACACCCAGTAGGTGGTGCCATGACCATGATCGGTACCCTTGCTGCCGTTCTCGCGGAAGGTGCGGCCGAACTCGGAAATCACCACCACCACGGTGTCGTTCCAGGCCGGGCCCAGGGCATCGGCGTACGCGGCCAACCCTTCGCCCAGGTTGCGCAGATTGTTGGCCAGACCGCCTGCGACACTGCCCTGGTTGGCATGCGTATCCCAGCCGCCGACATCGACGAAACCCAGGCGATACCGCTCGCGCATCAAGGTCGCCATGCGCCGGGTTTCATCGGCAAACGTGCGCGCACTGGCGGCACCGCGCCCGGCCTGCTCCATCTCCTCGCGCAGCTGCGCGGTGACCTGCTGGCGCAACGCCAGGCCTTCGCGCGCCGCGGCCGCCAGCGGCGTGCTGTCGTACATCTGCGACAGGATCTGCGCCTGGCGCGCGTCCAGTCCGCCCTTGCCGATGCCCCTCAACGACACGTTGGGCAGATCGCTGCCGCCCTGGAAGGTCAGCGGCAGCGAATCGGTGAAGGCAATCGCCGGTACGCCACTGAGCACACCCGCCAGGCGCGCCATGAAACCGGAACGGTAATCACGATGCTTGCCGGCCTGGCCGGATTCGATATCGTCCTGGGTTTCGAAATGGCTGCGCGAGGTGTCGTCGGTGCCGGCGAACGGCACGAACGCCAGTTGCCGGCGCTGCCACAGCGGCAGCAGCGCATCGCGCATCACCGGATTCAGACCCCACTGCGTATCCAGCGCGATGGCGCTACCGGGATTTGCAGGATCCGGCCGCGCGATCGCCAGCGTGGGCCGCGACTGGTAATAGAAATCGCTGGCATGCGGCACCAGCAGGTTATTGCTGTCGTAGCCGCCACGCAGGAACACCACCAGCAAGCGGGCACTGTCGCGCGGGGCGGCAAACAGGCGGCCGGTCCACGGCAGGCTTGCGGCAGCGGCAGAGGCAAGCAAAAAGTGGCGACGTTGCATGAAGGTTCTCCTGCGGCGATGCCCACACCGCATGCGGTGAATCAGCGATAGTTGAAATCCGGCGACGACAACAGGAAGCCATTCCACTCCGCCGGCGAGCGCGCCTGCTCCAGCGCCTGACGCGTCCCCGCCGACAACGACGGTGCCAACCAGCGATACGACGCACGCGTATCGATCTGCGTCAGTGCGGGAATCGGCGTGTCGGTATCGCCCTCGCGCCGGAACAATTGCTTGGGCCCGCTGCCCAGCGAACGCGCCACCTCGAACCGGCGTGCCAGTTGTCCAGAGCTGGTCCAGGCCTGCGATTGCAGCGACCATCCATCCGGGGTGATGCGGCCGAACAACGGCTCGCCCAGTTGCTGCACCCAGCTGGCCATCGGGGCGGCATTGATCACCGGCTGGTCCTCGTAGGCCAGCCGCATCGCCGACACCACGAAGCGGTTCGGGTCCTTGAACTTGCGCGGTTGCGCCTGTGCAAATTCCGCAGACGCCAGCATGGTCTGCATGACCTTGGCGATATCGCCATCGCTGCGCTGGAACGTGCTGGCCATGCGCGCAACTAATGCAGGCGGTGGCGTGTCGCTGACGAAATACTCGGCCAGGCGCTGCGACACGAAATGCGCGCAGGCCGGCTGGCGCACCAGCAGGTGCACCGCCTGTTCGATCTCCTCCAGTCCGCCACCGGCAATGCGCTGGCCCAGCAGTAGCTTGTCGCCGGGCTGATGGCGCGCCGGATTGAACTCGAACAATCCCTTGCGCACCACTGGTGGCCGACCAGGCGTGGTCGCCGGCAGCGGCGGCACGCCCTCTGCCTTGACCGGCACCAGGCCAGCACCGGTGAGGATCAAGGCCAGCTGCTGCACATCCCGCTGGCTGTAGCCGCCATGTACGCCCAGCGTGTGCAGCTCCATCAGCTCGCGCGCGTAGTTCTCGTTGACCTTGTCCTTGGCGTTCTTGGCATTGTCCAGATATTCCAGCATTGCCGGGCTTTCCAGCGTGGCCATCACCAGATCGGCAAACTTGCCGGTGGCGTTGGGGCGGATCGCGTTCTCCATGTAATCGGCCGCCATCCACTTCACCCGTCCCTTGTCGGCATACACGCTGAAGTGATTGAGCCAGAACCACACCAGTTGTTCGCGCAGTTGATCCGGCGCGTACACCGCCCGCAACAGCTGGGCCTGACGCGCCTGGGTGAGCATCTGCCCGCCACGCGCCTGCCAGTCCTTGCGCAGGGCGGCCTTTTCGTCGCCATCGGGCATGCCCTGCAGGCGGATCTTGTCGGCCTCGTACCGGGTCAGCAGGGTCGCCAGGGGCGTATGCAGCGCATCGAACTGCTGCAGCTGCGTGCGGATGGGTGCCGGCAGAACGGCATCGTCGCTGGGCTGCAGCAGCAATGTGGCGTAGCGCTTGGGGCCGAGCCGCCGCAACCGGGTTGCGCTCTCGCCGTCCACACCGTAGGTGGCGCGCTGCAGCCAACGCGTCTGCGTTGCCGTCAGTGGTGTTTCGGCAGCGTGGCCGATGATGGCGCAGGCGCAGCCGGCAACCAGCACCGGCATGCGCCAGCGTCGTCGGCGCATGCCCGCGCAGCGCGCGTCCACGCCAGGTGCCTGTACAACACGCTTGAACATGCGGCTCTCCATGCAACTGCCTGCAACCGGACCAGTATGGTCGTGCCAACGCGCGAGGCGTTAAACGGTTGTCGGAGCGTCGACCGCCATTGCCGAAGAGTTCATCGGCCCAGACCGGGCGTCACAGTCCCGGCGGCAGGGTCACATCGAAGCGGGCGCCGCCCAGTTCCTGCGAACGCACCACCTGCAGCTCGCCGCGATAGGCCTTGATCAAATCCTGCACGATCGACATGCCGATGCCGTGGCCCTGCACGCGCTCATCGCCCCGCACGCCACGCTGCAGGATCTTGGCGACATCCTCCGGCGCGATGCCGGGGCCATCGTCTTCCACCGACAGGATCAGGCCGGCACGCCGGCTCCCGGTGGTGGGACCAGGCTGGGCGGTCAGCAGCACGCGGCTGCGCGCCCACTTGAAGCCGTTCTCCAGCAGGTTGCCGAGCAGCTCCTGCAGATCGCCCGGCTCGCCATGAAAACGCGCCTCCGGCGAAATATCGAACTCGCACAGCACGCCCTTGACCGAATAGACCTTCTCCAGGCCGCGGACGATTTCTTCGGCGGTCGGCTCGATCGGCAGCGGCGCGGCAAACAGCTTGTGGCCGCTGGAGGCCGCGCGCGCCAGCTGATACGACACCAGGTCGTTCATGCGACGCAGTTGCACGTCCATCTCTTCGTGCAGATCGCGCTCGGAGGCACCGCTGTCCAGCTGGGTGCGCAGCACCGCAATCGGCGTCTTGAGGCTGTGCGCCAGGTCGGCCAGCGTATTGCGTTGGCGCTCCAGATTATCGCGCTCGCTCTCGATGAAGGCATTGATGCTGTCGGTCAACGGCTCCAGCTCGCGCGGATGCTGTTCGCTCATGCGCTGGATCTCGCCGCGCTGCACCTTGGTCAGCTCGTTGATGACCCGCCGCAGCGGGCGCAGGCTCCATTGCAGGATGAAGGCCTGCAGGACCAGCAGCACCACGCCGGCACTGCCCAGGTAGAACCACACCGCGCCACGGAACACCCGCAGCTGCGCGCCCATCGAACGGGCGTCTTCCATCACATAGATGGTGTACGGAATCTCGCCACCGTGCTCACGCTCGACATAGCTCACACCCAGGCCATAGCGATACAACTGGCCCACGCTGCCGTCGATCTGGGTCATCTCCAGCGGGCCGATGAACTCTTCCTGCCGCGGCTCGAGCATGCGCCCATGCGGAATATTCGGCCCCTCGGCCGACATCGAGGTCCAGCTTTCATCCGGCCGCACAACTTCGACATACAACCCGCCACCGGGCACATCGAAACGTGGATCCGGCGGCTGTCCGCCGATATACAGCGAGCCGTCGCGAACGAAATCGATATTGGCCGCGTAGGCGGAGGCGTAATTCTTCAGCCGCTCGCGAAGGTTGCGCTCGGCGGTATCGGCGAACGCCACATCCAGCGCATAACCGGCCAGCGCCAGGAAGGCCACCAGGCTAAGGCTGGCGGCCAGCAGCTGGCGCGCCTGCAAGGAGCGCGGGCGCCAGCGCTTGTACCATTTGGAGCGCCCCGGCACGAAATCGTCCTGCTTGCCGACGTGCGACCTCAGCCTTCGGTACGCGGGATGGCGAAGCGGTAGCCGCGACCGCGTACGGTCTCGATGGGCTTCAGCTCACCATCAGGGTCGAGCTTCTTGCGCAGGCGGCCGATGAACACCTCCAGCACATTGGAGTCACGGTCGAAATCCTGCTGATAGATATGCTCGGTGAGGTCGGCCTTGGAGACCAGTTCGCCGGCATGCATCATCAAGTATTCCAGCACCTTGTACTCATAGCTGGTCAGATCGACATTGGCGCCGTTGACGCTGACCGTCTGCGCCGCCAGATCCAGCGCCACCGGCCCGCATTCCAGCGTCGGCTTGCTCCAGCCCGCCGCACGACGCAGCAACGCGTTGACGCGCGCCAGCAGTTCCTCGACATGGAACGGCTTGACCAGGTAATCGTCGGCACCCTGCTTGAGGCCTTCGACCTTGTCCTGCCAGCTGGAACGCGCGGTCAGGATCAGCACCGGGAATTTCTTGCCTTCGTCACGCAGCGCCTTGATCAGTTCCATGCCCGACATCTTGGGCAGGCCCAGGTCGATGATGCCGACGTCGAACGGCACCTCGCGCCCCATGTAGAGGCCTTCTTCGCCGTCTTGTGCAGCGTCGACAGCAAAGCCTTCACGCTTCAGGCGCGCGGCAAGGGTCTCGCGCAGCGGAGCTTCGTCTTCGACCAAAAGAATACGCATGCACTCTCCCTAGTTACGTTATCGGCCGGCGGCCGGGGAATTTATGTGACTGAACGTGGGACTATCTACGTTCAGTGGTTATCGTCGCGTGGTGGCAGGTCGGGCGCAGCCGGGTTGCGCGGTGGCGCATCCTGGGTCTGCTCCGGCTCGTACACGGTGTGCACGCGACCGTCCTTCATGTACTTGACCCGGTTGAGATTACCGCCGTCGAACGGCACACGTTCTGCACCAAGGATCTGTCCACCGGTAGACCGCTGCACGTGGCGGATGGTGTCCGACAGGGTGCGGCTGCCGCCGCGAGCCGATGCCGGCATTGCCTCGCGCCCACCCTGCCCCATCGGGGGATAGCCCTGACTCCACGCCGACGGCGCAACCATGGCCGCCCAAAGGGCAACCAGGGCAACAGAGCGAGCGCGGCTGAGGAAATGGGTCACACCGGGATCCTAGCGGGTTGTTCAGGAACATTCAAAATTCGTGAAACCGGCCGCGCGTCACACTGCAGCTGGAACTCGAAATCGAGCCAAATTCTTGATTTTGGGGGGTGAATCCGATCTGAACTTTTTAGCTTCGTGTTAACGCCATTCAGTGAAATGAATATCGACAGGGGATGTCGCCCTCATCGACAGACGTTCCCATCACGCGGGCAAGCCGGGAAACCGTTCGAACCGGAACCTCCGGGCCACCTGTTTCAACTTATGCAAGTGCCGGGCCACTCAGGCCACGACGCGCCAGGGCTGGCTATCGGTGCGCTGCAAGGCCTGCTCAACCAGCTCCCAGCCGGCTCCGGGGCGGTGCGCACCCTCGCTCAACACCTGCCGGAAAGCCCGCCCGCCGGGCTGGCCGTGGAACAGCCCCAGCACGTGCCGGGTGATGTGCTTCAACGCCAGGCCCTGCGCCAGGTGCCAGTCCACATAGGGCTGCAGCGCGCGCAGCAGCGACTTACGCGACTGCGGCGGACGCCGGTTTAAGGCCGCATCCAGCTGATGCAGCACATACGGATCATGATAAGCGGCGCGCCCAAGCATGACGCCGTCGGTCTGCTGCAGGTGCGCCAGGGCAGCGTCGACGGTCGCAATGCCGCCGTTGAGCACCACCGGCAGCCCGGGGCGCTCGCGCTTGAGCCGATAGGCCCAGTCGTAGCGCAGCGGCGGAACCTCGCGGTTCTCCTTCGGCGACAGGCCCTTAAGCCAGGCATTGCGGGCGTGCACCACCACCATCGCTGCACCGGCGGCGACCACTTGATCGACAAAGCTGGCGAACACCGCGTAGTCGTCATCGTCGTCCACGCCAAGCCGGCATTTGACGGTGATCGGCAGATCGGTGGCAGCGCACATGGCCGCGACGCAGTCGGCCACCAGTGCCGGCTCGCGCATGAGGCAGGCACCGAAGCGGCCGGCCTGCACCCGATCGGACGGGCAGCCGCAATTGAGGTTGATCTCGTCGTAGCCCCAGTCCTGGGCGATGGCGGCAGCCCGCGCCAGCAGAGCCGGCTCGCTCCCACCAAGCTGCAGCGCCAGCGGGTGCTCCACCGGATCGAAACCCATCAACCGGGCGCGATCGCCCTGGATCACCGCATTGGCATGCACCATTTCGGTATACAGGCGGGCCGACGGCGCCAGCAGGCGGTGGAACACCCGGCAGTGGCGGTCGGTCCAGTCCATCATCGGGGCGACGGACAGACGCAGGGAGGCGGCGTAACGATCGGAAGCAGCGGTCATTGACGGTCGGCCGCGCCAGGCAGCCATTGGAATGCGAAGCAGGATCAACAGCTTACACGGGCGTCGATGAATCTGCGGCAGGCCGGCATGGCATGCCGGGGCGCCCTGTCTGCCGGAGGCGTTGGATGATCACCTGTTCGCTGCGCCATGTGATCGACCCGTATCAGCTGGCCGAATTCGAATATGACGCTCGCTTGTGGATTCCGCTGGTGGCGCGCTTCGGCGGCCGACATCACGGCTACTTCCTGCCCTCGGAAGGGGCGAACAACATCGCCCTGGCGCTGTTTTCGTTTCCCTCGCTCGCCGAGTACGCGCGCTATCGGGACGCATCGCTGCATGCCTGGCGGCGTTCGCCTATGCGCAGCGAACGCGTTGCATCATCAGTTACGAACGCAGCTTCTTTCGTCCGGTGCTCGGATAGGCGCGTCGCGCGCCCGCTCCCCGGACCCAGGTGCAATTACGGATTACGGAAACCAACACGCTCTTCAGCGCTCAGCGGCTTGCCGAGGGCGTGGTAAGAGGCAGCCAGCACGATCAGCGAAGTCCCCATCACCGCGTAGAAGCTCCACGAGGTCGCCAGCACATGCACCTGGCCGAACACCAGCGCGACGACGGCGGTTGCGGTGCATAGCACCATGGCCAGCAGCGACATCAGGAAAGGGATGGAGGGATCGATCTTCATGGTGGGGGTTCCAGGCTGCGATGGCTGAAGCATCGGCGTTCCCGACCCGTTCTTGAACTGTTTTCTACGCTTTTTTTCGACCGATCCAACACAAGTCAGCGCACGCTCAGTTTTCTGTCAAAGCCTTGGCGCACAAGGCTTTGCGCGTCGGAAATTCCCTGACTTGCGGGCAGCGGAATCACCACATTCGCCAGAGTTCCAACGCAGGCGCGGCGGAAAACCGACAGTGCTAAAACAGGCGATGTTGCACTGCAAAATCCCCAGGCGCACATGCTGGACGAGGCGTTATCGTCCACCCGATACCGCCACGGCAGAACCTGTTGCCTGAGCGCGGCAGGCGGCCTGCCGATGCCGGCTGTCCACGCTTGATGCGTTGTCGCTTCGGCTCGATGCAGCCAACTCCAGTGCGTTCCAGGCCCCATCAGGGGGAGCGACATCCAGCAAACGACGATGACCGGTACATACGCCGCGGCGTTGCCTGCAATTTGCGCGTGCACGCCAGCGCCGAGACACGCAGGCCCATGCGATAGCCGCGGCGGTGCCGGCTCAGCGTGCCGGGGCGGTAGCGAACTCGCCGCGTTGCAGCTTGGTCACGTCGTTGCCCTGCCCATCCTTGAGGCTGAGATCCGCGCCCTTGGCGGCCAGATCCTTGAGCACGTCGGTGCGCTGGAACAGCGCGGCATACATGGCGGCAGTCTGGCCGGCGTTGTTGCGCTGGTCGGGCGCGCAATCGGCCTGCATCAGGCGCTTGGCGATCGCCAGCTCGCCCTTGAAGATGGCGCCCATCAGGGCGGTGTTGCCGCGCCTGTCCTGCGCGCAAGGGTCGGCGCCGGCGCCAAGCAGCTGCTCCACCGCCGGGCGCTGGCCGTGGTAGGCGGCCAGGATCAGCGCGGTGTAGCCCTTTTCGTCGCGGGTGTTGAGGTCGTAGTGCGAGCGGATGAATTCGGCCAGCATGTCCTGGCGACCTTCGCGCGCGGCGTCGAAGAAATAGTCGCGCAGTTGCAGCTTGATCTGCTCGGGGCTGGCTGCCGCGGTGCGTGCCGCTGCCGGCGTGGCCGTCGGCGAGGCGGCCATGGCGGACGCGCAGAGCGCGCTCAGCAGGATCAACATCAGAGTGCGCATGTCGCTCTCCTGAAGAAGGACGGCACCGCGGCGGAGGCCGCGATACCGTCGGGTGGATCAGTCCTGCAGGCTGGAGGCCAGCTGCTTGACGCGGGCCAGGTCGCCCTTGGCAACACGGGTCACACCGGTGCCGTATTCCGGGTCGGCCTTGTACAGGAACGACAGCATCAGGTGCTTGCTTTCGGTGTCGGTGTTGGCCAACGACTCGCCGAAGCTCTGCACCAGATCGGCGCGGTCCTTCTTGCTGTAGGAGCGATACAACTCACCGGCCTGCTTGAAGTTCTGCTCGCGGATGATCTTGGCCTGCTGGGTGGTGCCCGACAGCGGCAATTCGCTGTAGCGCGCCGCGGCGTCCTGCGGACGCGGCTCCAGGCGGCTCGGCTCGTAATTCACGCCGCTGGTGGTCTGGCCGATGTTGCCCTGGCCGTCCTGGTTGCCGTTGTTGACGGCCACACGTGGGCGGTTGACCGGCAGGCTCAGGCCATTGGCACCGATGCGATACAGCTGAGTGTCGGCGTAGGAGAAGATGCGGCCCTGCAACAGGCGATCTTCCGAAGGTTCGATGCCCGGCACCAGGTTGGCCGGCGCCATCGCGACCTGCTCGGTCTCCTGGAAGAAGTTGTCGACGTTCTTGTTCAACACCATCTGGCCGACCTTCTGCTCCGGCACGTCCGGCCAGATCTTGGTCGCATCGAGCGGATCGAAGTCGAACTTGGCCAGATCTTCGGGCTTGAGCACCTGCACGTACAGGTCCCACTTCGGGTAGTCGCCCTTCTTGATTGCGCCGACCAGGTCGTTGGTCAGGTGGCTGTAATCCTTGGCCTGCACCGCGGCGACCTGCTTGGGATCGAGGTTCTTGATGCCTTGCAGCGTCTTCCAGTGGAACTTGACGTAGTGCACTTCACCCTGCGCGTTGACCAGCTTGTAGGCGTGCACGCCGTTGCCGTCCATGAAGCGGTAGCCGGCGGGCGTGCCTTCATTGGAGTACAGCAGGGTCAGCGTGCGCGTGCCTTCTGGCACGTGCGAGAAGAAATCGAAGCGACGCGAGTCATCGTCCAGATTGGTGCGCGGGTCCGGCTTGAACGCGTGGACCATGTCGGGGAACTTGATCGCATCGCGGATGAAGAAGGTGGGGAAGTTGTTGCCGACCAGATCCCAGTTGCCTTCGCTGGTATAGAACTTGGTCGCAAAGCCATGCGGGTCGCGCAGCGTTTCCGGCGAGTGGTTGCCGTGCACCACCGATGAAAAGCGCACGAACACCGGGGTCTTTTCGCCGGCGCTGAACACCTTGGCCTTGGTCAGGCTGGACAGATCGGCGGTGGCGGTGAACTCGCCTTTGACGCCGGTGCCGCGCGCATGCACCACACGCTCGGCGATGCGCTCGCGATCGAAACGCTGCAGTTTCTGGATCAGCTGCACGTCCTGCAGCAAGGTCGGGCCGGTGGCGCCCGCGGTCTGCGAGTTCTGGTTATCACCCACCTTGGCGCCGTTGTCGCGGGTCAGAACGGATTGGGCAAAGACCGGCGGGGCGATCAGCGTGGGGGCTAGCAGGGCTAGCACCATGAGGGATCCAGGGCGCATGGCGTCAGCTCGTGTTGAGGGAGCTGAATCATGGCCAGCGGACCGTAGCGTGAGAAGTCGTTAGTTCTGATCGCTACGATAGGCGAACATGATGATGGCCGCGTTGCGTGATAAGCATCGCTTTGGATGTGGCATCGTGTTGCAGATAACAGCGCTTTCCTGGGAGGCGCTGCGCTATGGGCGTTCGCATTGCATGACGAAACTGCCGAATGCGATGCACTGATGCTGCGATGCAGCGCTATTGCCTGGAGTGTTGTTCAATGCCTCACTGCAGCCGGCTCACGAAGCAGGCGCGGCTCCGACACATTCTCAGGCCGCGTGCGCTTGGTCTCGGGGATTGTTAGGTGATATGCCCAGCCGCAATGCGCAGCACCAACGCGTCTGCGTCCGACCCGCAAGGCGCTCCCAGCCCACTCTCCAACCAAGCGGTCCGGCACCGTGGCGATGCCACTGCCTGCATGCGTCAAGAGCGTCAGGAACAGTGCCAGGGCATGAAAGCGAGTGCTCATGGCTCCGCTCGCAGGTCCAGTAGGCCGGGCGGGCAGGTGCGGTACTGCAGCAGTGCATCGTTGATGCGCGCGCAGCCGATGACTTATTCACCTGCTGCGCGCTTTGTCGCTGCAGAGCACGCGCAACGACCGCTGTCAGCGCCCGATCACCCGCTTGAACGGCGGCAAGGCATCGATGATGCGTTTTCCGTAGCGGCGGGTGAGCAGGCGCGAGTCGAGGATGATGACGCGGCCATGGTCGTTGGAGCTGCGGATCAGGCGTCCGGCAAACTGTGTAAGCGTGCGCAGCGCATGCGGGATCGCGATCAGGTTGAAGGCGTTGTGGCCGCGGCTTTCCAGCCACTCGCTCAAGGTGGAGGTCTGCGGGTCGGTGGGCACGGCAAACGGCACCTGGGTGATGACCACGGTCGTGCAGGCTTCACCCGGCAGATCCAGGCCTTCGCCAAAGGAATTGAGCCCGAACAACACCGAGCCCTCGCCGGCGGCAATGCGGCGCAGGTGTTCGGTGATCAGTTGCGACTTATTGCCTTCGCCCTGCACCAGCACGCGGTTGCGCTGCGCCAACGGCATCAGGTCGGCCACCTTTTCCATCTTCCAGCGCGAGGTGAACAGCACGATGCTGCCCTTGGCGTTCCAATCCAGTTCGCGCACCAGATACCTGGCCACTTCCTTGGGATGGCCTTCGCGGTCGTCCGGGGTCACCGGGAAATTGGGCACGATCAATTCGGCCTGATTGGGCAGGTCGAACGGCGAGGCCAACGAGGCCATTTCGGCGTGATCGGGCAGACCGTTATCGATGGCGAAGGACTGGAAGTCGCCGCCGCCGGTGAGCGTGGCCGAGGTCATCACCACCGAATCGACCTCGTTCCAGATCATCGTGCGCAGCACTTGCGCGGCCGACACCGGCGAGCAGTGGCAGATCAGATCGCCATCGCGCGCGAGGGTGATCCAGCGTGCCATCGGCGGCTGGCCCTCCTTGTCCTCGCGCCGCCAGCCACTCCACAGATTGTGTTGCTGCTCGGCCATTTCCAGCGCCAGCCCCAGGCTGCGCTGCAGGCGCTCGCGTGCGGCATCGTCCTGCTTGCCCTTGGCCACCGCGCCGTGCGCGGCGTGCACCCAATTGAACAGCGCGCGGGTTTCTTCGCCGAGTTCTTCGATGGCAGGGCCCCACTGCGGCGGCAACTTGCCGTTGGCCGCACGCCATAACGGATCGCGCTCGCCGGGCTCGGGCTTCCAGACGCGCTCGACCTCGGCATGGAAGGCCTTGAGCAACTTGGAAACGCGCGCGGCCACCTCGATGGCCTCGTTGGGCAGCAGGTTGCCGATCCTGTCCTTGTCCACCGCGCGATACGCCGCGGCAACCAGGATCTGCATGCGGCCGGTGCGCCTGGCCATGTCATCCAGCGGCAGGTTGGCCGCGCCCTGGTCGATCGCCACGCCGGCGATGTGGTGGCCCTCGTCGAGCACCAGCAGCATGTCCGATGGCGGGGCGATCAGCGGCTGGCCGTTTTCGGCATCGCCCAGCGACAACGAGGACAGCAGCAAGGCGTGGTTGGTCACCACGATCTGCGCTTCGCGCACATCGGTACGCGCCTTGAGCACCGGGCATTGCGCGGCGTAGCTGCAGCGGCGTCCCGCGCAGCCGGAGGCCGGGGTGGTGATGCGCATGCGCAGCGGCACCGAGACCTGTTCGGGGGCATCGTCCAGGTCACCGTTCCAGGTGCGTGCGGCATAGGCCTTGGCCAGCCGCTTGGCCAGATCCGCATCGACCGGGCTGAGCGGGCGGTCGTACAGCGCCTGCTCGTCTTCGAACATGGCGTTCTGGCTGGTGTCGCCTTCCAGCTCGGCAGCGTTGCGCGTGCACAGGTAGCGGGTGCGGCCCTTGGCCAGCGCCACGGTGGCCTCCAGCCCGGTGGCCTTGAGGAAGGCCGGGATGTCGCGTTCCACCAGCTGCGACTGCAGCGCCACGGTGCCAGTGCTGATCACCAGCTTCTTCTTGGTGGCCAGGGCGATCGGCACGCCGGCAGTGAGGTAGCCCAGGCTCTTGCCGACGCCGGTAGGTGCCTCGGCAATGCCGATGCCGCCGGAGGTGGCCAGCGCACGCGAGACCAGGCCGATCATCTGGCTCTGCGCGCGGCGGGTGGCAAAACCTGGCGTATTGGCCTGCAGCTTGGCATAGGCATCGCGGATGCCGGCCTTGATCGGGTCGGTCAGCACGCGCTGGGGGGGAACGGGCGCAGACGGCGCGGCCGGAGGGGCAAGATCACTCATCGCGCCATTTTCGCACGGACCGGCGCAGCGCCTGCGACCGTCGCGCCACGCGGGTGAACGCAATGGTCTTGCGCGTGGCAAGACAGGCGCTGCCTGCCGCATGATGCGTCGTATCCCTGGAGACCGCGCAGCGTCGGCGCCGGTCATGCATGCCGGCTGTCGCAGCGATGCACGCCATGCGCCGCTGCGACGCGATGGGGCAGCGGCCCGGGCCTGCGTGCCGCTGGCTGCCTGCGGTCAGCCGCCGCGCCTGGAACGCGGCCACGCATGCCATGCCCACAGTGCGCCAATGGCAAGCATCGCCACTCCCATCAGCAGCATGCCGACACCGACACCGGTCGGTCCGAACCGTGCGTACAGCATGCCGGCACGATTGACCGTGGCCAGCGACTGCGGATGCAGCAGCGTCCAGCCGCCCTGCCCCGCACACACCAGCCCCACCACGGCCAGCGCCAGGGCCTTGAGCGGGATCACCCGCGCGGGCCGGCCTGCTTCGCCGGCCCCTGCAGGCTGCGCGCCAGCGTCCACACCAGCAGGCCGATGCCCACTGCCTGCACCGCCGTCAGCACGACGCGGCTGATACCCATCACCATGCCGATCTGGCGCACATTGCCCTGCTCCAGCAGCAGCATCGGGATGGCCTGGAACGCGACGTCAGCCAGCACGCAGCCCAGCAGCAGCCACAGCCCGACCAGCCCCGCCCGCCGCAGCGGGCCCTGCGGGGCGCGCCACAGCAGCACCAGGCCCAGCAGCACGGCGATCAGCATCGGTACCCGCGACAGCAGGCTGGTGATCAGGCTGAGCAGGATGTCGGTCAGCGTCATGGCGGCCGGCTCAGTCGGCGCTGACCAGCACCGCCTCACGGGCACGCAGCGCGGCATAGACCGGATCGGTCTCCGGGCGCATGCCATGCCACAGCGCGAAGCTTTCGGCCGCCTGTTCCACCAGCATGCCCAGCCCGTCGATGGCGTAACGGCACTGCGCCGCGCGTGCCCAGGCCAGGAACGCGATGGCAGTGGCGCCGTAGTTCAGATCGACCGCGGCGGTCAGGCTGTTGACCAGGCCCAGCGGCAATGCGAAGGCGCCGGCATCGCGGTCGCGCCCGGCCGCGGTGGCATTGACGATCAGCTCGAAGTCGCCCAGCTCGCGCAGGTCTTCGATGTAACGCGACATCACTCGCGCCGGTTCGCCCAGCGCATCGCACAAGGCATCGGCGCGTTCGGGCGAGCGGTTCACCACCACCATTTCGGTGATGCCGGCCTCCAGCAGCGCCGGCGCCACGCCGCGGGCAGCGCCGCCGGCGCCGAGCAGCAGCACGCGGCGGCCGCGCAGATCCAGGCCGTGGCGCTCGGTGAGATCGCGTACCAGGCCGGCGCCGTCGGTGTTGTCGCCCTGCCACTGGCCGTCGTTGCGCACCAGGGTATTGACCGCGCCGGCCAGGCGCGCGCGCGCGCTCAGGCTGCTGGACAGGGCACAGGTGGCCTCCTTCAATGGCAGGGTGACGTTGGCCCCCTTGCCGCCTTCGTCGGCGAAGCGCTGCAGCGCGGCGGCGAAGTCGTCCGGCGGCGCATCGATGGCGGTGTAGTCCAGCGCGATGCCGGTCTGCTTCCCGAAGTCGGCATGGATGGCCGGCGACAGCGAGTGGGCAACGGGGTGACCGAACACGGCATAACGGGATACGGGCATGTAACGCTCTCTGGTTGACTAGACTGTGCGCAAGATGAGACAGGAACACCGCATGCAAGTTCGATGGACGCTGCCCGCGCTGGCGGCGAGTTTACTCTTCGCGCCGTCTGCGTCGGGACTGGCCGAATTCGGCATCGAAGGCATGGGCGTGGTCTCCTCGCCGGCCAACGAGGCGCGCGCCACGCTCAGCCCGGACGGGCAACGCATCGTCTGGGCCAGCGACCGCCCCGGTGGAGCCGGCGGATGGGACCTGTGGCAGGCGCAACTGCGTGGCGGGCGCTGGCAGGACCCGCAGCCGCTCGCGATCAACACCGCCCAGGACGAGAGCACGGCGGTGTTCAGTGCCGATGGACGCTGGCTGCTGTTCGCCTCGTCGCGGCCTGGCGGAGCCGGCGGCAGCGACCTGTACCGCGTGCCGGTGGATGCACAGGGCCGCCTCGGTGCGGTGCAGTCGCTGGGCGCGGCGATCAACAGCGCCGGCAACGAGCGCGCACCGACGCTGTCGCTGGACGGTACGCGCCTGTTGTTCGCCAGCGATGGGCATGGCGGCGCCGGCGGCATGGACCTGTTCGTGGCGCGCTGGGACGGGCAGGCCTTCACCGCCCCCACGCCCTTGGGCGACATCAACACCGTTGCCGACGAATCCGATGCGGCCTGGCTTGCCGATGGCCGTGGCCTGGTGTGGGCGCGCGGCGCGCCCGGTGGCCCCAGCCAGCTGCTGCTGGCGGCCTGCAAGGGCGGCCACTACGGCGCGGGCCAGCCGCTGCCGCTGTCGTTCAACGGGCCACAGGAACGTACCTTCGGTGCGGTGGTGGATGCGGCCAAGCCGGGCGAGCTGCTGGTGACCGGCAGTGCGCGTGCACCGCGTGCCGGGCAACTGGACATCTACAGGATGAAGGCACCGACGGTGGATGGAGAGGCCGGCTGCCGCTGAGCGCGCGGCCACCGGTCGGCACCCGCACGGCGCACCAGTTGCCACACGGCCGGAGCCTGGGCGGCGCAGGCCAGGCGACACGTAGCCTCACCGCGCAACCCATTGGCGCCACCGGCAGGCATCACCGCGCGCAACGGCGACATGGCGCAACGCGACCGTGGTCGGCAGGCAAGCCGGTGGTGGCATTGCGCCCGCCAACGACCGAGCGGCCGTTGGTGAATCCCCTGCGCGCGAAGATGCACTGCGCCGGGCGCCAGCTCCGTGACGCCGGCCTGCCTGGTGCGACGGCCGGTTCCGTGGCATACGGTCAGCACACTCACAGCCAACCTGTTTTGTACGCAGGACTGCCGCGAAACGACGCACCCTCACCGTTTCGCGCTCACATCAAGGCGCAGATCGCATTTGCTGACCCCGCACCCCTGCCCTGGAAACGCGTCGTACTGCAGCCATCAGCTGCCGTGACCTGGGATCAATAGACATCGCGGCGGTAACGACCGGCGGCGGTCAGCGATTCCACCCGCGCCTGGCCCAGAACGTCGCGCAGCGTGGCGTCCACCGCACCCGCCATGCTGTCCAGGCTGCCGCACACGTACAGCACCGCACCGCGATCGATCCAGTGGCGCAATGCGTCGCCGGCCTCGTGCAGACGATGCTGTACATAGCGCTTGTGCGCCTGGTCGCGCGAGAACACCTGGTCCAGCTGTTGCAGGTGGCCGCAGGCCTGCCAGGCCTGCAGCTCGTCGGCAAACAGCCGGTCGTGGGCGGCCTGGCGTTCGCCGAACAGCAGCCAGTGCCCGTGCACGCCGGCCAGTTCGGCCTCGCGCAACAAGGCGCGCAGGCCCGCAATGCCGGTTCCGTTGCCGATCAACACCATCGGGGCGGCCTCCACCCGATGGAAGCCGGGATTGGTGCGTAGCCGCGCATGCACCGGCGCACCGATCGGTGCGTGATGGATCAGCCAGCCCGAGCCCAGCCCCGGGCGGCCATCGGCGCCAGTGGTCAGCCGCACCACCGCCGTCGCCAGGCCATCGGCCGGCACGCTGGCCAGCGAATAGTCGCGGGTGGGCAACCAGTCGCAGCCATCCAGCCAGGCCTGCGGGTCCGGGCGTGGCGTCGGGCCGTTGGCCGGCGCTTCGGGCAACACGCGCTCGGCGGCGGCGCGATGCAACGGCAGCAGCTGCGCCTCCACGTGCACCGATGCCTCCGCTGGCACCCCCCATTCCGCCAGGCAGGCACGCACCTGCGCGTCGGCATGCGCGGGCTGCACTTCCAGGATGTCGCCGGCCTGCCACTGCGCATCGGCCGGCGGCTGCAGGTCGATGCGCCAGATCGGCGCGCCGGCGCTGCCCGGATTCAGATGCGTGCGCGACGCCAGTACCCAGGGCGTCCGTCGCGGCCGCGCCAGCGCTACCGCAGTCAGCGGCGTACCGGCGATCTGCTCCAGCTGCGCATGCCATTGCGCCAGCGCCTGCGGATCGGCGTTGTCCATTTCCACCGCCGGGAACAGCGCGCGCGCGCCCTGCGCCTGCACCCACTGTTCGACCCGCCGCGAAAACCCGCAGAACTGCGCGTACTGGCGGTCGCCCAGCGCCAGCACCGCATAGGCCAGCTGCGGCAATGCAATGCGCTGGCGCAGCAACTCGCGTTCGACGCCACGCGCCGCATCCGGCGGCTCGCCGTCACCGAAGGTGCTGATCACGAACAATGCATGCCGGGTGGCTTGCAGTTGCTGCGCATCCACCTGACCGAGCGGGTGCACCTGCACCGGCAGGCCGGCCGCCTGCAGATGTCCGGCCGCCTGCCAGGCCAGCCGTTCGGAAAAACCGCTCTGGCTGGCGAAGGCGATCAACCACGGCTCGGCCTGCGAGGCCGGCGGCGCGCTTTGCAGCACCACACGCGCCGTACGCGCCGCACGCTTCTTGCGCCGCCGATCCAGATACAGCATCCAGCCGCTGACGAAGAACACCGACATGCCCAGGCTGGCCAGCATCACCACGATGCGCCCCGGCAGGCCGAAGAAACTGCCGGTGTGCAACGGAAACATGCTGGCCATCCACTGCTGCCCGCGCGCCAGTTGCGCGTAGTCACGGCGCGTCAGCAAGGCGCCGCTGGCGGGATCGATTTCCAGCGTGTCGAAGGCACGGTCGTGATCGGGATCCTCAGGCAGGAACCGCGCGATCAACGGTTGCCCTGCGCGCGCGGGAATGCGCACATCCAATGCCGCGTGGCGGGTGACGGGAATGCTGCCGAGGGTGCGCTGCACCCGCGCGAAATCCACCGTGGCCTTGGCGTGCGAGCGCTGCTCGGCGTGCGGCGCCGGTTCGGCGCCCAGCAACGCCGCCATGCCATCGCGGTACCAGGGATAGGACCAGGTCAGCCCGGTCAGGGCCACCAGCAGATAGACCAGCAGGCACCAGGTGCCGAACACCGCGTGCAGGCTCCACAGAAAGCTGCGCCCCTGCCGCCGCCATTCCACCGCCAGCCAGGTGCGCGGGCTCCACCAGCGCCGTGGCCAACGCAGGTACAAGCCCGAGGCACAAAAGAACAGCAGGATCAGCGTGCAGGCACCGGTGACCGCCTGGCCACGCTTGCCGGCAGTGAGATGCCGGTGCAGGTCTTCGATGAAGGCGAATGCGTCACTGAGCCGTGGCGCCGCCACGCGCTGCCCGGTGTAGGGGTCGAAGTACACCCGTGCGCTGCCCTTGGCGGCCAGGCGCGCGTTGGACGGCCGCATACCGGTGGGGTCGATCAGCATGCGCGTAACCGCCGGCCCCGTGCCGGGAGCCTGCCGGGCCAGGTCGAGCCGCTGCAGCAGCACGTCCATTGGCAATGCCTGTTCGCCGGCCGCATGCCGCTGTGCCAGCTGCGCGATGGCCGGGTTGACCAACCGGACGACCTCGTCCTCGAACGACATCAACGCGCCGGTCGCTCCCATCACCGACAGCACCAGGCCGGCAGTGATGCCAAGCAGCCAATGCAGTTGAAACAACAGCGTTTTGATCAAGACGGGAAGACTGAATGACGTGACGGCATTGTAGATGAGAATGCGTCTCATGCGGTGCAGCGCGCCAGACAGCGCGCTCGCCCATTGCTGCAGGCACATCGCCAGCGGTCACCTGATGCAAATCCCGCGGTCATCTCATCGCATGGACACGCTGCCTTGCCACCTTCTTCGCTCCTGCATTGGCAAGCGAGTTGTCCGATGTCTTTCTCAGCGCATGGCTGCCTGATCCTGGCAGCGTTGTTCAGCACCTCTGCGGCGCTGGCCGCTACCCGCTGTCCTTCGCTGTACGCCAATGGCACGCCGCCGGGCGTGCACGGCGCCACCACGCGCACCACCGAGGTCTGCCACACCGAATACGCGTCGCTGGCCTCGGGCGCGACCAAGGACCCGGTGTATTCGGCCGAGCATCCGACCGACCAGCAGGTGGCCGGCGCCGACGCGATCGACCGGGGCAGCTCCTTCCATGAAGAAAACCGGCCTTCCGGCAGCGGATCGTTTCAGGAGCAGCGATTACACCAATACCGGCTTCGATCGCGGGCATATGCCCCCGGCTGGCGATGCAACGACCGAAAGCTCGGAAGAGGAACCCTTTTCCATGGCCAACGTCGTGCCGCAGGACCACATGCTCAACACCGGCGAATGGGCGCATATCGAAGCGCAGGTGCGCCAGCTGGCCAAGCAGCAAGGCGAGCTGTACGTGGTGACCGGCCCGGCCTTCGACAGCGGCACCGCACAGACCATCGGCACCGACCAGGTCGCCGTTCCGGCCTATGCGTGGAAGGCGATCCACGAACCGGGCGTGGGTGCCGGCGCCTATCTGTGTGCCAACGACAGCAGCATCAACTGCGACGTGGTGTCCATCGACGATTTGATCGTGATGACCAACGTGGACCCGTTCCCGTCGATCAGCGCAGCCATGAAGTCGCAGGCGGTTGCGTTGGTGTTGCCGTAACGTCCACGCTGGCGCGCAGCAGGCCGCTGCACGCTCAGCAACCTGGTGGACGTGGCACGCAGACGGCAATCGGCAATCGCAGCGGCGGTGCGCATGCCCGGCGCACGCGCACTGCCGCTGTCAGGTGTCGCCGATGCCAGCGTCTGGCGCGGCGCAGTGCGTGGGCAATCCTTCTGCCAGGGCCGCGAACACTGCACTGCAGGCGGCACTGGCGCGCAGGTCCTGATGCATCGTGACCCAGACGTCCGGGGCAAACCTGCCGTGGCAACACCGGCCGCAGGCGCGGCATCCGTTGCGCGAGCGCGGCCTGGCAGAAGCCGATGGCGCATCCGGCACCGATCAGCGCCAGCGGTGCCAGATCGCTGTCGGCACCCAGCGGCGCCTGCGGCGAGGTGGCCGCGGGCCTTCGCGCTCAGCGCGTTTCGCGCAACCAGCGCGCCACTTGCGGCGCGAAATAGGTCAGCACGCCATCGGCACCGGCGCGCTTGAAGGCCATCAGTGCCTCGAGCACGCACTTGCGCTCATCCAGCCACCCATTGGCTGCGGCCGCCTTGAGCATCGCGTACTCGCCGCTGACCTGATACGCAAAGGTTGGCACGCGGAAGTCTTCCTTCACCCGCCGCACCACATCCAGGTAGGGCATGCCCGGCTTGACCATCACCATGTCCGCGCCTTCTTCCAGATCCAGTGCGATCTCGCGCAAGGCTTCATCGCCATTGGCTGGATCCATCTGATAGGTGGTCTTGTCGGCCTTGCCCAGATTGCCGGCGCTGCCCACTGCGTCGCGGAACGGGCCGTAGAACGCCGAAGCGTACTTGGCCGAATACGCCATGATGCGCACGTTGAGATGGTCGTCGGCATCCAGCGCGTGACGGATCGCGCCGATACGGCCGTCCATCATGTCCGAGGGCGAAATGATGTCCACGCCGGCCTGCGCATGCGACAACGATTGCTTCACCAGCGCCTCGACGGTGATCTCGTTGAGCACGTAGCCCTTTTCGTCGATCAACCCGTCCTGGCCGTGCGTGGTGTACGGGTCCAGCGCCACGTCGGTCATGACGCCCAGCTCCGGGAAGCGTGATTTGAGCGCGCGCACCGCGCGTTGCGCCAGACCGTCCGGATTCCAGGCTTCGGCGGCGTCCAGACTCTTGCCGGCCGGATCGATGACCGGGAACAGATCGATCACAGGGATGCCCAGCTCCAACGCGCTTTCCGCCTCGCGCAGCAGCTCGTCCAGCGACAGGCGCTCCACGCCCGGCATCGAGGCGATCGGCACGCGGCCGGGCAGCTCGTGCACGAACACCGGCCAGATCAGGTCGTCGGTGGTCAACGTGTTTTCGCGCATCAACCGACGCGAAAATGCGTCGTGGCGCATGCGGCGGGGGCGATAGTGCGGATGGGCCATGACAAGGCTCCTTTAGACAGCGCATCAGTTTACGCCCGCCATCCCATGCGGAACGCGCTGCGACGCAATGTCGCAGCGCTGCAACGGCAGCGCGCAATTGGGTCGGCAGGCCGCGCGCCTCGCCTGCGACAGCGTCGGCCCGAGGTCGATGATCGAAGGTCGTGGGATTTCAGGTGGGTCGGCAAGGAGCGACGCTGGTGCAGATGCGGGAGCGGTCCGGCACGACCTTAGGTGCCTGCTGCCGCCCGCATGCACGCCCTCGAGGTGCGCTGCAGATGAACACAGCCCCGAGGATCGACCCGGACCTGCGCAGGATGCGCCCCTCAGATCACCCCGCCACCCAGACTCAGCCGGATCACCCCGACCACGATCACCAGGCCGTTGAGCAGCAATCCGGTCTTGGCCCGGCCGCGATTACCGGCCGAGGTCAACAGCAGCGCGATCGCGGCAATCACCGCACCGACGGCCGCAAACGGAATCAGGAACCAGTTGCCCCACCCCAGCAACGGGATGAAGGCCAGCACCATCCACAGCAATGCCACGATACCCCAGAGCAGGCTGATCAATCCCACATGCCACCTCGTCGTTCAAAGAAGGGTTGAGCTTAGCCCTGTCCCCGGCAAGACGCCGTGGGCGGGTGGTCACCGTGACCAATGGCGGCTTGGCGACCCACCTGTGCGCGACCGTGTGCGTCACGTGCCGGGCTGGCGCCACCTTGGCGGCTGGCCGCATTCCTGCCGCCGCACGGTACGCGCTGGGCTTCAGCTGTATTTGCGCGGCAGCGCCGCCAGCCCGGCGATGCCTGCACCATGGCGCCGATCGCCCAGCCCAAACGACGCATCGCAGGTGGGCGACTGCGTGGCCGCCCAGCCCTGCCACGCCGCCGGACCCCATGCGCGGCCGCAGCGCCACTGCGCGCCATCATGTCCCGGACGCTCACCCCCAAACCACATGCCACGCTCTAGGGTGCCGCAAAGTCCGGTGCGATTCAGTCCAGGCGCCGGATCATCGCCATCACGACCTACGGGGGGCCAGATATGAAACTGCAGTCGCCGTTCCGGCACGCTGCGCTCGCAGCGGTGGCCGCCACCGTGCTGGCCGGGTGTGCCAGCAGCTCCAAGGTGATGCTGGGCCAGGCCCGCGCACCAATCGATCCGGCCCAGGTGCAGGTGTATTCGCACGCGCCGGTCGGCTCGGTGGAGATCGCCCAGCTCGAATCCACCAGCGCCGCCGGTTTCGGCACCCAGGGCCAGACCGACGCCGCCGTGCAACGGCTCAAGCGCGAAGCGGCCAAGCTGGGCGCCAATGGCGTGGTGATCGTCGGCGTCGGCTCGGAGCGCTCCGGCGGCGGGCTGTCGGTGGGTGGTGGCAGCTACGGCGGCCGCGTCGGCGGCGGCCTGGGCATCGGCATCCCGACCACGCAAAAACGCGCGTCCGGCATGGCGATCTGGGTACCGGCGGGGGCGGAAGTTCCGCAACCCACACGACCATCATCGCCGCAAGTCCGCTGATCCCGCCTGCAGGGAGTAGTGATATTCGGCTGCCATGTCATGGTTACCTAGGGCGGCAGCTATGGCATAGCAGATGCCATGTGATGCCCCTTTTGGTAAGACGTCGTCAGATAGTATCCTCCGCCTATTGCTGACTGCCGGCCTTGCTCAGGCCTCCGCTCAAGCGTGCAGATCCATGATGACTAGGACACAACCGGGCACACGGTGTTACTTCACTGACAGAGGGAATCGTTATGAAACGCTGGATATGGATATTGGTTGGCGCTATTGGTTTGCAAAACATCGCTTCAGCCTCGACGCCGCACCAGACCCTGGTTTGTCGTATGGACGATCCTTTTTTATTCTGCACGAAGGGGTGCGACACCCCCGATTACAATTGGAAGCCAGTAGACCCGATTTCTGGCACGTGGGTGGCAGTTGCTCCGTATTGCCCAGGCCCGACACCGGTCTCAACGAACTACTGCGAAGGCTGGACAATGAAGGCAATCGCCGCGCTTAACCAATACACGAGCATCTGTCCGGGGGCATTGAAGCAAGGGCAGTGGAAAGGAACAAAACAACCTGAAATGGTGCCATTCAAGCACTGAGCCAGCCGCGTATGCCACACCTGTTTCTGCACGTGTGGCTCACCCTGGTTTTGGGTCGTGTCACTCTAGCGCCTGATCATCACTTTCAATTCCTGCGCTGCTGCGTCGGGATGAACTGCGTCTCCACCGCCTTGGCCAATTGATCTGGCGGCAGCAGGCCCTGGTCGAGCAGGAAGTTGTTGAAGGCCAGGCGATCGAACTTTTTGCCGAGCGCCAGTTCGGTGCGCATGCGCAGTTCCAGGATGCGGGTATAGCCGTAGAAGTAGCTGCCGGCCTGGCCGGGCGCGCGGACGGTGTAGCGATCCAGTTCCTGGCGGGTCATCGCCGGCGAGAGGCCGACGTCGTCTTCCAGCACCTGGCGCGCGCGTTCGCGGTCGATCAGGCCCAGGTTGAGCATCGGGTCGAGCATGGCGCGGGCGGCGCGCAGCAGGCGGAACTGCAGGGCGATCAGCTGACCGTCCAGCGGTTCGTACGGCACCATTTCCGCTTCGGCATACAGCGCCCAGCCTTCGACGTTGACCGAGTTGAAGGCGAACATGCTGCGCGCCAGCGACACGCCGCGTTCGACCATGGCGGTGAACTGCAGCTCGTGGCCGGGGCGGCCTTCGTGGGCGCTCAGCGTCCAGGCGGCCGAGCCGAAGTTGAAGTCGTCGTACTGCTCCTTCTTGGCGCCATCGGTGGTCGGGTTGCCCAGCGGCAACACGAACTGGCCCTGCTGGCCGGTATTGCCGATCAGCGGGGCCGGCAGGAAATGCGGGGCCGGCTGCGCCGCGCTTTCGGCCGCGCTGCCCAGGCGCATCTGCATCGGGCGGTTGGGCACATCGACGATGCGCTGCTGGCGGATGATCGGGTCGATCTGGTCGATCACGCCACGGTAGTGCGTCTCCAGCTGATCGTCGGCGATGGTGTCGCCCTTGAGCGCGCGGATTACCTGCACGTAATCCTCGCCTTGCACGCCCTTGGCCTTGGCCACCAGCGGGGCCAGCTGGCGCATGGCCGAGCGGGTCTCCATGAACTCCAGTTGCGCGCGCTGGATCAGCTGTTGCGGGGCGATATCGATGCCCACCTGCTTGAGTTGGTACGCGTACAGCGGTTCCGGCAGGCGGGTGTCCTTGCGCGCCTTGGGCAGCACGCTGGTGCGGGTCCAACTGGCATAGTCCTTGAGCTGGGTGGACATGGCCTTGAGCGCCTCGTCGGCGCCGGCGATCTTGTACTTGGCGAACAGCTCGCCGATGCCGGCGACGTAGGTGTCCACATTGGCCAGGGCCTGCTCCACTTCGCGCTGGGTGGGCTGCAGCAGCGCGGCGTTGCCCAGCTTTTCCTCGTAGCGCTGGCGCGCCAGCGTGGTGGTGGGCGTGCTGCCCGGCACCAGGCCGACATAACGCTTGAGGCGATCCAGCGCCTTGGCGCGGCGCTCGGGCACGGTCTGGTCGGACAGCAGGCCGTTGAGGCCACTGAAGACCGCCTCCGGAGCGTCGCTCCAGGGCAGCAGATAGCGCTCGTTGAGCTCGCTGCCTTCGATGTTCTGCTCGGCGGCGCCGATCATGATCTGCAGGTCCTGGCGCACGTTGGCATCGCGCTCGGTGGCCAGCTTGGCCTGCAACGCGGCGCGCGCCTTGCGCATGGCATCGCGATAGCGCGCGGCGTTGTTTGGCCCCAGGTCGATGACCTGGTCGTCGTAGCCGGGTACGCCGAAGAAGCTGGCGTATTCGGGCTGGAACGGCGCCTGCGCGTTCAGCAGGATCTGCGCGTAGCCGTTGCTGGTCTGCACCCAGGCCGGCGTGGCAGGTTGGGCCTGCGCGGCTTTACCGGTCTGCGCCTGCAATGGCAGCGAAGCACCGAGCGCCAGCGCAATGGCGAGAACAAGTGGTTTCATCGGGCGGATCCGCAAGTTGAGTAGCGCGACCCTACCCATCCGCAGTGGCCGCGGCAATGCGTCTTAGGTCATGGTCGGCAGGAGTGCGGCGGCGTCGGCTACCAGGTTGATTGGATCGGCGGTCTGCTGGCGAATGTCAGCATTTGCTAGCGCCATCGCCCGTGCCTGCGACCGGCGTCCACCTGGCGCCGGCTTCCCTCGCCGCGCGGCCCTTGCAGGTCCACGCTGCGACGGGCATCTGCTGCCCGACCGGCCTTGTGAATGTCGCCGATGCCAGGCATCGGCGACCGTTTACCACTGCAGTTCCGTCTCCCCGGCACCCGATTGCCGGCCGCTCAGGGCATCAGGCAGCGCTGGATGAATGCCTCCGCGGTCTTGTAGCGATGCAAGGCGGTGCTGCCGGACAAGCCGTGCTTGGCACCGGGATAGGTCATCAGCTCGAATGCGGTGCCGCGCTGCTGCAGCTCGCTCATCAGCGCGGTGGAGTTGGTGAACAGCACGTTGTCGTCGGCCATGCCGTGGATCAACAGCAACCTGGCGTGCAGGCCGTCCAGGTGGGTGGCGACACGCGCATCGCGATAACCGGCGGCATTGCCGGCCGGCAGGTCCATGTAGCGCTCGGTGTAGTGCGTGTCGTACAGGCCCCAATCGGTGACCGGTGCGCCGGCCACGCCGCAGGCATAGGCGTCGCTGTGTTTTGCCAGCAGCATCAGCGTCATGTAGCCTCCGTTGGACCAGCCCTGTACGCCGATGCGCTTGGCGTCGACCCAGGGGTGCTGCTTGAGCCAGGCCACGCCTTGCAACTGGTCGTCTACTTCCACCGTGCCCTGCTTGCCGTACAGCGCGCCACCGAAATCGCGGCCACGCCGCGGGGTGCCGCGGTTATCCAGCGAAAACACCACGTAGCCGCGCTGCGCCAGGTACTGATCGAACAAGGCATCGCCGCGACTGGGCCAGGCATCGAGTACCGTCTGCGCCGCCGGGCCGCCATACACGTAAACGATGACCGGGTAGCGCCTGGCCGGGTCGAAGTTGTCCGGCTTGATCAGACGGTACTGCAGCGGTGTCTTGCCGTCGGCCGCGCCGAGCGTACCGAATTCGATCGGGCGCTGGGCGTCGCGGTACCTGGCGTAGGGATGCTGCGGGTCGTCCAGATCGTTGTTCAATAGCGTGGCGATTTTTTCGCCATTGGCGCGAAACAGTTCGATCTGCGGCGGGGTGGTGGTATTGGACCAGGTGTCGACATACACGCTGGCATTGCTGGCGAAGCTGGCCGCATGCGTGCCGTGGATGGCAGAACGCTTTTGTATCGCACCGCCGCCCAGCGGCACGGCGTAGATGTGGGTCTGGGTCGGCGATTGCTTGCTGGCGGAAAAATACACCTGCCCAGCTTGCTCATCGACGGCGAGCAGCGCATCGACCACCCAGGGGCCGGACGTCAGCGGCGTGAGCGTGCGCCCGTCTTCCGATGCCACATACAGGTGCTCGTAGCCGCTGCGCTCAGAGTTCCAGATGAAGCGGCCGTCCTTGAGGAACCGTAGATCGTTGGTGAGCGGCACCCAGGTGGGCGAAGTTTCGGTGATGAGAGTGCGCTGTACGCCGCTGGCCAGCGTGATTTCGATCAGCTCAAGGGTTTTCTGATCGCGCGACTGGCGCTGGAACGTCAGCCGCTGCGCATCGCGCCAGTCCACCCTTGCCAGATAGATATCCGGGTTCTTGCCCAGGTCGATCCATTGCGGCGTCGCACCTGCGCGCGGGGCGATCACGCCCAGTTGCACGGCTACGTTCGGCTGGCCGGCCTGCGGATAGCGCTGCTCCACCACCTCGGTGTGGTCGGCATACACCTCCGGGCGCTTTTGCACCGGCACGCGGGATTCGTCGATGCGCGCGAAGGCGATCGCCGAATCGTCCGGCGCCCACCAGTAGCCGGTATGGCGGTCCATCTCTTCGTCGGCGACGAACTCGGCCACGCCGTTGCCGATGGTGTCGCTGCCGTCACCGGTCAGCTGCACCTGCTTGCCGCTGGCCAGGTCGATCACCCACAGGTTGCGCGCACGCACGAAGCTGACGAAACCGCCCTTGGGTGAGAGCTTGGCATCGGTGGCAAAGCCTTCGCCATGGGTAAGCTGGCGCACGGCCGCCGCACCGGTCTTGCGCAGGTCGTACAGATACAGCTCGCCGCCGAGCGGAAACAGCAGCGCGTGCGCATCCGGCGCCCATTGGTAATCGACGATGCCGGCGTAGGCGGCGATACGCTGGCGTTCGCGCCGGGCCTTTTCGACATCGCTCAAGGTCTCGGTGCCGGGCAGCACCACCTTGGAATCGACCAGCAGCCGGGTCTGGCCGCTGGCGATGTCGTATTCCCACAGGTCCAGCTGGTTGCGGTCGCTGTCCTTGCCGCGCAGGAAGCTCACGCGCGCGCCGTCCGGGGCCACCTTGGGTTTCATCAGCGTCGGGCCGGACAGCGGCAATGGGCCGGTGATGGCCTCCAGGGTGAGTTTTTCGGCGTGGGCCATGGGAACGGTGCTGAGCATGAGGGCAAGGGCGGCGAACAGGGCGCGCATCAAAGATCCTGGCGGGAGTACGCGGACAGGATGCAGGGGCGGTGTGGGTTTGAGAAGCGGTGGCCATCCCGGGAAGCAGACTGCCGGTCCCAGGCCATTGCAATCCTGCAGGACGGAGATAGCTGATGTGGCTGTGATGGCGGTAGCAGGGAACATGTCCATGAGGTGCTAGTGGTCGAAGACATACGACGCGCGAGGAATGGTCACAGATCGGCTGACGGAGTGGGACTTTGGCAGGGTCTGAGCAGCCCGAGGCAGCAATCCCGGCCAAGGCCATTCATATTTCTTAAATGATATGAATATCCATATTTCTTATAATTTATGAAATTTCCTATCCTGTCGTGTGTCGCCACTGGCCAATGAGGTGCCTGGCCCATCCCGCTTGGTGGCATGGTATGCCCACCACCTCCAACTGGCAGAAAATTTCTTAAATGATATGATTGACCGGAGTTCATATAATTTATGAAATATATGCGCCGTCTCGAGACTGTCTATACCACCCCTGCCAGCCAGCAAACCGCGCGGCACTTGGCCACATTGGTGAAGAACGCCCGGATTGCACGTGGCTGGTCCCAACTGAGTCTGGCCGAGCGCGCCCGGATTAGCCCTGCCACCATGAGCCGTATCGAGCAAGGCAACTTAGGTGCCTCGTTAGGCACTTGGCTCGCGGTATTCGAGCGGCTGGGGCTGCTAGCCAAACTCGCGCAGTTGAGTGATCCCGCTTCTGAAGCAATCCTCGATAGCACGCGCGCCAAACGACCGGTGCGTCCCGACGCACCTGACATGGACTTCTAGGACATGCCCTATGTCTTCGTGCATCTCCCTGGCGAAACGACCGCCGTCCCTGCCGGACTGGTGACGCTGTTCGAGCAGGGTATCCAACTGCAGGCCTCGCGGTTCGCCTACGGCCGGCGCTACCCGAACCGGAACGCGCCGGCAGCGATCGCTGTTGATCCAGTCTCCCTGCCATTGGCCGATGCAGCTGGCGAACAGGTGCCGGTCAACGGCCTGAGCATGTTCGGCGCCCTGCGCGATGCCACTCCCGATGACTGGGGCAGGCGTGTGATCGAGAACCGACTGGGGGTTCCCGCCAACGGGCTGCCCGAATCCCAGTACATGCTGTTGGCCGGCAGCAACCGGGTCGGCGCGCTCGACGTGCGGCCCGACTTGGACAGCACGCCGGACAATGCAGGAATGCCCGCCGCGATCGACCTGCAGTACCTGGTAGCGGCCGCCGAGCGGGTGGAGGAAGGGCTACCAGTGCCGAAGGCGCTGGAGAACTATTTCGTCGGCGCCCCTTCCCTGGGTGGAGCACGACCGAAAGCCACCATTACCCATGACGGGCGTGAATGGATTGCCAAGTTCCCCTCTATGCGCGACAGATTCAACGTGCCTGGCGTGGAGCGTGCCACCTTGGAGCTGGCACGGCGGGCAGGGCTGTCCGTCCCCGAAACTGCGTTGCAGACCTTGGCCGATGGCCGGCAAGTCATGCTAATCGAGCGTTTCGACCGGATGCCTGTCGCTGGCGGAATGGGGCGCCGGCACACGGTCAGCGCCCTCACGATGCTGGGGCTCTCCGAACAGCAGTCCCCGGACGCGAGTTATGCACAGATCGTCCGCGTGATCGAAGACTGGGCGACTGATGGCCAAGTGGCCGCCCAGCGCGAGGAACTATTCGCCCGCATGGTGTTCAACATCCTGGTCACCAACGATGACGATCATCTGCGCAACCACGCCTTCGTCCACGACGATGGCGCATGGAACCTGAGCCCGCTGTACGACGTAGTGCCCAAGCCGCAGGTCGGCAGCGAGCGGACTCTGCACCTCGGAGTGGGCCCCAGGGGACGGTGGGCCACGCTGGACAACGCCCTGGCCGGCCATGGCAACTTCGGAATCAACCAGCAGCGGGCGGCCTGGTTGATCGATCGCGTTGCAGGTGCGGTGCGTGCGTGGCGCGAAGTGTTTGAGGAACTGGGCGTGTCAGAGAAGGACTGCGCGTTGGTGAAAACCGCCTTCCGGCGTGCCGCAGATGTGGGCATGCGCGAAGTGCAACGCCAGTTGTAGGCGACCGCCGGTCGCTTACCCAAGCCACACCATACCTCAGGCAAGCGGTGCAGGGCGGGCAGGCGCCGCGTCGCAATGCACATGCATGCCTCTGCCGACGCGGCGCGCCAGGGTCGCGTCGGGTCCTCGCCCGACGCGAACTTCAGCGCTTGCCGAACAGGTGCTTGCGCTCTTCGTCGCTGAGCGGCTTGCCTGCGTTGGGGTTAACCTGCTCTTTGAGCGCGTACGCGCGTTGGGTGGCCGGGCGGGCGGCGATGGCGGCGTGCCAGCGGTGCAGATTGGGAAATGCCGCAAAGTCGGGCTTGAGGTCGCCATAGACTTCCAGCCAGGGGTAGCTGGCCATGTCGGCAATGCCGTAATCGTTGCCGGCCAGGAACGCATGATCGGCCAGACGCTTGTCGAGCACGCCATGCAGGCGGCGTACCTCGGCGTTGTAGCGGTCGATTGCGTAAGGAATCTTTTCGGGCGCGTAGACGTTGAAGTGGCCCATCTGGCCGGTCATCGGGCCCAGACCACCCATCTGCCAGAACAACCATTCCAGTGCGGCGATGCGGCCGCGGGCGTCGCGTGGCAGGAAGCGGCCGGTCTTCTCGGCAAGATACAGCAGGATCGCACCCGACTCGAACACGCTCTGCGGTGCGCCGCCAGCGGCCGGCGCATGGTCGACGATGGCCGGCATCTTGTTGTTGGGCGAAATCTGCAGGAACGCCGGCTCGAACTGCTCACCCTTGCCGATGTCGACCGGCTTGAGAGTGTAGTCCAGCCCGGCTTCTTCCAGGAACAAGGTGACTTTGTGGCCGTTGGGGGTGGGCCAGTAATACAGGTCGATCATGCGTGCTCCGGTACGTAAGGGGTGATGCGCGGCTGAGACAACACGGGGCCAGCAGCGTGCATCGCCACGCGTCAACGCGCTGCAAGCTGGCTTGCGGCCAAGCCAACCCTGCGCTTGGCCCTGTCGGTCGGGGCGATAGTTGTTCGGGACGAGATTCGGCAGTGGAGATTGGGGATTCGCACGCGCATGAGCGTTACCGCCGTGCCAATCCCGAATGACCACTCCCGACTCCTGCCATGCCATCGACGCCTGATGGTACGACCAAGCGATTGCCGGCGCTGCAACGATGTGTGACGCCATTGGCTCGCGGCCGATGCTGCACTGCAAATTGACTTTGTTAAGCCGGCGCTAACAAATGCGCGATTGCACCACTGACCTTTGCCTGTCCCGTTCGGGGCCGGTTTTTTCTTCGCTTGGGGATGGAATCATCGTGAGAGAGCTACGCACCCTGCCGCGCACGCGGCGCTTGACGTCTGCCCTGCTGTTTACCCTGTCGACTCCGCTGGCCGCGCAGACCGCGCCGGCGCCGCAGTCGGCCTCTACCGTCCCCGGCTCCAGCCAGGCCGACCCTGCCACCCTCGATACCGTCCAGGTCAGCGGTATCCGCGGCAGCCTCACCTCGTCGATGAACGTCAAGCGCGATGCGCAGGGCATCGTCGACGGCATCGTGGCCGAGGATATCGGCAAGTTCCCCGATACCAACCTGGCCGAATCGCTGCAGCGCATCAGCGGCGTGTCGATCGACCGCTCGCTGGGCGAAGGCTCGCGCGTCACCGTGCGCGGCGTCGGCCCGGACTTCAACCTGGTGCTGTTGAACGGCCGCCAGATGCCGGGCGCCAGCATTGAGGAATCCAACGCCTCCAACTCGCGCGCGTTCGACTTCGCCAACCTGGCGTCCGAATCGATCTCCGGCATCGAGGTGTTCAAGACCAGCCGTGCCAGCACGCCTACCGGCGGCATCGGTGCGACCATCAACATCAAGACCGCCCGGCCGCTGGACAACCCGGGCATGCATGCCAACGTGGGTCTGAAGGGCGTGCACGATGCGTCCAACGAGAACCTGCCGGGCCGCCTGCAGGGCGATTCGCTGACGCCGGAAATCTCCGGCATCTTCAGCACCACCTCGGACGATGGCCGCTTTGGCGTGTCGCTCAGCGGCAGTTACCAGGAACGCGACTTCGGCTACAGCCAGGTCGGCGTGCCCAACGGCTGGCGCTCGTTCCGTGGCGATTCCACCGCCTACGGCACCATTCCGCAGCCGGGCGCGCCGGGTTCGGAAAACATCGTCAACCGCCCTGGTCCGAACGATATCTACTCGGTGCCGCAGAACCTCAACTACCGCGTGGTCGGCGTGGAACGCCAGCGCACCAACGGCCAGCTGGTGCTGCAGTACAAGCCGCTGGATAACATCACCACCACGCTGGATTACACGTATTCGGAAAACAAGATCCAGCAGCAGCGCAACGAGATGTCGGTGTGGTTCAACTATGGCCCGTCGGCCAGCGCCTGGACCAACGGTCCGGTGGCAGGTCCCATCACCTATTCGGAAATCGTCGATCCGGCCACCAGCGATCTGGCCACCGCCGGCTCCAAGGCGGCCACGCGCAACCAGAACAAGTCGCTGGGCTTCAACGTGGATTGGGCGGTGAACGATCAGTTC
Source organism: Xanthomonas cassavae CFBP 4642 (assembly GCF_000454545.1). Lineage (NCBI taxonomy): Bacteria > Pseudomonadati > Pseudomonadota > Gammaproteobacteria > Lysobacterales > Lysobacteraceae > Xanthomonas > Xanthomonas cassavae. Next base: position 5,105,255 of record NZ_CM002139.1, read on the forward strand.
AAGCTCAACTTCGACATCCACCGCTCCACCGCCGAAGCCGGCGCGGACAGCCCGTACGGGTCGAGCAACTCGCTGGGCGTGTCCGGGTTCTATCGCGGCACCTCGGTGGTGGATTTCAGCAAGGATTTCCCGGTGTTGCAGCAGCAGCTGGGCTTTGGGCTGAACGGGCTGGATCCCTCGCGTACGCTGGTCACCGGCTCGGCCTTCCGCAACAGCTACATGAAGTCGGAGATCGACCAGGCCCAGGTCAACGGCGACTTCACCTTCGAAAACTATTCGCAGTTGAAGTTCGGTATCGGCAGCACCGAGGTCAAGAACCGTTCGGCGTTCTCCAACGTGCAGCGCGACACCTGGGGCGGCAACGGCACTGCGGCCGATTATCCGGACGACCTGTGGATTCCGAGCTCGTTCGCGCAGTACTTCGATGCGATCGATGGCAGCGGCAATCCGGCGCAGTTCAACCAGTTGTTCCTGTTCGACTTCGAGCGTGCACGTCAGGCTGCCGCGCAAGCTGCCGGCGATGACGCGCTGTACCGCATCTCGCCGGTGTTCACCACCGACCGCCGCGTCACCGAAAAATCCAAGAACGCCTATCTGCAGTGGAACAACAGCTGGGACGATCTGCGCGTGCCGATCAGCCTGGCCGCGGGCGTGCGTTACGAAGAAACCAAGGTGGACGCGCAGGCGCTGGTGCCGGTGGCGGTGGGCATCGACTGGGTCGCCAACAACGAGTTGCCGATCCGCCTGGCCGACTCGGCGTTTTCCGGCGCCAGCGGCAAGTACGAATACTGGCTGCCCAGCCTGGACCTGAGCTTCAAGCTCACCGAAGACCTGGTGCTGCGCGGCAGCTACGGCGAAACCATCGGCCGTCCCGGCTGGGGCGACATCCAGGGCGGGCAGACGCTCAACCAGATCGCGCGCCTGGAAGGCGGCACCGGCCAGGAAGGCAACCCCGGTCTGAAGCCGCTGCTCTCGCACAACATCGATGTCTCGCTGGAGTGGTACTACAACGATGCCAGCTACGCCTCGGTGGGCTTCTTCCGCAAGAACATCGACAACTACATCGGCGTGACCACGCGCAACGACACCTCGCTGGGCCTGAACACCCCGATTGGCGGTGCGTACTGGAACGAAGCGCTGGCCAACGGCTGCGCCTCGGCCGACCTGACCTGCATCCGCAACTACATCTTCCGCAACCGCGGCAGCGCCCCGGGCGTGGTGCGGGGTGCGGACGATGCCAACGGCAACGCCACCGGCGTGATCAGCGGGCAACCGGGCGACCCGGTGGCCAACTTCGCCATCACCGCGCCGGCCAACCAGCGCTCGGCCTCGCTGGACGGTTGGGAATTCAATCTGCAGCACATGTTCGGCGCCAGCGGGTTCGGCGTGTCGGCCAACTACACCATGGTCGACTCCGGGCTGACCTACAACAATGCGGTGATCGGCGAGCAGTTCGCGCTGGAAGGCCTGAGCGATTCGGCCAACGTGGTCGGCTTCTACGACAAGGACAAGTGGCAGGTGCGTGCGGCCTACAACTGGCGCGACGAGTTCCTGGCTGCGCGCTTCGACGGCAGTGGCCAGCCCAACCCGGTCTATACCGAAGCCTATGGCCAGCTGGACCTGAGCATCGGCTACCAGTGGAACGAGAACCTGTCGCTGAGTCTGGAGGCGATCAACCTCACCGACGAAGTGCAGCGTCAGCACGGCCGGCACCCGAACCAGATCGTGTATGCCACCCAGACCGGCCCGCGCTACATGCTGGGCCTGCGCTACAAGTTCTGGTGATCTGAGGCCTGTACCACGCGTCCCGGCGGCACCGCTGGCGGGACGCTGCTGCAACCCTCACGCGCAGTGCCCGGATGCGGCGCATCCGGCACTTGCCGCGCGATGGGGAAATGTCCAAGCATGGGCCACGCGCCCCCGCGTGATATAGCGACCCCCATGACCAATGCCGTGTTGTTGAACAATCTCGATCACCGCGATCTGCGCGTGATCACCGCCCGCGGCGGCGCCTATGGCGACGACGTGATGTCGGCGGCGACGTTTCCGCAGGAATTCCGCCAGCTGCAGGGCCAGTACCCGATCGTGTTCCATCGCAGCGACAGCAGGCGGTTTCAGCCACTGGCCTTGCTGGGCCTGCGCCTGGGTGAAAACCTGTTCCTGGACGGCGCGCGCTGGGATGCACCGTATATTCCGCTGGCGATCCAGCGCCAGCCGTTCCTGATCGGCCAGCAACCGGAAGGGCCGATGGTGCACGTGGATCTGGACAGCCCGCGCGTGAGCACCCAGGACGGCGAACTGCTGTTCCGCGAACATGGCGGCACTACCGACTTTCTGTATCACATCAGCCAATTGCTGCGCACGCTGCACGATGGGCTGGCGGCCAGCGATGCCTTCGTCGAACGCCTGCTGCGTTACGAACTGCTGGAACCGTTCGTGTTCGAGGCCACCCTGGACAATGGCCTGGACTGCCGCCTGGCCGGCCTGCACACCGTGCACGAAGAACGCCTGCGCGGGCTTGGCAATACCGCGTTGCTGGACCTGCATCGCCACGGCGACCTGGAACCGCTGTACATGGCGGTGGCCTCGATCGCGCAATTCCGTCACCTGCTCGAACGCCTCAACCGCCGCCATGCCGGCTGAGCCGCGTGCCATCGACGAACGCCATGGCCTGGATGCGCAGCAGCTGGATCCGGCACTGCTGCGCTCGCCCACGCCGCTGGTGCTGCGCGGGTTGGTAGGCGACTGGCCGCTGGCCCGCGCCGGCGCGCAGTCCGCGCAGGCCGCCGCCGCGTACCTGCGCGGCTTCGATCGCGGCGAGGCGGTGGTGGCGCAGGTCGGGCCGCCGGAGATCGGCGGGCGCTTCTTCTACAACGCGGACCTGAGCGGATTCAACTTCCGCCCCGAGCGCGTGCCGCTGGGCGTGGTGCTGGACACGCTGCTGCGCGACCTGGACAGCGCCCAGCCACCGGCGATCTATGTCGGCTCCACCACGCTGGACACCTACCTGCCCGGCCTGCGTGCCGCCAACCCGATCGCGCTGGGGCAGGCCGCGCCGCTGGGCAGCATCTGGATCGGCAACCGCACCCGCATCGCCGCCCACCAGGACCTGCCGGACAACCTGGCCTGCGTGGTCGCCGGCCGCCGCCGCTTCACCCTGTTTCCGCCGGACCAGCTGACCAATCTCTACATCGGCCCGCTGGATCTCACCCCGGCCGGGCAGCCGATCAGCCTGGTGGACATCGCCGCGCCGGATCTGCAGCGCTTTCCGCGCTATGCCCAGGCGCTGGAGCACGCGGTGGTGGCCGAACTGGAGCCGGGCGATGCGCTGTTCATTCCCAGCATGTGGTGGCATCACGTCCAGGCGCTGGACGGCTTCAACGTGCTGGTGAATTTCTGGTGGCGACAGAGCCCGGCCTATATGGATTCGCCGATGAACGCGCTGATGCTGGCGCTGCTCACCGTGCGCGACCTGCCGCCCGAGCAGCGCGCCACCTGGCAGGAGGTGTTCCGCCATTACGTGTTCGAGCCGGATGCGCACACCGCCGCCCACGTGCCCGAGGCCGCGCGCGGCGTGCTGGCGCCGATGGACGACACCCGTGCCCGCACCCTGCGCGCACGGCTGCTGCAACGTTTGAATCGCTGAGGATTGCCGATGGACCCTGCCGCCGCTTCCGATCCACGCCAGCGCCCGGTACGGCGCGTGGTCATCGCCGGTGGCGGCACCGCCGGCTGGATGGCCGCGGCCGCCCTGTCCAAGCTGCTTGGCCGGCAGTTGCAGATCACCTTGGTGGAATCGGACGAGATCGGCACCGTGGGCGTGGGCGAAGCCACCATCCCCAGCCTGGTCACCTTCCATCGCCTGCTGGAGATCGACGAGGCTGCCTTCATGGCCGCCACCCAGGCCACCTTCAAGCTCGGCATCGCCTTCGAGCACTGGCGCGATGTGGACAGGCACTACATCCACTCCTTCGGCCATACCGGCACCGATCACTGGAGCGCAGGCTTCCACCACTTCTGGCTGAAGGGCCAGCAGCGCGGGGTGGCGCGCGACTTCGGCGACTACTGCCTGGAACTGCGCGCCACCCAGGAAGGGCGGTTTGCCCACCTGCCCAGCGGCGGCATGAACTATGCCTACCACCTGGATGCCGGCCTGTATGCGCGCTTCCTGCGCCGCTTCAGCGAAGGCTTGGGGGTGCAGCGCATCGAGGGGCGCATCGGCCAGGTCGAGACCGACCCGGAGAGCGGCTTCCTCACCGCGCTGACCCTGCAGAACGGCGCCCGCGTGGAGGGCGACCTGTTCATCGATTGCACCGGCTTTGCCGGCTTGCTGATCGGCAAGACGCTGGGCGTGGGCAGCGAGGACTGGTCGCAGTGGCTGTTCGCCGACAGCGCGCTGGCGGTGCAGACCGAGTCGGTGGGCCCGCCGGTGACCTACACCCGCGCGCGCGCCGACCAGTCGGGCTGGATGTGGCGCATTCCGCTGCAGCACCGGGTGGGCAACGGCATCGTCTATTCCAGCCGCTACACCGACCAGGACAGCGCCCGGGCGGTACTGGAGCGCAACCTGCAGGGACGCGCGTTGACCGAACCGCGCGCGCTGCGCTTCACCCCCAACCAGCGCCACCGCGTGTGGGAGAAGAACTGCGTGGCGCTGGGGCTGGCCAGCGGCTTCCTGGAGCCGATCGAGTCCACCAACATCCATCTGATCCAGCGCGGCATCGTGCGCCTGCTGCAGACCTTTCCGCAGGTCATCCATCCGGTGGACATCGCCGAATACAACCGCCAGGCCACCGAGGAGATCGCCCATATCCGCGATTTCGTGATCCTGCACTACCACGCCACCGATCGCCGCGACACGCCGTTCTGGCGCGACTGCGCCGCCATGGACATCCCCGACTCGCTGCGCCACCGGATCGCGCTGTTCCGCGAGGGCGGGCGGGTGTTCCATCGCGCCAACGAATTGTTCGCGGAGAATTCGTGGGTGCAGGTGATGCTGGGCCAGGGCATCACGCCCCGTCAGCACCACCCGGTGGCCGACCTGATGGGCGATGCGGAGCTGAGCCATTTTCTGGAGGGCATCCGCCAGCGCGTGGACGCCACCGTGACCAGGTTGCCGCCACATGCGGACTTTTTGCGACACCATTGCCCGGCCGCCCCGCTGCCCGCCCCGCCCGCCCGGCTGCCGGCCGACGCCGCACTGGCGCCCCCGGCACGATGAATTTCGCATCCGGCATGCGCAACCCTTGGCTTACACCGCCCCAGCAATGCTAGATTGCGGCATTGCCGTCCATTGCGGGAACAATGGCCGGCGCTCGCCGCAACGCTATCTTTCGCACTCGGGGTAAGGGGGACGCATGTTGGATCTGACACAGGGCCGTATGGCACGCCGGATCGCGCCGGTCATTTTGCTGGTTGGCTTGGCTGCCTGCTCCAAGCAGGAAGACAAGGCCGCCACCACCACGCCAGCTGCCGGCACCACGCCGACCACGCAGGCGCCGACGCCGGCCACCGCGGTGTCGCCGCAGGTGCAGTCGATGGCCACCGACCAGTTGCGCGAATCGGCCACCAAGGCGCTGCAGGACAACCGCATGTACGCCCCGGCCGGCGACAACGCGGTGGAGTACTACCTGGCGCTGCGCGAGAAGCAGCCGCAGGACGCCACCGTCAACAGCGCGTTGACCGACCTGCTGCCGTACACCCTGATCGCCGCCGAACAGGGCATCAGCCGCGAAGAATTCCCCGAGGCGCAGCGGTTGATCGCGCTGATCGAAAAGGTCGACCCCAAGGCACCGGCACTGCCGCGCCTGAAGAGCGGCCTGGAAACCGGCATGAAGACCGCCGCCAGCCGCTCCGAGCAGGATGCCGAGCAGGCCAAGAAGCTGGTCGAGGACAAGGCCAAGCAGGCCGCCGAGCAGAAGCGCCTGGCCGAACAGCAGTCGCGCGAAGCTGCCGCTGCCCAGCAGATTGCCGCCCAGCAGGACGCCGCACGCCAGCAGGCGGCCGAAGCCGAGCGCCAGGCCGCGGCCAAACGGCCTGCCGAACCGGCAACGCCGACGCCCGCCGCACCGCGCCCCACACCGGCGGCCGCGGCCGCTGCACCGGCGGCGCAATCACTGCGCCCGATCAGCACCCCGGCACCGCGCTACCCGCCCGAAGCGCTGCGCGCCGGCACCTCCGGCGAAGTGCTGGTGGAACTCACCGTCGGCACCGACGGCTCGATCACCGCCTCGCGCGTGCTGCGGGCCAACCCGCCGCGCGTGTTCGATCGCGAAGCGCTCAACGCCGTGAAGCGCTGGCGCTTCGAACCGGTGGCCGCACCGGTGACCACCCGCCGCACGCTGTCGTTCAATCCGGGCGGTTGATGCGGCTGCTGAGTCCGCGCGCCGAGTGGAGAGCCCGGCGCTAGGACTGGAACTGGAACTGGGATCGGGAACAGTCTCCAGCGCGAGCTACCTGCCCATTGGCCGCTGCGGATCGACGCCATCGAGAGTAGACACGCAAAGGCCCGCAGCACTGCGGGCCTTTATGCATCTGGTTGCATCAGCGATAGCGATGCGACGCCATCGGTAACGCTCCATCGCGGCCCGGGCCGCTCCTACGTTGGATGCCGAACGAGTGATGCGGGAGGCGGAAGCCTTGCTGCAATGGCGCTGCATGGGTGAATCGTGTGCCGCCAGGACACTGACGATCAGCGCATCGCGCCGACCAACGCGAAATGCCGTGGCATCCGCGCACCGGCATCCCCTCAACCGCCGCAATCCTGTAGGAGCGGACCTGGCCGCGAGGGCTTTACCGCGATCGACGACGCGTTCATCGCCATCGGTAACGCTCCATCGCGGCCCCGGCCGCTCCTACGCTGGATGCGGAACGACTGGGGCACGCGGCAGAAGCATCGAGCAGCACCTACCCCGAAATGGCCAGGCGTTCCTGGTGGTAACGACGTACCGCCGCGTACCACAGCACCGCCGCCACGCCGAAGCCGGCCAGCAGATACACCGCCCAGGTCTGCGCACTGATGGTCTCGTGGCGGATCACCTTGAGCAGCATCTGGTTCTGCGCCAGGAACGGCACCGCGAAGTGCCACAGCTGCGTCTTCAGCGGATACGCCATCAATGCATAGCCCGGCAGCATCGGCAGCAGCAGCAGCCAGGTCATGTGCGCCTGCGCCTCTTTCATGCTCTTGGCCGCAGCGGCCAGATAGGTCAGCAACGAGGTCCCCACGAACAGCATCGGCACCAGGATGAACAGCATCTGCAGCATCGGCACGAAGCCAACATTGAGCTGGCGCCCCAGGTTGGAGGTGGACAACTGCGCGCTGAGCTTGAACGCCAGCAAGGTGAGCAGCAACGACACCATCCCGATCACGCAGGCGGCGGCGATCTTGCCGCTGACGATCGCACCGCGCGGTGCAGGCGTGGCCAGCAACGGCTCCAGCGACTGACGTTCGCGCTCGCCGGCGGTGGCGTCCAGGATCAGCGAGGCGCCACCCAGGAACGAGGTGATCACCAGCAGCACCGGCAACAGCATCGCCATGACCTGGCCGCGCTTGGCATCGGCGGTGGCCAGGTCCTGCGCGGCCACTTCCAGCGGCCTGCCCACCTGCGCATCGATGCCACGCGCCAGCAGACGCAGTGCACCCACCTGCTGGCTGTAGGCACTCAATGCCGCCTGCAGGCGCATGCTCGGCACGTCGGCCTCGCGGCGGGTGCTGTCCTTGATGATCTCCACCAGCGCCGGACGCCCTTCGCGCCAGTCCTGCGCATAGCTGTCGCTGATGCGCAGCGCCACATCCACGTCCTGGTTGCGAATGGCCGCGGTCATGTCGGCCGGTGGCGCGACCGCGTTGAGCCCCTGCGCGGCCAGGAAGCGCACCAGATTGGGAGCGTGCTCGCGACCGAGCGTGGGAATGTCCAGCGGCTTGTCGATCTGGGTACGCACGCGGCTTTCGCTCAACGCGCCCATGCCCAGGATCAGGATCGGATACAGCAACGGCGACAGCAGCAAGGCCAGCGCCAGCGTGCGGCGGTCGCGCGAGATATCGCGCAGTTCCTTGCGCAATACCGTCCACAAGGTGGCCAACGGGGATGTCTTGCTCATGCGTGCAGTCCCTCTTCCGATCCGATCGCCTTGACGAAGGCGTCTTCGAGATTGTCTTCCCCGGTGGCCGCACGTAGTTCGTCGGCGCTGCCGGATGCCACCACCGTGCCCTTGGCGACGATGACGATGCGATCGCACAGCGCCGCCACCTCCTGCATGATGTGGCTGGAGAAGATCACGCAGCGCCCTTCGGCACGCAGTTGCTGCAGGAATCCACGCATGGCGCGCGTGGTCATCACGTCCAGGCCGTTGGTGGGCTCATCCAGAATCACGTTGCGCGGGTCGTGCACCAGCGCCCGCGCAATCGCGGTCTTGGTGCGCTGGCCCTGGCTGAAGCCTTCGGTCTGGCGGTCGAGAATGTCGCCCATGTCCAGCGCGCCGGCCAGCAGCTGGGTGCGCTGCGCGATCTGCGCACGCGTCATGCCATGCAGCTCGCCGAAGTAGGCGATGTTCTCGCGCGCGGTCAGCCGCTTGTACACGCCGCGCGCATCCGGCAGCACGCCTAGCGCGCGGCGTACCGTCACCGGGTCGAGCGCGGCATCCACGCCATCGACGGCGACGCGCCCCTGGTCAGGCGACATCAACGTGTACAGCATGCGCAAGGTGGTGGTCTTGCCGGCACCGTTGGGCCCGAGCAGGCCGGTGATTTGGCCATCTTCTGCGCTGAAACTGACCCCGTCCACCGCCTTCACCACGCCGGTCTTGGTCTTGAACGACTTGTGCAGATTCTCGACGACGATCATGCGTGCGCCTCCGTGGCGTGGTCGATGCGGCTCATGGTTCCCATCCGTTGAACGAGGTGAAGGCGGGGACGGCGGAAAGATCGGCCACGCAGTGCGTGTCCAGTGCACGTGCGTCGGTGCTTTCCAGGAACTGGGCCATCAGCTTGGGCATGCAGCCCAGTGCCATGACGCTGTGGCCCTGGCCGGGCGCCACCAGATGCCGGCCGTTCGGCAAGCCCTTGAGCACCACCTCGGCATAGCGGGGCGGCGTCACCGGATCCAGCTGACCGGACAGCAGCAGCGCCGGCACCTGCGAGCGCAGCGGCGCGGTGAAGTCGGCGGCGCGCTTGCCGGTAGGCCACACCGGGCAGGCGGCAAACACGCTGCGCGGCACTTCCTCGCCCAGCAACAGCGCCTGGTGCGCCGGACCCGGACGATAGCGATCCGCGTCTTCTGCGCACACCACCGACCATTGCATCGGCTGGTTGATCTGCATGTCCATGTGCGACAGCGCCATCAACGGCGCGTAGCGCCCGGCGGCCGCTTCATCCAGCACCAGCGGCAGCAATGCCGCGCTTTGTGGCGCATAGGAGAACATGAACGCCAACCCGATCACCGCATCGGCCGTCACCCGATCGCGCTTGACCGCATTGGTCCGCAGATCGCGGTAGTCCACCTCCGGCGACTCCTTGCGCAGCCGCTCCATGATGCTACGCAGCTGCGCGCGCACATCGGTGGGAAAGCGCGCGCGGCATGCCGGATTGGAACGGCACTGCTCGGCCTGCAGCGTGAGTGCGTCTTCGAAGGTGCGTGCGAACTCGCCACTGATGACCAGGTCGCTGGGGGCCACGCCATCGAGCACGATCGCCCGCGTATGCGCGGGATAACGCCTGGCGTAGTGCTGCGCAACGCGCGTGCCGTAGGACACGCCGACCAGATCGATCTGCGGCACACCCAAGGCCGCCCTGACCGCATCCAGATCGCCGACCGCTTCGGCGGTGGTGTAGTAGCGTGGATCGGCGTACGCGCTCAGCGCCAGCGCACACTGGCGCACATAGGCCAGCATCGCCTCCGGGTTGGAGGAGATCTGCGCCTGCAGCGGCGTGCCATCGGGGTGGTCGCAGCGCAATGGATGCGAGCCGCCGGTACCGCGTTGATCGACCAAAATGATGTCGCGCGTCTTGCGCACTTCACGCAACGCAGCTGCAGCGATGGCCGATACCTCGGTTGCCGATTGCCCTGGCCCGCCGGCAATGAAGAACACCGGGTCCTGCGTCGTTCCACCACCGGCATCGCTTTCCAGCCATGCGATCTTCAGCGCGATCTGCCGCCCCTTCGGCGCGGCCGGATTTTCCGCGACCTGCAATTGCGCGCATTGCGCCTCGATGTTGCCCGCAGCGCTGCCGGAGCTGAGCGTGCACGGTACGAACTGCAGGCGGCCGTACTGATTGCCGGTGGCAGTCGGCGTGGTCGCGCTGCGCGGTTGCGTCGTGCCGGGTGCAGATGCATCGGTACTGCCACCGGCGGGCGCCTGCGCGCGCTGGCATCCGGCAGCCAGCATCGCGGCCAGTACCGGCGCGGCCAGCGTAAGTTGTCTTCCCATTCCACCTCTCCTAGTGCCTGTTCCCCGACGGTGCTGCCGGCCGCGTGTGACCGCTGCAGCTACTGACCTTCTTCATACAGAAACACCTGCTCGATCGGCTCGCCAAACAGGCGCGCGATGCGGAACGCCAATGGCAGGCTGGGATCGTACTTGCCGGTTTCCAGCGCGTTGATGGTCTGCCGCGAGACGCCCAGCTGTTCGGCCAGTTCGCCTTGCGACCAACCATTGGACTCGCGCAACGCACGCACGCGGCTGTTCATTGATAACGGCGCGTGTTGATGGCCTTGGTGAATCCATCGGTCATGCACAGCGCCGGAAACACCCAGATCATCGCGGCCGCTGCCGGCACCGCGATCAAGTGCGCCGATTGCAGGAAACCGGCGGTCATATAGGTCATGCCGACCAGGCCGGCCGCAATGGCAATCGACTCCAACTCGATGCGGCGTTGCATTTCATCCGAATCGCGCACGAAACGCGCCACCGCGCGGATCATCAGCATCAACAGCAGCGCGGGCAGCAGCGCAATCAGCACACGCATCGCGTTGGTCGCCACACTGGCCAGCAAGTACCTCCAGCACAGCATCACCGCGACATAGCCCAGCATCGGTGGCGCAAACCCGTTGCGGTAGCGGCGCACCAGCGCAGGCGGCGCGCTGTCGCGCAGACTGCCGCGCCCCACGTACAGCATCAGGGCCACCAGCAAACCGCTGATGCCGCAGCCGATCAGCAGACCCTGGGTGTAGTCGCTCATCTGCCACGGCAACCGACGCCGCACAGACCCCAGCAGGATCAGCACGACACCGACGACCTGCAGCGCACGGACCGCCACCGTCTTTGCGCTCATCGTGCAGCTCCCAACACACTGGCCGCCCTGCACTGCGAGGCCGGCTGTCGCATGGCCGCGCCCAAGCGGGGCCGCAGCGTCGCAGCGCTGCAATCGTGCGCGCGTGCAGACGATCGGTTCCGGTCGTTGTTCACCCCACACCCCTGTGTCAAGTCCCCTTGACACTCAGAGTGCGCGCCGCTGACAACCATGTCAAGCGTCCTTTACATGTGCTTCGGGTGTACCGAAGTCGTGGAGAGCAACGCCGACGCCTTGCAGCCCGGGGCAGGCAGCGAGCGCGTGACGCCAGGTGGCGCTTGCGTTGCATGGCATCCGCATCAACGACACGGCACTTCACCGCACAGGCCAACGAGATGTCTGCCAACGGACGCTACCGTGTTGGCTGCCCCGCTTGAAAGGCGCACAAACGCCCGATGGCGCCCACACGGATTCCGCTACGCTTGACCACCTCGCAACGGCAACCACACGGCAGTTGTGTGCGCTCGACGCGCATGCAGACCGCTCTGGTCGCTGCACCCGCTACCAGGACAGACGATGCGGTTGAACACCTTGCTTGCGATGACACTGGCCTGCGGCATGGCGTTGCCGGCCCTGGCACGTGACGCTTCACCGCGCACGATCGATCTGGATCTCTCCACTGCCGCCAAGCCGGTGGATCGTTTCTATGATCTGTCGGTCGGCTCGGATTTCCCAGGCACGCTGATCCGCCCCGACACCCAGGCGCATCTGGTGCCCGCGGTGCAGGAGCTGGGGTTTCGCTACATCCGCTTCCATGACGTCTTTCACGACGCGCTCGGCACGGTGAAGGAGGTCGATGGCAAGCTTGTCTATGACTGGACCAAGCTGGACCAGCTCTACGATGCGCTGCTGGCCAAGCGCATTCGCCCGTTCGTCGAACTGGGCTTCACACCGAATGCGATGAAGACCTCCGAACAGACCTTGTTCTACTGGAAGGGCAACACCTCGCATCCGGATCCGGCCAAGTGGACGCAGTTGATCAATGCCTTCATCCAGCACATCCGTGCGCGCTACGGCGCCGACGAAGTTCGGCAATGGTATTTCGAGGTCTGGAACGAGCCGAACCTGAAGGATTTCTGGGAGAACGCCGACCAGCAGGCCTATTTCGATCTGTATGCGAACACCGCGCGCACCATCAAGGCGATCGATCCGCAGCTGCGCGTCGGCGGCCCATCGACGGCGGGTGCCGCCTGGGTGCCGGAGTTGCTGGCCTTTGTTGCGAAGAACAAGCTGCCGATCGATTTCGTCACCACGCATACCTATGGCGTGGATGGCGGGTTTCTCGATGAAAACGGCAAGCAGGACACCAAGCTGTCCGCATCGCCGGACGCCATCGTCGGCGATGTGCGCCGGGTGCGCGCGCAGATCCAGGCCTCGCCGTTTCCGGACCTGCCGCTGTACTTCACCGAGTGGAGCAGCAGCTATACGCCGCGCGATTTCGTCCACGACAGTTACATCAGCGCGCCGTACATCCTGACCAAGCTCAAGCAGGTGCAAGGCCTGGTGCAGGGCATGAATTACTGGACCTATACCGATCTGTTCGAAGAACCCGGCCCGCCGCCGACGCCCTTCCACGGTGGATTCGGGCTGATGAACCGCGAAGGCATTCGGAAGCCGGCCTGGTTTGCCTACAAGTACTTGAACGCGCTGAGCGGCCGCGCCATTCCGCTGTCCGATGCGCATGCACTGGCCGCGGTGGATGGAAAGCGCATTGCCGCGCTGGTGTGGGATTGGCAGCAGCCGGTGCAGGCGGTGAGCAATACGCCGTTCTATACCAAGCTGGTGGCGGCCACCGACAGCGCGCCACTGCGGCTGCGCATGACCCAGGTGCCGGCCGGCGAGTACCGCCTGCAGGTGCGCAAGACCGGCTACCGGCGCAACGACCCGCTGTCGCTGTACATCGACATGGGCATGCCCAAGGACCTGGCGCCGCGTCAGTTGACGCAGCTGCAGCAGGCCACGCGCGATGCCCCCGAGCAGGATCGCCGCGTGCGCGTGGGCGCCGACGGCGTGGTCGAGATCAACGTGCCGATGCGCAGCAACGATGTGGTGCTGCTGACGCTGGAGCCGGCGGCGCGCTGAGCGCCAGAGGCACGGCGCTGCGCATTTGGAGCGGCCAGCAACACCGAGCGTGCCGTTGTCAGGCAGGCGGTGAACACGCAGACCAACCGCAAGGGACCAATGGCGCGTGCCGCACCGAGTGCCGGCCGCGCCTGCCTGGTAGCTGCCGATTGGGTTCGGGCCGCTCTTGATCGGCATGCGCGGTTCCTACGTCATGGCGTGCCACCGGCATGCAGAGCGTTGCAGCGCGCGACGTGCCTGATGGCGTCGCGCGCAACGTCATGTCGTGTCGTGACGCATGCGATGCGGCATGTCAGCTGCATGCGGCACACGACGCAGGGGCGACAACGCCTGCGTACGCCGCATTGAAGGCAGGCCGTGCCCACGCCTGCCGAGGCGCGATCGTTTCGTCGGTCGCGCTTACTTGAGATAGGTCTTGAGGATGGCGGTGATGTCATCCACCGCCAGCTCGCGCTCGCCCAGTGCCTCCGGTGTGGCGACGTGATGCTTCAGATGCTCGCCGAGCAATTCGACCATCAAGCCCTGCGCCGCCCCGCGGAACGCGGCCACCTGGGTCAGCAACGCCGTGCACTCCACGTCCTGGGCCAGGGCTTTTTCCAGCCCTTCGACCTGCCCGCGAATCCTGCGCACGCGTGCGAGCAATTTGGATTTGTCCTGATTGAGATGTGCCATTGCCGTATACCCCCCAGGGGTATTTGGGATACCCTGTGGGGGTACCTTAGCCAGAGCCACCGCCAATGTCGATCACGCACCCCGCGCCCCACTGCGCGCAGTCGCATACGTTTGCCAGCGCCAACCCGCTCGCGGAGCACAGCACCCGCAAGGCGGTGATCCTGACCGTGATCATGATGGTGGTGGAGATCGTGGGCGGCTGGATGCTCAATTCCATGGCCCTGCTGGCCGACGGCTGGCATATGAGCTCGCACGCGCTGGCACTTGGGCTGGCGTTGTTCGCCTACCGCTTTGCGCGGCAGCATGCCGGCGACGTGCGTTTCAGTTTCGGCACATGGAAGGTCGAGGTGCTGGGTGGTTACACCAGCGCGATCCTGTTGCTGGGCGTGGCCGGATTGATGGCCTTCCAGTCGGTGGAACGACTGTTCACACCCAAGCCCATCCAGTATCAGGAAGCCACCGTCATTGCGGTGATCGGCCTGCTGGTGAACCTGATCTGCGCATGGTGGCTGCGCGATTCCCACGGGCATGCACACGGTCACGCTCACGGGCATGAAAATCATGGCCACGCGCACGCTAGTCATGGTCATGGTCATGGTCATGGTCATCACCACGATGCGCACAGCGATCTCAATCTGCGCGCGGCGTATCTGCACGTGGTGGCCGATGCCGCGACCTCGGTGCTGGCCATCGTCGCGCTGGTTGCCGGCATGCACTGGGGCGTGACCTGGCTGGACCCAATCATGGGCATCGTCGGCGCAGTGCTGGTCACCGTCTGGGCCTGGGGGCTGCTGCGCAGTACCGGCAACGTGCTGCTGGATGCGGAGATGGACGCACCGGTGGTGGCAGAAGTGAAGCAGGTCATCGCCGAGCTGCCGCATGCGATCGACATCGCCGACCTGCATGTCTGGCGCGTCGGCAGCGAGCGTTATGCCTGCGTCGTCAGCCTGGTCACCGCGGCAGATATCGATGCGGACCTGGTGCGCAACGCACTGCAGATTCACGAAGAACTGGTGCATGTCACGGTTGAGCTGCAGCGCCCACCGGCGCTACCGGCTGCGGCCTAGTCGTGCAGCGCTGCGATCCGGTCGCGCGCCGATGGGCGCGCGATGTTCGGTGGCTTGCCGTTGCTGCGCACGTTACGGCGTCGCCGGCCTGATCTTGCGCAGGCTCAACAGCAGTCGCCGCGTGCCAAGCACCACACCGGTGAGCGAGAACGCCAAGCCGAGCAGTAGCGGCACGATCTGCACGCTGCGCCTGAGTAGCGGATGCGACTGCAACAGCGGAAAGTTGGTGGTGTGAATGGCCAGATACAGCCAGGCATAGGTGCGGCGGCTGGCATCCAGCGCCAACAGCGGCGTGCCGCTGGCCGGGTCGAATACAGCGCAGTGCGCGCCGGCGATGCCACCGTCAACCGCACCGCATCGGCCGCGATCGCGTCGGCCTGGCGATACAACGCTTCGCCACTGTCGGGGGCGGACAGCACCGGGTCGAGTGTCCACACGTTTGCGGCCGCCTGCCGGATCGCCGCAGGCGACAGACGGGCGCCGGTGATGCGACCGCCCACCCCATCGCTCACTGCAGTGCCTGCAGGCCCGCGTGCAGCAGCGATCGGCCGGCCACCGACTGTCGTGAAGTCGATCTGTGTTGCACCCGACAAACAGCGCAGTGCATTGGCATCGACGTTGGCAAAGGCAACGTGCAATGGCGCCCCGGAATAACGCGCCACCTGACCCGGGTCCGGAATGCCCCTGGAAAACAGCCTGCCGTGGTCCATCGACAGCCAGCCGCTGAAGATCCAGCCCAGTACGAACACGGCCGCGACAAGGCCAAGCCCGTGATGCCAGCGCAGCCAGCCGCGGAAACCGGACCACGCCGGCTTGGGGCTGCGTGCGCGTTGCCAGGTGCGGTACCCGCCCAGCACGGTGCCGGCGCTCGCGCTACACAGCGCGGCCAACGCCAGCCACCACACGGTGCGGTCCCAGGCAGTGAAACTGCGCCGCAGCTGGGTGAAATACAGCCAGTGCGGAATCGAGCCGACCCAGTTCCACGCGCGTTCGTTCGCATGCGTACGCTGCACTACTTCGCCGGTGCGCGCCGACACGTACAGCACCGTGCCCAGGTCGTCGTCCAGCGCGGCGCGATAGAACGGCCGCCACGGATCGAACTTCTGATGCACCACCCATTGGTCGTACTTCAGCGGGCCATCCAGTCGCTGCACGCCGGCATGGCCGAAGCCGGCAGCGATCGCGCTGGCCGTCTCGGCGCTCAGCATGCCCCGCGCGCGACCATCGATGCCATCGACCGTGGTGATGGTGGTCGCGTTGCCAACCACGTACCCGGGGCGCCCGGAGATCGACACCAACCGCAGCGTGGTGGCATCGCGCACCTGGCGCAGGGCCTGCGCAGGCGCAATCACCAGCCTGCTCAGATCGATCCGCTCGGCCTCGCTCCAGCGCTGTTGCGGGCTCAACACCGGGAACGGCACGAACGCCAGCACCAGCCCGCTGGCAAACCACACCGCAAACATCAGGCAGAACGCCACACCGGTCCAGCGATGCAACCAGGCAACCCAAAACATCTTCGGCCTGGGCCGCGCCACCCGGTTAGAAGCGTGCATGCAGGCTCAGCTCCACTGTCCGCGGCAGGCCCAGAATGACCTGCCCGGGATAGAACACGTCTGCCCACTGGACGTAGTTGGTGTTGAACAGGTTGTCCGCGTGCAGCGATAGCGATACTTCGGAACTCACATCGTAAGTCGCATACGCGCTGGTCAAGGTGTACGACTCCAGGCGCAGCGTGTTGGCGAGGTTTCCATAGCGCGTTCCGACATGCCGCACCGAGGCGCCCAGTTCCAATGGCAAGCCAGCCACGTTTCTGACGCTGGTCCAGGCATTGAACAGCGACTTGGGCACGTTGGTCGGGCGGTTGCCGGAGGCATCCAGGCCGCTGTTGCTGTCGATGAATTGCGCGTACTCGGCATCGACGTAGGCGTAATTGGCATTTGCACTCCACTGCGAGGTCAGCTGCGCATCGACGCTGAGTTCAAACCCGCGCGAGGTTTGCCGGCCGATGTTGCTGAGCGCATCCTGCGCCGTCAGCGCCAGGATGTTGTTGCGTTTGATGTCATAGACCGCCAGCGTGCCGCTCAGACCTTGATCGGCCGTGGCCGCCTTGACGCCCACTTCCGCCTGCCGCGATTTGCTCAATGCAAAATCCTGTCCCGCATTGACGATGAAGATATTGGAGCCAGCCGGATCGGTGGCGATGGTGTAGGACGCATAGGGGGTGATGGCCGGGGTGAGCGCATAGACCAGACCGACGCGGCCATTGGCCGGGCGATAGGTGCGCGAGAAACTCGATGCCGCCTGAAACCCACCATCCGGACCGAAGTTCTTGCGATCTAGATTGAGATATTCGTAGCGCCCGCCCAGTACCAGTTTTGCCTTGTCGGTGACATCCAGCGCATCTTCAAAAAACAGCGCGGGATTGGTCCAGGTGGTGGGGCTGCGTCGGCGCACCCGCTCGCCGAACGTGCCGCTTGGGTCCCGCGTGTCCAACACCACGCTATCGCCATCAGGAAAACCGCGGTTCCTGACGAAATCCAGGCGACTGTAATCCAGGCCCACCACCAGGCGATTGTTCAAACCAGCAATGCGGTGGTCGAAGGTCGCGCTGGTTTGATTCCCCCACAGCGTCTGATCGTGATACACGAAGAAGCGATCGCGATCGATCAGGTTCGTCTGCGCGTTGTAGCTGTAACTCTCCGAGTTCAGCCAGCGCCGATCGGCATGAAAGTAATAGGCCATGTTCTGCAAGGTGACGGCGTCGGAGACCTCCCACTTCAGATACGCCTGCGGCCACACCTGACGTGAGTCGATGCTGGCATCGGCCACGTTGTAGTTGTTGCGGCGGGTGGCGCCATCGACGACCTCGCCATTGGGCGCGCGCAGGATGCCGTTGATGGGGTTACGCGCCACATCGGCCGGCACCAGCGGGGTACCGAAGTACGTCGAGGGCTGGTCCCTTGCGTAGTCCAGCGAAAATTGCGCGCTGATGTCGTCGCGCGGATGCCAGAGCAGCGACACGGTGGCATTGAGCGCGCTGGAATCGGCGCTGTGCACATAGCCATCGGAGGACACCTGGCTGACGTCGGCGCGGTACGCCCAGTCGTCGTTGATGCCGCCACCGGCGCCGACACCGAACACCCGGCCACCGTAGCTGGACGCGCCCAGCAGCGCTTCGTGTTGCGCCGGCCCGAAGGTCGGCGCCTTATTGGTCACGTTGACCGCACCGCCCACCGCACCCTGGCCGTAGATCACCGACGCCGGGCCTTTCAACACTTCGACCGATTGCAGGTTGAAGGTGTTCTGCGGCCGGTTGGTCATGTTCGACGGGCCCAGATACAGGCCGTTGTGCAGGATGGTGATCTGCCCGTCGGTGAAGCCGCGCATCGAGAAGGTTGCCGGATTTCCCGGTGAGCCGCCGGTATTGATGCCCGGCAGGCTTTCGGCCGCCTTTTCCACGCTACGCAGGCCGCGCGCATCGATTGCCGCAGCATTGATCGCATCCAGCGTGCCGGGCGTCTCACGTGCGGACAGATTGAGCCGGCTGCCGGTCGGGGTGAATTGCTCCAGCGAGCGCAGGCGCCCGCTCACCACCACCTGGTCCAACGTGGTCGCCTCGGTGGCTGGCACCGTCGCTGTCTGCTGCGCGCGTGCGGTTCCGATGCAGCCCAGTGCGGCGGCGATCGACAAGGACAGCAGCGTGGCTTGCGTGCACGTCATGTGCGTTCTCCAGAAAGGCGGGGGGAAGACTGGGCCGGGGTCCGCCTCAGCGCTGCCGGGCAACGCCGAAGCGCTGCGAGAGGTAGGCGCGAATGGCTGCCTCGTCGTCGATCACGTGGTAGTGCCCAACCGATTTGCTGCCGGTGGCATCGGCATCGGCGGTGGCCAACACCAGGTCCGGCAGCGACTGATGCTGCTCGCCCAGCAGGTCGACCAGCACCTGCCGGGGCCGCGGGAATGGCAGCCGGCGGATCTCCAGCCCACCGGCAATGGCCGTGGCCAAGCTGAGCAAGCCTTCGATGGCAATGCAGTCGCCACAGTAGAAGGGGCCATCGCCATCGACCGCAAATGCAGCCTCGGCTAGGAATAAGGTGTCGCGCATCAACGGGTTACTCACCGATCGTTCTCCAGGGGAAGGGACAAACCGGCCAATGGCTCGGTTCGCATGACAAAGACCATGTGCCCATGTTGCGCAGCAGCAGGCGATGGGTGAAAGTGGCGTAAACGCCACATGACGGTCATTTCATGCCAACTTCCAAACCCCGCAGACGCCGCGACGCGTTGCCGCCCCTTGTGGTGGTGGTGGCGTACGACCAGCTGGGCTTGTTCGAATTCGGGATCACCACCGAAATCTTCGGATTGCCGCGCCCGGAAGTGGGCCAGGGCTGGTACCGGTTTGCCATTGCAGCGGCCGAACCCGGCCCGCTGCGCGCGCTTGGCGGGCTTCGCCTGGAGGTGGATGGTGGGCTGGATCTTCTCGACGCTGCGCACACCATCATCGTTCCCAGCTGGAGAGATACCAGTGCACCGGCACCGGCTGCGCTGATCAAGGCGCTGCAACGTGCGCACAAGCGAAAGACGCGGATCGTGTCGATCTGCGCCGGTGCCTTCGTGCTGGCCCAGGCTGGCCTTTTACAGGGGCGCAGGGCCACCACGCATTGGCGCAACGCCGCGGTGCTGGCCAGCCATTACCCGCAGATCACCGTGGAGCCGGGCGTGCTCTACGTCGATGAGGGCGACATCCTGACCTCGGCCGGCAGCGCCGCCGACATCGATCTATGCCTGCATATCGTGCGCGCCGACTTCGGGCCGGCAGTGGCCAACCAGGTCGCCAAACGGCTGGTGATGCCGGTGCACCGCGACGGCGGGCAAGCCCAGTTCATCGACCGCCCAGTGCCGCCGATCCACGAAAGCACCCGGCTCGGGCCGCTGCTCGAGCGCATCACCCAGGACCTCACCGCGAATCACTGTGTGGACGCACTGGCCAGCGCAGCGGGCATGAGCCGCCGCACGTTTCTGCGTCGGTTTCAAGCCACCACCGGCATGTCGCCGGGCAAGTGGATCGTCAACGAGCGGCTCAACCGTGCGCGCGAAATGCTGGAAACCTCCGGCGCCGACATCGAACAGATCGCAACGCGCTGCGGCTTCGGGTCGACCGAAACGCTACGGCATCACTTCCGGCGCGCACTCGCGCTCTCACCAACGCAATACCGGCGCGTGTTCGGCGGGCATCGCGATGCTGGCGAGGACGCTTGAGCGCGCGAGCATCCGTGAGCGCGCAGGACGCGACCTGACCACGCGCGCTCACAGACGCCGATAATGTGGTTCGACGCCTGCGCCGGGCCCTCAGACCTTCGGCGGCGTGGAGCTGACGTACTTCTCGCGGCGGATCTGCGCACTCGGCAGGCCGCTTTCCTTCAGCGCTGCTAGGCAGGTATCCACCATGTCCGGGTTGCCGCACAGGTAGGCGATATCGCCATCGGCCGCCGGCGCGAACTCGGGCAGATGCTGCTGCACATAGCCGTGGCGCACATCGGCATGCAGCTGGGCAGGCAACTCGCGCGAGAAGCAGGGCACATAGCGGAACTGTGGGTGTGCATCGGCAAACGCACGGAAATCCTCGCCATACAGCAGCTCGGCCGGGGTACGCGCGCCCTGCAGCAACACCACCTGCACGCCGCGCGTGGCGATTGCCTCGGCCAGCAACGGCAGCATCGAGCGGTACGGGGTGACGCCGGTGCCAGTGGCGATCAGCAGGTAGCGCCGGTTATGGTCGCCTGCCTGCAGGCAGAAGCGGCCATACGGCCCGCTGGCCTGCAACTGGTCGCCGATCTCCAGACCTTCGAACAGCGCCGTGGCCGAGCCGCCGGGCACGAAGCTCACCGCGATGTCCACCGCCTCGCCCGGTCCCAGCGCATGGTCGTGGAGGGTCGCCAGCGAATAGCTGCGCTTGGTTGGCGTGCCATCGGCAGCGGCGAAATGGATCTGGATGAACTGCCCGGGCTGGAAATCCAGCGGCTGTCCGTCATCACGCACGAACTGGCAGTGGGCCACGGTGGGCGCAAGCATGCGCCGGTCGACAAGCTTGAGGGGGAATTGAACGGGCACGAACGGATTTGGGACAGTCTGTGATCGGGGCAAGCCCCCACGGGCTTCTATAATAACGGGCTGCAACTCGCTGCGCCGTGACCCTGGCGCGAAGGATCCTGCTTGAATTCCCCAACTCCCGGTACGCCCGCCCTGCGCGTGTGCGACCTGCGCAAGACTTACGACAACGGCACCCAGGCGCTCAAGGGCGTGTCGCTGGACGTGGTGCCCGGCGACTTCTTCGCCCTGCTCGGCCCCAATGGCGCCGGCAAATCGACCCTGATCGGCATCATCAGCTCGCTGGTGAACCTGTCCGGCGGGCAGGTGGAAGTGTTCGGCACCGACCTGGTCGCCCATCGCAGCGAGGCGATGCGCCTGATCGGCCTGGTGCCGCAGGAAATCAACTTCAACCTGTTCGAAAAGCCCTTCGACATCCTGGTCAATTACGCCGGCTTCTACGGCATGCCGCGCAGCCAGGCCGAAGCGCTGGCCGAAGTGGAACTGCGCCGCGCGCACCTGTGGGAAAAGGCCCAGGTGATGAGCCGCACGCTGTCCGGCGGCATGAAGCGCCGGCTGATGATCGCCCGCGCCATGATGACCCAGCCGCGCCTGCTGATCCTGGACGAACCCACCGCCGGTGTGGACATCGAGATCCGTCGCGACATGTGGCGCGTGCTCAAGGACATCAACGCCGCCGGCACCACCATCATCCTGACCACCCATTACCTGGAAGAAGCCGAGCACCTGTGCCGCAACCTGGCCATCATCAACCACGGCCAGATCGTCACCCAGGGGCCGATGCGCGAACTGCTGTCCAAGCTCGACGTGGAAGGCTTCCTGTTCGATATCGACGGTGAGCTGCCCGCCCAGCTGCCGGTGATCGAAGGCACCACTCTCACCGCCATCGACGGCCACACGCTGGACCTGGACATACCGCGCGCGATGGACCTCAACCGCGTGTTCGCCACGCTGGGCGATGCCGGCATCCGGGTGCGCTCGATGCGCACCAAGAGCAACCGGCTGGAAGAATTGTTCGTTCGTTTGACCGAGCCTGGCGAGACCGTCGCCGCCCCGGCCCCTGCCTCAGCGGCGCCGTTGCGCCCGGCAGGCCACCCATGAGTCCCTCGGAGCCGTCGATGTCCGCCACGCCCGCAACACCCCGCCAGCGCAACTGGATCGCGCTGGGCACCATCGTGCGCCGCGAAGTGCAGCGCATCCTGCGCATCTGGGGCCAGACCCTGGTGCCGCCGGCCATCACCATGACGCTGTACTTTTTGATCTTCGGCGGGCTGATCGGCTCGCGCGTGGGCGACATGGGCGGCTACAGCTACATGCAGTTCATCGTGCCGGGCCTGGTGATGATGAGCGTGATCCAGAACAGCTACGGCAACATCTCCTCCAGCTTCTTCGGCGCCAAGTTCGGCCGCCACGTGGAAGAGCTGCTGGTCAGCCCGATGCCCAACTGGGTGATCCTGTGGGGCTATGTGTCCGGCGCGGTGCTGCGCGGCGTGATGGTGGGCGCGATCGTGCTGATCATCGCGATGTTCTTCACCCCGGTGCGCATCCCGCATCCGATCGTCACGCTGACCACGGTGCTGCTGGGCGCGACCATCTTCTCGCTGGCTGGCTTCGTCAACGCGGTCTACGCCAAGAAGTTCGACGACGTGGCGATCGTGCCCACCTTCATCCTGACCCCGCTCACCTACCTGGGCGGCGTGTTCTATTCGGTGAAGCTGCTGCCCGGTTGGGCAGAGGCGGCCACCCATGCCAACCCGATCTTCTACATGGTCAACGCGTTCCGCTACGGCCTGCTCGGCAGCTCGGATGTGCCGATCTGGGTGGCCTACGCGCTGATGCTGGGGTTTGTCGCGGTGCTCAGCGCGCTGGCGCTGTGGCTGCTGCGGCGGGGTGTGGGGTTGCGGAGCTGATGGGCCATGCGCATCCTGATCCTGGGCGCCGGCGGTACCGGTGGCTATTTCGGCGGGCGGCTGGCGCAGGCCGGTGTGGACGTCACCTTCCTGGTGCGAGAAGCGCGTGCGGCGCAGTTGCAGGCCGACGGCTTGCGCATCCGCAGCCCGCTGGGCGATGCCGATCTGCAGGTGGCGCATGGCACCGCGCAGGACTTGCCGGCGCTGGTAGCGCAACAGCCGTTCGACCTGGTGATGCTCAGCTGCAAGGCCTACGACCTGGACAGCGCCATCGAGGCCATTGCGCCGGCGGTGGGCGAGCGCACCACGGTGCTGCCGATCCTCAACGGGCTGCGCCATTACGCGGCCCTGGACGCACGCTTCGGCGCCGCACGCGTGCTGGGCGGGCTGTGCTTCATCAGCGCGACCAAGGGCGAGCACGGCGAGATTCTGCACCTGGGCAAGCCGGCGGCGATCACCTTCGGCGAGCGTAGCGGTGACGCGCATTCGGCACGGGTGCAGGCGTTTGCCGCGGCCTGCGCGCAGGCCGACATCACCCATGTGGCCAGCGAGCAGATCGCGCAGGAACAATGGATCAAGTACAGCTTCCTCACCGCGCTGGCCGCGGCCACCTGTTTGATGCGTGCGCCGGTGGGAGCGATCGTGGCCACCGACGATGGGCGTGCGTTGATCAACGGCCTGTACAACGAATGCCTGTGGGCTGCCGATGCGGCCGGCCAGTCGATTCCGGAGGGCGCTCGCGCGAAGGCGCTGCAGACCCTGCTGCAGGTGGATTCGCCGTTGAAGGCCTCGATGCTGCGCGACCTGGAAGCCGGCCAGGACGTGGAAGCGGCGCAGATCGTCGGCGACATGCTGGCGCGCGTGCGCGAGACCGGGCGCAACGCGCCGCTGCTGATGGCCGCCAATGTGCATCTGCAGGCGTATCAGGTGCTGCGGCATAGCTGATGGGGATGGCGGGTGGCCATGCGCATGCGACGCATGCCCCGCCCCCATCCGCCCTTCGGGCACCTTCCCCCGCACGCGGGAGAAGGGAGTGGTCGCTGGCGCTGCATGACTGGCCGAGCGACCTGCGTACTTCTACGCCGCTTGGCCCCGGCAGATCCTTCTCCCGCCTGCGGGAGAAGGTGGCGCGAGGCGCCGGATGAGGGCGCGTTTGCTTGGCGTAGCCTTCGTGCCGCCGCGTCGACCTTTGCCAGTCCACCGCCTGGCTCCAGTAGATCCCTTCTCCCGCCTGCGGCAGAAGGTGGCGCGAAGCGCCGGATGAGGGCGTGTTTGCTTGGCGTAGCCTTCGCACCGCCGCGTCGACCTTCGCCAGTCCACCGCCCGGCTCCGGTAGATCCCTTCTCCCGCCTGCGGGAGAAGGTGGCGCGAAGCGCCGGATGAGGGCGCATCAGCTTGGCGTAGCCTTCGCACAGCCACGACACCACGCACACGATGCTTTGCATCCCTCCATCGCCGCCGTCATCATGAAGCTGCTCAGCCACCTGTTCCGTGCCGGTCACTTCGTCATCCTGGCGTTCTTCGTGCTGTGCGCGGCGGGGCTGGTGGCGATGGCCGGGCTGGAGTTGTGGCATGGCTTCACTCCCGGCGGCGACATGGTGGTACGCGACCGTTTCAATGTGGTACTGGAGGCCGTCGGCCTGCTCACCGTAGCGCTGGTGACGCTGGAGCTGGGTCAGACCATCTTCGAAGAAGAGATCCTGCGTGACGTCAAGGTCAGTGGTCCCACGCGGGTGCGGCGTTATCTCTCGCGCTTTTTCGTGGTGATCGTGATTGCGCTGGCGATCGAGACGCTGGTATCGATCTTCGAACTGATGCATGCCGACCCGGCCAAGCTGCCGTACGCCGCCGCCGTTGGCTCGTGCGCCGCGCTGCTGCTGATCGCCTGGGGCGTGTTCGTCAAACTCAATCGCAGCGCCGAAGAGCTGGAACCCGAAGCGATGGAAGAAACCAAGCGCGAAGACCGCGAGGTGCAGGAGTAGGACATTCAGGGCTCACTTGCGCAGGCGGTGCGCGCATTGCCGGATGAGGCCCTCGAGGAACCCGTGCGCTATGGTCGAAGCATGTACGCGATTACGCACTCCTGTCGCGTGCAGCGAAATTGCTGCATCAAGATTCTCTGCAGTGGCCCCATCGACGCCGCTCAAGGCTGAATACGCTTCGTTTGGGTGCTAGAGTCCGCTTGTTCAGGCTGCCATCACTTGAACATAACAACTCTCCCCTCGACCCCTCCTCGCTCAACTCTCCCTGGCGAGGATTTTTCTTGAAGCCCTCCATGCCTTCTCATTGTCTTCGTTGTGCTTCATCAGCACTGTTGTTGGCCGCAGCTGTGTTTACCAACCAGGCCTGCGCCCAAGCAGTCGGCACCCGGGATGGTTTCGCCGTCGGCGTCACAGGTGGCGGTAATGCCCCCGCTGTCAGACCCACCTCTCTATTGGAGCTGCAGCAAGCGCTCTGCAGCAGCTTCGCAGGCAACCAGTGCACCGACACCACCCCGCGCGTGATCGTGCTGGACAGAACCTTCGACTTCACCGGCTCACAGATCAACGATGGGTCTCCCACCACGACCACGACCGGGTGCGTGGCCACCACGTGCAGCACCGGCACCAGCCAGCTGGGCTTGAATATCTCCAACTATTGCGCAGGCCGCACGGCTTTGCGGGTCAGTTTCGATAATGCCGGACGCACGCCCCTGCAGATCGGCTCCAACAAGACCCTGATCGATTTGGGCAGCGATGGCGCCATCACGGGACGCGGGTTACGCGTGGGCGGCGGCAACAGCAACGTCATCATCCAGAACATCACGATTTCCGATATCAATCCAAGCGTGGTCTGGGGCGGCGATGCGCTCGCAATCGACGACGCGGACGGGGTCTGGGTGGACCGCCCGAATCGGCCGACAAATGGTGGTGACCGGCTTCGGCAGCGCCTCGCACGTGACCCTGTCCAATAACGAATTCGATGGACGCACCAGCACCTCCTCCACTTGCGACAATCGGCATTACTGGTTATGGCTGTTCCTGGGCGCGCACGACACCATCACCGTCGCACGCAATTATGTGCATCACACCTCCGGTCGTGGACCGCATGCCGGCGGCCTGAATAACGCGTCGGTGCTGGCGCATATGGTCAACAATTATTTCGAAGACCTTTCCAAGGAAGGCGCCGCGATGCCGTTGACCTCAACGGCGCTGCTGCTGGAAGGCAATTACTTCAACAAGGTGAGCCTGCCGGTCTATCTCTATCCGCACAGCCCAGGTCCCGGTTACACGTTTGCGCCCTTCGCCGGCATGAGCGATCCGCGTAACGACCTCTGCATGCAATACCTCGGTCGAGAATGCGTGGCCAATGACCAGATCACCAGTGGCAGCAAGAATCGGCCGCTGGACGAACAAGCCCTGGCAGCGTTCGGCCCGGTCAGCACATCGCTGGTGATACCCGCTTCGGCTTCCAGCAACGCGAACACCGTGCGCGAGAACGCCGGGGTTGGCAAAATCAACTAAGCGCGGCCCACACAGCGTAGCGAACAGTCAGGCGGGGGTGGACGGTGCGGAGGAACCGCGGTGTACGCGTGGCACATGCCGCACCGAGACCGGCCGCGCCCGCCTGGCGGTGAGCACAGTAGGTTGGCTGCGCTTAGTCGGCTGCCGGTAATGCCGGCACCGCCGTGGGCTTGCCATCGGCATCCAGCGCAATCATCACGAACTGCCCGCGCGTGCACAGCTCGCGCGCGCCGCTGAGCAGATCTTCGGCGATCAGCTCCACTTCCACCTTGATCGAGCTGCGTCCCACCGACACCACGCGCGCGACGGTTTCCACCATCTGGCCCTGACGGATCGGCAGCTTGAAATCCACCTGGTCCGAACGTGCGGTCACCACCGTCCGTCGCGCATAGCGCGAGGCGGCCAGGAACGCGGCCTTGTCCATCCACGCCAGCGCCTGTCCACCGAACAAGGTGCCCAGGTGATTGGTGTGGTTGGGAAACACGATCTCGGCCATGCGGGCTTCGGTCGGTGCAACGGGGGTGGAGTTGGTCATGAAGGCGGCACCGGAAGAAGGAAGGAAAGCCCGTCGATCAGCGACGCAGCGTCGGCAGGAAACTCAGGTCCATGTGATAACGCGCGGGTCGCTGCGGATCGACGAACACGCGCAGTGGCTGCCCATCGGCCAGAAACGGCTGCGGGTCCGTCCACAGGTTGTCGCTGCGATACTCGGCCAAGGCGTTATGCGTGCGGTCGTGGCGATGGGCAAGGATACGGAACAGGTGCACGCCGTTTGACCTGCAGGGACGCATTGCGTTCCACGCACACGAAGGTCACCTCCAGCACCGTGCCATGCTGGCGCAACCAGAGGGCGCGACGCGCATGCCAGGCGCGATAGCCGAGGATGCCGCCTCCCACGCCCAGCAACGACAGGATCCAGCGCGCCTGGTCCGGCAACAGCGCCGCGCCCGGCAGCATGCCCAGCCCGGGGATCAGCAAGCTCCAGGCCACCAACGAGACAACCGGGCTCATCGCGGGCCGCGGCGTCTTGCGCGGGCGGCCACTGCGCTCACAGTCCGCTGCGGACCGCCGCTTCGACCTGCGCCGGCGACTGGAAGCCCGGCAGACGCGCCACTTCGGCGCCGTCCTTGAACAACGCCAGGGTCGGCGTCTGCCGCAGGCCCAGATCGCGGAAGAACGCCTCGCCCACCACTTCCAGCTTCACCTTGAGCAGTGCGACGCCCGCGGCGTCCTCGCTCGCAGCGAACTTGGTCAGCGACATGTCGAGCATCTTGCAGCCCGGGCAATTGTCCTTGTAGAAATCCACCAGCGCGCGCGGATGCGTAGCCAGGGTCTGGGTGTAGTGCTCAGGCGACGTGACGGTAATGGTCTGCATTGGGATCGTTCTTGCATTGGGCCAGGACCGTCTCGGTCCAGGCGGCGATGGCCTGCGCATCGCGCTGACCGTGGGGCATCTGTTCGATGGTCAAACGGGGAAACGGGCTGTCGAAGAAGCGCGCCATACGATGCACCGCGCCGCAGAAATACTCTTCGCCCCACTGCGTTTCCCCGGTGCCGAACACGGCAACACGCGGCGGCTTGCCCAGCGTCTCGACCAGCTCGACGATGAAACGTTTCATCTCCGCCGGCGTACGCCCGCCATTGTCGGTCCAGCTACCGAGCAGCACCAGCTCGTACTGCCCGGGCGCATGCGGCACCTGTTCCAGCCGCTGCACATCGGTTTCCAGCCAGGTCACCACATGCCCCGCCGCTTCGCAGCGCAGCGCCACCGCACGCGCCAGATCGCGCGTGTTGCCGCTCAACGAAGCCAGGGCGAGCAGGATGTTCATGGGGCGGGGATTGGGGAGTCGGGATTGGGGATTCGCAAAGGCGGCAACTGATACGTCATTGAAAGTCGTTAATCGATTTGTCGTAGCGCAAATGCTGCTGTGACGAATCCCAAATCTCGACTGCCTAATCCCGGCGTTTCAACGAATCCCAAATCCCGAATCCCGGCTACTCACAGATCGTCGAAGCCGTTATCCGAGTTGGTCTTCTTGTACGAGGCATTGCGCATCTCGAAGAAGTCGGTCTTGGTCTCGGTGAAGTTGTCGGCGTAGGCCTTGATCCACGGCATCACGTTGTCGTTGGCGCCTTCGTACAGCTTCTCGATGCCGAGCATGCCGGCCATCTTGTTGGCGCGGTACTTCACGTAGCGGATCATCTCGTCCACGTCGATGCCGTCGATGCCGTCCAGCACTTCGGCGGTCCACTGGGTTTCCAGGTCGATCGCGTGCTCGAAGGCCTTGTGCACGTAATCGGTGAGCTGATCGCCCTGCAGCGCCTGGTTCTCGCCGATGATGGCGCGGACCAGTTCGCTGATGAACTTGGAATGCGCCAGTTCGTCGCGGTTGATGAAGCTGATGATCTTGCCGGTGCCGGTCATGCGGTTCTGGCGGACCAGATTGTAGAAGTACGCAAAGCCGGAATAGAAGTTGATGCCCTCCAGGATCGAGGACTGGATCAGCGAACGAATCAGCGTTTCGGCCGTCTTCTCGCGCATGAAGTCTTCGTAGGCGCCCATGATCGGCGCGTTGCGCTTGATGATGGTCGGGTGCGTGCGCGCGATCTCGAACACGCGGTTCTGGTCGGCCAGGCCGGTGATCGAGGCCAGCACGTAGCTGTAGCTCTCGTTATGGATCACTTCCTGCTGGCCGATGATGGCGGCATTGGCATGCGCGGCCGGGTCGGTGATGTATTCGGCGACGTTGTAGATGAAGCGCGTCTGCGGCGAATCCAGCGTGGCCAGCAAGCCGATGATCGAATCGTAGGCATTCTTTTCGCGCGCCGACAGCTCGTTGTACTGGCGCGCGTCGCCCTTCATGTCCACCTCGTCGGGGATCCAGAAGTTGGTCGACAGCTCCTTGTAGGCCCGATAGAAGGACGGGTACGGAATGTCGTTCCAGTTGAGGATGCCCGAGGTCTGACCGTTGATGATGCCGGTCGAACGGTTCGGGTGACGCGGCTCAAGAATTTTGATGCGTTCAAGCGGTGTTGCAGACAGGGCCATATTCTTTCTCGGGTTTCACTGCGCCGATGACGACGCTATACCTGCTGGAGCAAAGCCCCCTGAGTCAGGGGGCGCGCCGAAGGCGCGGGGTGTGGGAGCTGGTGAAGCAGGGTCCACGGTTCGCAACGCGAACCGTGGAAGCGAAGCGCGAATGCGCTTAGCTACTGCACCACTCGCATTCGCTGATGTCGATGTCGTTGGAACGCACGTAGTACGTGGTCTTCAAGCCTTCGCGCCAGGCGGTCATGTGCAGGTCCAGCAGCGTGCTTGCACGGATGGTGCTGGGCACGTAGAAGTTGAAGCTGATCGACTGGTCCACGTGACGCTGGCGACGCGCGTTCTGGCGCACGCTGGCGAACTGGTCGACCTTGTAGGCGCCCTTCTCGTAGTACGGCCAGGTGTCCAGCGACAGGCCGGGCGCGGCAACCGGACGACGGAAGTCCTTCTTCTCTTCGTAGTAGAACGCGCTGTAGATCGGGTCGATCGAGGCGGTGGAACCGGCGATCTGCGCGGTACTCATGTTCGGCGCCACCGCCAGCATCCAGGCATTGCGCACGCCATTGACCGCGACCTGCGCCGACAGCTCCAGCCACTGCGGGCTGTTGTAGTCGCGCGCACGGAAGTACTCGCCGGTGTGCCAGTCGCTGCCCCGGAACACGCTGTAGGTGCCCTTTTCCTTGGCCAGCTCCATGCTCGCCTGGATGGTCAGGTAGTTGATCCGCTCGTACAGCTCGTCGCTGTAGTCCTCGGCGTCCTTGGCATTCCAGTGGATGGCCTTCTGCGCCAGCAGGTGGTGCCAGCCGAAGGTACCCAGACCGATCGCGCGGTACTTCTGGTTGGTAATCGTGGCCTGCGGCACCGGCAACTGATTCAGATCGATCACGTTGTCGAGCATGCGCACCTGGATCGGGATCAACCGCTCCAGCACGTCGGCGCCCAGCAGATCGGCCTGGTCGGCCTGCACGGTGATCGCGCGGCCCAGGTTGATCGAGGACAGGTTGCACACGACGAAGTCACCGGCCTTCTTGGTGGTGACGATCTGATTGCCGCTGATGATCTCCTGCATCATCCGCGTCGGGCTCATGTTCTGCAGGATCTCGGTGCACAGGTTGGACGAATAGACCATGCCCTCGTGCTTGTTCGGGTTCTTGCGATTGACTTCATCGCGATAGAACATGAACGGATTGCCGGTTTCCAGCTGGCTGACCATGATGCGCTTGAAGATGTCGATCGCCTTGACCGTCTTGCGGGTGATGCGCTCGTCGGCGACGACTTCTTCGTACTTGCGACGGAAGCTGCTGTTGGCGTCGCCCTTCTTCTCATCAAAGAAGTCCTGCAGATACCAGCCCTTGATGCGCTTGACCTCGTGCGGGTCGAACAGGTACCAGTCGCCGCGGCGCTCGACCGCTTCCATGAACAGGTCGGGGATGCACACCGAGGTGAACACGTCGTGCGCGCGCAGGCGCTGGTCGCCGTTGTTCAGACGCAGGTCCAGGAACGCTTCGATGTCGCGGTGGAAGATGTCCAGATAGACCGCGATGGCGCCCTTGCGCTGGCCCAGCTGATCCACCGACACCGCAGTGTTGTTGAGCTGCTTGATCCACGGCACCACGCCGCCGGAGGAGTTGGACACGCCGCGGATCGCCGAACCGGACGAACGCACATAGCCCAGGTACGCGCCCACGCCGCCGCCGTGCTTGGACACGCGCGCCACGTCGGTATTGGAGTCGTAGATGCCCTGCAGGCTGTCGTCGACGGTGTCGATGAAGCAGCTCGACAGCTGGCCGCCGACCTTGCCGGCATTGGCCAGGGTCGGGGTGGCCACGGTCATGTACAGATTGGACAGCGCCCAGTAGGCCTCGCCCACCAGCTGCATGCGGCGCTCGCGGCTGCCCTTGCCGGTGCCGATCTCGTCCTGCATCAGGTACAGCGCAATCGTCAGCCAGCGCTCCTGCGGCAGCTCGAACACGCCGCGCGAGTTGTCGGTGGCCAGGTAACGCGTGGCCAGCAGGTACAGGCCGTTGTAGGCGAACAGCGTGTCGCGCTCGGGCTCGATCATCTTGCCGGCTTCGATCAGTTCGTCCTTGGAGTAGCGGCGCAGGATGTCGTTGGAATAGACATTGCGGTCGGCCAGGCTTTCCTGCAGGCCGACGAACGAGCCGTACTTCTGGCTGGCATCGTAGAACCGGTTGCGGCTGGCGCGCTTGTACAGGCGGCGCAGGTACAGACGCGCAGCGAAGTGCTCCCACTCCGGGGTGGTCAGATCGACGCGGGCTTCGGCCTCGCGGATCAGGTGGTCGACCAGATCGTCGGCGTTGACGCTGTCCTTGCGCTCGACGAACCCGAACACCGAGCGCTTGTAGTCGGCCACGTCCAGCTGCGGGAACTCGGCATGGATCTGGTCGATGGCATGCTCCAGGCGCTGCGCCTCGAACGGAATCTTGCGATTGCCGGCTTCCTTGGTGATCCAGGTGGCGACGGTTTGTTCTTCGATGGTCTGTGCGTGCATTGCAATGGCTTGGCGGGGAGGCGGCACGATGTCCGACGGGTCGGTCAATTCCGGCGCGCCGCAGGCAGGCGCACTGACACTGGCGGGAACGCTGGTGGGTGTTGCGGTACCGGCGGCGATCGCGGCAAGGGTGTCGTTGGTGGTCATGCGTCCTCCATGCGTAGGCACACGAACCCGCTTGGGGAGCAGGCGACGGCCAGGGGACTGCGGATGGCATTGGCGAGACAGGAGACACGACGCGCGGCCCCAGGGCCCACGGCAGCGTCTCCTACCAATCTTCCGAGTCCCATGGCCGCCATCACGCGGTGTGCTGTCGCGTGATGGTTCGGTCGGTGGCGACGCGCTGCCGTCGTCGGATCCTGCAGCGGCCGCGGCCCTGCCGGAACGCGTCCAGGCCGCTGCGCGGGAAGCTGCAGGCGATGCGGCTTGCGCATCCGCGTCGTCACTCGGTGCCACTTGGGGGCGGTCACCACCGAACCCCAAGATAGTGGGGTACCCCCGGGGGGTCAACACCAAATGTGCCCAAATTACCGCAAGCCTTGTGCCGCAATGGGCTGCTCGGACAAGCGGTCGGGCGCGGTGGCCGGAGGACGAATCCGACTGCGCAGGTCAAGTCGGGAAGGTTCTGAACCGGCTGGCGCACTCACCCGACGTGCACGCCAAACGTGGTATCGGTCGCAGTTTTTCTGGCGCTGCCACGGCGGTCGCGACTACCCACACCGTCGGCCTGCGGCCGCCTCCGGCGCGGCGCCGCTCAGATCTCGGTCGGGCCCAGCCGGTTGCGCTTGCGGTAGCGGATCGACGACCACACCGAGGCGGCAATGAAGGCCACCCCGATCAGGCCGGTGAGTACTTCCGGCACGTGGTACACGGTGCCGACCAGCATGATGATCGCCAGCACGCCGATGGCGTAATGGGCGCCGTGCTCCAGGAACACGAACTCGTCCAGCGTGCCCTTGTGCACCAGATAGACCGTCATCGAACGCACGAACATCGCACCGATCGCCAGGCCCAGCATGATGATGACCACATCGCGGGTGATCGCGAACGCGCCGATCACCCCGTCGAACGAGAACGAGGCGTCCAGCACTTCCAGGTACAGGAAGGCGGCAATGCCCGAGCGCTTGGCCGGGCCCATGCCGTCTTCGCTCTCTTCGGACTCGAACAAGGCATCCACGCTGCCGACCAGCAGGTACAGCAGGATGCCGCCCAGGCCGGCGAACAGCACGCTCTGGAAGATGGCCTCGGGCAGGAACAACTTGGTGCACAGCAGGACCGTCACCGCCACGATCACCGACATCGCATCGGCCTTGCCCAGCTTGCCGACCAGCCGTTCCACCGGGCCGAGCCAGTGCAGCTTGCGCTCCTGGTCGAACAGGAAGTTCAGGAACACCAGCAGCAGGAACATGCCACCGAAGGCGGCAATGGACGGGTAGTTGTCGGTCAGCACCTGGCTGTAGCGGTCCGGCTCCTTCAGCGCCATCTGCATCACCGGCACCAGGCCCATGCCGGTGGCCACCGACACGATCACGATCGGAAACACCAGGCGCATGCCGAACACCGCGATCAGGATGCCGACGGTGAGGAACAGTTTCTGCCAGAACGCGTTCATGTGCTTGAGCACGCCGGCGTTGACCACCGCGTTGTCGAACGACAACGACACCTCCAGCACGCTCAGCACCAGGCACAGCCACAGCGCCTGCCAGATGCCCATCGCGGAGGTATGACCCCACCAGGCAGCCAGGCCCAGGCAGATCGCTGTGACCAAAAACGACATTCTGAAATCGCGGAACATTGACACTCCCAGGCGGGCCGAGACGACAGCCGAAGCAACCGGCCAGGGCGAGGCCCGGCAGATCCGGCATGCGGTGGAGGATGGGGGACCGCGGCATGACGCAAGGTCAGGCCGGGCGTGGCTCGCCCATTATAGGCAGTGTCACCGCCATCAGGCTCGCATCGTCCGGATCCGGGCGGACCCCGAAGCCCAGGCTCTGGCACATCGCCAGCATGGTGCGGTTCTCGCGCAGCACCTGGCCTTCGATCTGCTTCAGGCCCAGCCAGCGCGCGTACTCGATCATGATGCGCATCAGCTGCCAGCCGATGCCGTGGCCCTTGAGGTCGGAGCGGATCAGGATGCCGTACTCGCCGCGCTCGTAATCGGCGTCGGCATGCAGGCGCACCGCGCCGAGCATGTCGCCGGTCCTGGGGTCGATGGCCACCAGCGCGATCGAGCGCGCGTAATCGAGCTGGGTCAGGCGGGCGATGAATTCGTGGCTGAAATGCTTGACCGACTGGAAGAAGCGCAGCCGCAGGTCTTCGTCGGTGACGCGGGCGAAGAACGCGCGGAACAGCGCATCGTCTTCCGGGCGCACCGGGCGCACCAGCGCATGCGTGCCATCGCCCAGGCCGATCTGGCGCTCCCACTCCTTGGGGTAGGGAAAGATCGCAAAGCGCGGGTGGCCGCGACCCTTGTGCAGCTTGCGCGCCGGCGCCACCGCCACACGGGCGTCCAGCGCGATCACGCCGTCGCGGTCGGCCAGCAGCGGGTTGATGTCCAGCTCGGTGATTTCGGGGATGTCGGCGGCCAGCTGCGCCAACTTGACCAGCACCAGCGCCACCGCGCGCTCGTCGGCGGCCGGCACGTCGCGGTAGGCCTTGAGGATGCGCGAGACGCGGGTACGGCCGATCAGCTCATGGGCCAGGCGCAGATCCAGCGGCGGCAACGCCAGCTCGCGGTCGTTGATCACTTCCACCGCGGTGCCGCCGCGCCCGAACACGATCGCCGGGCCGAACACCGGGTCGTCGGCGATTCCGGCGATCAGTTCGCGCGCCTTGGGCCGCAGCACGGTGGGCTGCACGATCACCCCTTCGATCAGCGCAGTGGGATGTGCGGCGCGCGCACGCGCCAGGATGCCGGTGGCCGCTTCGCGCACTGCGGCGACGCTGGACAGATTCAACCGCACGCCATCCACATCGGACTTGTGCGCAATCTCGCTGGACAGCACCTTCAAGGTCACCGTACGGCCGACCGCCAGCAGCGGGTCGGCCAGCAATGCGGCCTCGTTGGCGGTGGCGGCCACCTGCAACGGCACGATCGGGATGCCGTAGGCGGCCAGCAGGCGATTGGTGGCGACCGGGTCCAGCCAGCGCCGGCCAGCCGCCAGCGCCTCTTCTACCAGCGTCCGCGCGATGCCGGCATCCACCACGAAGTCTTCCGGCAGGCTGGGCGGGGTTTCCATCAGCGCCGCCTGCGCTTCGCGGTAGCGCACCAGGTGGGTGAAGCCGCGCACCGCGTCCGATTCGGTGGCGTAGGTGGGCACGCGCGCGGCATTGAGCGCGGCGATTGCCGCGTCGTCCTGGCCCAGCCACACCGCAAACACCGGTTTTTCGCGCTGATAGCGGTTGCGTTGCTCCAGCGCGCGGGTCAGCGCCTTGGCCGCATCGGCCGACGAGGTGAACGCGGTCGGCACGTTGACCACCAGCAGCGCGTCGTTTTCCGGATCGTCGAGCAACGCTTCGATCGCTGCGGCATAGCGCGCGCCGTCGGCGTCGACAATGATGTCGACCGGGTTGCTGCGCGACCAGCCTTCGGGCAGCGACTGATCCAGTGTTTCCAGCGTCTTGGCCGACAACTCGGCCAGGGTGCCGCCGCGCAGCACCAGCTGGTCCACCGCCAGCTGCCCCACCCCGCCGCCATTGCTGAGGATGGCCAGCCGCCGGCCGGGGAAACTGCCGAGCCGGCCCAGGGTTTCGGCGGCGGCGAACAGTTCGTCCAGCGCGCCCACCCGCAGCAACCCGGCACGCGCGAACGCCGCGCCATACACCGCATCCGAGCCGGCCAGCGCCTGCGCGTGGGTGTCGGCATTGGGATTGATGCGGAACTGGCGCCCCGATTTGACCACCACCACCGGTTTGGCACGCGCGGCGGCACGTGCAGCCGACATGAACTTGCGCGCGTCGCCGATGCGTTCGACGTACAGCAGGATCGCGCGGGTACGGTAGTCGGTGGCGAAGTAGTCGAGCAGATCGCCGAAATCCACATCCAGCGTATCGCCCAGCGACACCACCGCCGAAAACCCGACCGAGCGCGCCACGCCCCACTCCACCAGCGCAGCGGCAATGGCGCTGGATTCGGAAATCAACGCCAGATCGCCGGCCTGCGGACAATGCGCGGCGATGCTGGCATTGAGCCGCGCATGCGGGGCGATCACGCCCAGGCAGTGCGGGCCGAGGATGCGCATGCCTTTGGCGCGCGCGGCCGCTTCCATGCGTGCGGCCGGCGAGCCGGGGCCGCTGCCCAGACCGGCCGTCAGAATGATCGCCGCGGCCACCCCGCGCCGCGCGGCAATCGACACGATGCGCGGCACGATGCGCGCCGGCGCGGTGATCACCACCAGGTCGGGCACCCACGGCAGATCGGTCAGCCGCGCCACCGTACGCACGCCATCGATCTCGCTGTAACGCGGGCTCACCCAGCCGACCTGCCCCGGGAATCCGGCGGCGCGCAGGTTGCGCACCACCGCCCGCCCGGCCGAGCGATCACGCGGGCTGCCGCCCACCACCGCCACGGTGCTGGGACGAAAGACCTGCTGCAGGTGGTACGTACTCATCGGACCGGGGACGCGAATGCCATCGCACTACGGTACACGTCGGCCCAAGCTGCCGTCATTGCCCATGCGGCGGCGACGGCGCAACATGGCACCTGCTTTTGTTGTGAACGATTCGCATTTTCGTTAATATCGCGTGGTCAGCCAGCTAGTGCGCCGTCACGCGCCCGTTTCGCCAGCGACCCATTCGGAACAGGGCCCCCCATGAAATTTCTGACGCTGTCGGCATTGCTGCTTGCCGCCTCCGCTTCCGCGCATACGCCTTATCTGGCACCGAACACCTTCGCTCCCCAGCCCGGTCAGACAGTGACCCTGGATGCAGCGTTCGCCGAGACGTTCTTCGTCCCGGAAGCGGCCTTCGACCAGAGCCGCTTCAGCATCACCGGACCCGATGGCAGCGACATCGCACCACTGCGTGTGCAGGTGCTCGACACCCGCACCGTCGTCGAACACACCCTGGGCAAGCAACCCGGCACCTATCGGTTCAGCAGCGGCCTGCGCGTCGGCGCGCAGTTCCGCACCTGGGAACTGGACGGCAAGCGCGAGACCGTGCGCGACCCGAAGGTGCCCATGCCCAAGGGCGCCACGCTGATCGCCAGCTTCCAGTCGCGCACCCTGGCCGAAACCTATGTGAGCGTCGGCAAGCCCGATCGCAGTGCATTGTCGCCGCGTAATCGTGGCCTGGAACTGATCCCGGTCACCCACCCCAACGATCTGTTTGTGGGCGAGACGTTCGCTTTCACGGTGCAGTACGACGGCGTGCCGCTGGTCAAGCAGACCGTGGACATCAGCGAGGCGGTATGGACCTCCGACCGCAAGGCGACCGTGCTCAGCGTGACCACCGACGACGCCGGCCGCGCAATCTTGAAATTGGATCAGGCCGGCACCTGGCTGGCATTGACCCGCCACCGCACCCCGGCGCCGGCCGACGCCCCGGTGCGCGAGTACAGCAACAGCACCACGCTCACCTTCCAGGTGCTGGAGCAGTAGCGCTACGCAACCGCTGCGGCGGTTGCGTGTTTTGCGGCGTCCACACACCGGTGCGGACGCATCTGCCTGGCACAGCTAGCCGTCTACAGGCAGCGCTCTGCCTGTCGCACCGACGCCACGGCCCGGCACTTTTTCTTCCCCACGAGGCAATCCATGAACACTGGCTCCCTGGCCGGCGCGTGTCTATGCGCGCTGCTGCTTCCTGCCGTCGCTACCGCCCAATCCGACCCGCGTCCGCTGCTCGGCGGTCACGGCAACAACGTGCAGGCCTTCATCACCCAGCACGACGACAACCGCGACGGCCGCATCACTGCCGCCGACTTCGCTGCCTTCCGCCGCAGCCGCTTCGATGCCACCGACCGCAATCACGACGGCACGGTCGATGAAGACGAATACGTCAACGAATTCATTGCACGTCGGCGACAGGCGCTGCAACAGGAACGCAGCGCGCAGGCAGCACGCAGCAGCGCGCGCTTTAGCGCACTCGATCTCGATGGCGACCAGCAGGTGTCGCGCGCCGAATTCGACGCGGCCGGCGCGCAGGACTGGGCGCGTGGACAGGCGGCACTGGCGGCGGCAACCAAGACGGCAGGCGTCGACAGCACGCTGACGTTCGATCGCGACGGTGGCCGCCCGGGCATGCCCGACAGCCAGTCGGCCGACGGCTTTCTTGCGCTGTACGACGAAAACGGCGACGGCAAGGTGGGCCGCACCGAATACACGGACCTGCGCGCGGCGCAGTTCGCGCGTGCCGATGACGACCGCAGCGGCGCGCTGTCGACGCAGGAGTACCGCGTCGAGTTCGAGGACCGGCTCAACCGTCGCATCACCGCACTCGAGCAGGCCGACGACCGCCAGGTGCACGTGCGCTTCAACGTGCTCGACACCGACAAGGACACGCGCATGAGCTTCGCCGAGTACCAGGCCTCGGGCCTGCGCACGTTTGCCCGCGTCGACCGCAATCACGATGGCGTGGTCGATGCCAGCGACGCCGCATTGCCGGCACCTGCAACGGCGCCAGCCCCAGCCACCACGCCGTCCCAGGCCGACTGACTTGCTGACGCGGGCCTTGAGGCCCGCGCCATCCGCGCCACATGGCCCGCCACTGGCGGGCCCCACCCAGCCACGCGACCGCCCCGTGCCGCCCGCAGCCAGGTTCGCGCCTTTGCGCGCCCATTCCTTTCCTGACTGTGGAACCGACGATGACCTCGACACCGACCCTGCTGGCCCTGGCGATCGCTGCCGGCCTGGCCTTCCCGCTGCATGCCGAACAGGCATCTGCCGACGCCACCACCTTCGACCCGGTCGAGGTGAAGGCCGCGCGCGACAAGCGCGCCTCCAGCAACCAGAACGTCACCACCCTCGACACCGCGCAGCTGCAGCAGGAACAGGCCTAGAGCATGGAAGACCTGATGCGCTACATCCCCGGCGTGAGCATCGCCGACATGGGCCGCTTCGGCGAGAACGGCTTCAACATCCGTGGCCTGGAAGGCGACCGGGTGGCGATGACCATCGATGGCCTGTCGATGGCCGAGGGCGTGGAGACCGCGCGCGACTACGAGTTCTTCCGCGCCGGCCGCGGCGGCGTGGATGTGGATTCGCTCAAGCGCGTGGATATCGTCAAGGGCGCCGACTCCATCAGCGCCGGCAGCGGCGCGCTCGGTGGCGCGGTGGTGTTCACCACCAAGGACCCCTACGACTACCTCAAGGCGCAGGGCAACGACAGCTATGTCGGCTTGAAGACCGGCTACACCGGGCATAACGACCAATTGCTCGGCAACCTCACCGTCGCCAACCGCAGCGGCATCGTTGAATCGATGCTGAGCTACACCCGCCGCGAGGGCCACGAATCCGAGGGCTGGTATTCCAGCACCGACATCGACACCGGCAGCGCGCGGCGCACGCCCGACCCGGTCGACAGCCAGAGCGACAACATACTGGTCAAGCTCGACGTGGTGCCGAACGCACAACACCGCGTCGGCGTGGTGTACGAACGCAACCGCTCGCAGAACCGGGTCGACAACCTCAGCCGCGTCAGCGCGCCCAGCTACGCCGAGCGCATCGGCGAAGACAGCAACGACCGTGACCGCTACGGCCTGCGCTACCTCTGGAAGGCCGACAACGCCCTGTTCGACACCCTGCAGGCGCAGCTCGACCGTCAGCAGACCGACAGCCGCGGCACCACCCGGATCCTCACCCAGAGCGGCAGCTCGAGCACGCCGGCCACCGCCGCCACCACGCGCTGCACGGTGGCGCTGCCGTGCCGCCGGGCCGAGGACCGCGACACCGAGCAGACCCTGGACCGCCTCGCGGTCGACTTCGACAAGCAGCTGCACGACAGCGGCTGGTCGCAAGCGCTGTTGTACGGGGCGGCCTGGCAGCGCCGCAGCATCGACTTCAGCGCGATCGACTACCGCTGGAACAACGCCGGCGCGCTGGACACCGCCACCGTCGACCCGGCGCAGGTGCCCAAGACCGATGCCGACACCTGGAGCGTGTACCTGCGCGACCGCATCGGCCTGCGCGACGACCGC
The DNA here is from genome assembly GCF_000454545.1 of Xanthomonas cassavae CFBP 4642. Classification (NCBI taxonomy): domain Bacteria; kingdom Pseudomonadati; phylum Pseudomonadota; class Gammaproteobacteria; order Lysobacterales; family Lysobacteraceae; genus Xanthomonas; species Xanthomonas cassavae. The sequence goes on from NZ_CM002139.1 coordinate 5,145,570, forward strand.
CTGCAGCTCACCCTGGGCGCACGCTACGACCACTACCGCTACACGCCGACGCTGTCGTCCACCTTCGTCGATGTCACTGGCACAGTGCGCGAGGTGACCTTCGCCGCACCGACCTGGCAGGCCGGCATCAGCTACGCCTTCACCCCGCAGCAGACGCTGTGGTTCCAGGCCGGGCGCGGCTTCCGTGCGCCGACCACCGCCGAGATGTACGCCCCGACCAGCATCACCGCGCTCACCGAGGTCGCCACCGGCACTACCGTCAACGTGCCGACCGTGGCCGCCAATCCCGCGCTCCAGGCAGAGCGCAGCCTCAACCTGGAACTGGGCTGGCGCTGGGAGAGCGACTGGGCACGCGTGGGCCTATCGGTGTTCCGCGACCGCTACGACGACTTCATCCAGAGCGAAACCGTCACCGCCAACGCCGGCACGCGTTACCAGACCTGTACCCGCGGCGTGTGCACCGCGCGCAATGGCTACGCCTACACCACGCTGCTCAATGTCGGCCAGGTGGAGGTCAAGGGCGTCGAACTGGAGGCGCAGTTCAGGCTCGGCGATGCCTGGCTGCTGCGCGCGGCATGGACGCACAACCAGGGCGAGCTGGAAGACGGCCGTCCGCTGGACAGCATCAATCCCGATCGCGGCGTGCTGGGCCTGAGCTGGCAGGGGCTGGATGAGCGCCTGCGTGTGAGCGCCAACATCACCCATGCACTGGCCAAGAAAGCCAAGGAGGTCACCGTGGAGAACGATATCTTCGGCGTCCCGGCCGAGCCGTTCCTCAGCGACGCCTACAGCGTGGTCGACCTGTTCGGCAGCTACCGCTTCAACGCCAACGTGCGCGTCAATCTCGGCGTGTACAACCTGTTCGACGAACGCTATTGGCAATGGGCGCGCATCCGCAATGTCACCCGCGGCGATTTCTATCTGTACGGCTATGCCACCGACGACGGCATCGGCCGCTACAGCGAACCGGGGCGCAATCTGCGCGCCACGCTGTACGTGACGTTCTGAGGCGCAGTCACCGCTGCGTATCGCGGCACGGACTGTCGTGCATGCGATGCAAGGATGGGCCAGGCACTACAGCGTGGTCATGCACGCGCTGCGCGGGTAGCGATACGCCGACTGCAGCTCCGTCGAATCGATGACCAGATAAGAGGTGCCGCACGCCATGCGCCACCTCGACATCGCAGCCATCCAACAGGGCATGACGCGCGCAGCTCGCGGCGCGTCATGCCACTACCCGCTGCGCTACAACAACGTGCCGCTCAGGATCGCCGCAGCGATGCTGAAATAAATCACCAACCCGGTGACATCCACTAACGTTGCCACGAATGGCGCAGAGGCGCTGGCCGGGTCGAACCCGAAGCGTTGCAACACGAACGGCAGCATCGAGCCGGACAGCGAGCCGAAGGTGACGATGCCGATCAGCGCCGCACCGATGGTCAGCGCCACCATCTGCCAGTGCGGGCCGTAGTCGTAAAGGCCGGCGGTCTGCCAGATGGTGATGCGCATGATCGCCAGCACGCCCAGGATCGCGCCCAGGGTCAGGCCGGTCGGCAGTTCGCGCAACGCCACTTTCCACCAGTCGCCCAGACGGATCTCGCGCAGCGCCAGCGAGCGGATCAGCAGCGAGGTGGCCTGCGAGCCGGAGTTGCCGCCCGAGCTCATGATCAACGGAATGAACAGGGTCAGCACCACCGCCTTGGACAGCTCGTCCTCGAAGTGCTGCATCGCGCTGGCGGTGAGCATCTCGCCCAGGAACAGCACGCTCAACCAGCCGGCGCGCTTCTTGATCATCTGGCCGAAGCCAATCTGCATGTACGGCTTGTCCAGCGCTTCCATGCCGCCGAACTTGTGCACGTCTTCGGTGGATTCGGCGGTCAATGCATCCAGCACGTCGTCCACGGTGACGATGCCGAGCACGTGGCCGCGCGCATCCACCACCGGAATGGCGAGCAGGTCGTGGCGACGGATCAGCCGCGCCACTTCTTCCTGATCCAGCGCCGGGTCCACGGTGACCGGCGGATTGACTTGCGCCACCTCCAGGATCGGTGCCTCCGGCGCGCCGGTGATCAGCCGCCGCATGGTGACCACCTGAGTGAGCACGCGGCTGTGCGGGTCGAGCAGATAGATCGCGTACACGGTCTCGCGGCTGCGCTCCACTTCGCGGATGTGCTGCAGGGTGCGGCCCACCGTCCAGTCGGCCGGCACCGCCACGAACTCGGTAGTCATCAGCGCGCCGGCGGTATTGGGCGGGTAGCGCATCAAGGCCTGGATCGACAGCCGCGCCTCGGCGCTGAGCAGCCACAGCAGCGGCTGGCGCTGCTCGGTATCCAGGCCGTGGAAGATGTCGGTGGCACGGTCGTCGGCCATCTGCCCGAGCAGGGACGCGGCCTGCTCGGCCGGCAGCAAGGCCACCAGCGCACTGGCATCGCGCAGCTCGGGTTGTTCCAGCAGCTTCACCGCACGCGGCGGCGGCAACGCGGCCAGCACCTGCGCTGCGTCCGTGCGGTCGAGGGTGTTGAGATATTCCACCGCATCGGCCGTGTTGAGCTCGGCCAGGGGTGCGGTCAGTGCATCGACGCCTTGGGCAAGGCGCAGGGTTTCGTCGTACATGGTGGTTCGCCTGGTGACGACCGTCGTCGATGACAGCCGGCGAACCCAAAACCTCAGGCGCGCGCCAACCAGGTCATCGACCCGGGTCTAGGGTGACTGTCGCTGGACATGGATAAGGCTCCGAAAGGTGCGCACCGACCGGTGATCCGGGCGGCGGCGCGGCGCAGTCTGCGCGCCTGAGCTGGCTTGGTCAATGCCTCACGTGCGGCCCGCTGCAGTGCGCGTATGACGGCAAGCCCAATCCGGCCTTCCAGCGCGTGCTCGATGCGATGCCAAGCGACAAAGATCAGACCCGGAAGGTGGCCGACGCCTCCGTGCGTGCCAGCGATTTTCTACCACCCGGCAACCCACGCAGTTTCTATCGCTACCAGGGCTCGCTGACCACCCCGCCATGCAGCGAAACGGTGGACTGGGTGGTACTGAGTCAACCGGTGCAGGTGTCCAGGGAACAGATCAACGCATTCGAGCGGATGTATCGGTTCGACGCGCGTCCGCTGCAGCCACTGGACCGTCGCTTCCTGCTCAAGCGCCGGTGAGCCCGGCCCAGGCGCGGCGCGTCTAGCGCGACGCCGGCAGACCCTCGCGGTTGCCACCGACAAGCGCTGGCCACTGCCTGCCGCCGCAACGCGTTGACCTTGCACACCGGGCGCGTCGTATGCCGCGCGGCGCCGGCACAGCGTGCAAGCCGGCCGGCCGCCTCGCGCGGCATAATGCGCGCCTCAACGGAGAGTGCGACATGCATAGCGGCGGCCTCGAAGTGGCCTTGGTCCTGATGCTGGCGGCGATCGTGGCCGTGCCGGTGTTCAAACGCTTCGGCCTGGGCGCGGTGCTGGCCTATCTGGTCGCCGGCGTGGTGCTCGGGCCCGACGGCGTGGGCGTGGTGCAGGATGCCGAACGCATCAGCGGTGCAGCCGAGATCGGTGTGGTGATGCTGCTGTTCGTGATCGGCCTGGAATTGTCGCCAGCCAGGCTCAAGGTAATGCGCCATTCGGTGTTCGGTGCCGGTGCCAGCCAGGTGCTGGTGACCGCGGTGATTCTGGGTGGCCTGTTGATGCTGGGCCAACTCGGCTGGAAGAGCGCACTGATCGTCGGCGTGGCACTGGCGTTGTCGTCCACCGCGGTGGGCCTGCAGTTGCTGGCCGAGCGCAAGGCACTGAACAGTGACTACGGCCGGCTGGCCTTCGCCATCCTGCTGTTCCAGGACCTGATCGCCATTCCGCTGCTGGCGGCCATTCCGCTGCTGGGCGGCAGCAAGAATGCCACCCTGGCCTGGCCGGATGTGGCCAAGGCAGTCGCCGCCCTGGCACTGGTGATCCTGTGCGGGCGCTTCGTGCTGCGCCATCTGTTCAACGTGGTGGCGCGCACGCGCATGCCCGAGGTGTTCACTGCCAGCGCGCTGCTGGTGGTGCTGGGCGCTGCGTGGATCATGCAGGAGGCTGGCCTGAGCGCCAGCCTTGGCGCCTTCATCGCCGGCGTGTTGCTGGCCGATTCGGAATTCCGCCACGAGCTGGAATCGCAGATCGAGCCGTTCGAAGGCCTGCTGCTGGGCCTGTTCTTCATCTCGGTGGGCATGGGCATCGACCTCAATCGCGTCGTCGCCGAGCCGGGAGTGATCGCCGCTGGCGTGGCGATCCTGCTGGTGGTGAAGTTCTCGCTGCTGGTCGGCATCGGCAGCGTGGCCAAGCTGCCGCTACGCAGCAGCCTGATGCTGGGCAGCGTGCTGTGGCTGGGCGGCGAGTTCGCGTTCGTGGTGTTCAACGAGGCCGACCGCGTCGGCCTGCTGGAAGCTGCCAATCACGACCGTCTGGTGGCCATTGTCGGTGTCTCGATGGCACTGACGCCGCTGTTGCTGCTTGGCATGCAACGCATCCTCAACGGACCACTGCGCTTGCGCGAACCCAAGTCCGAACGCCCGTTCGACACCATCGATACGCAGACACCCAAGGTGCTGGTCGCCGGCATGGGCCGCTTCGGCCAGGTGGTTGCGCGCCTGCTCACGGCGCGCCACGTGCCGTTCGTGGCGCTGGAACACAACCCCGACACCGTCGAGGACCTGCGCCGCTTCGGCAGCCAGCTGTATTACGGCGATCCCACCCGCCCGGAACTGCTGCGCGCTGCCGGTGCCGACCGCATCAAGGTGTTCGTGATCGCGGTGGACGACCCGGACACCAACATCAAGACCGTGCGGCTGATCCGCCGCCTGTACCCGCAGGCCACCGTGCTGGCGCGCGCGCGCAACCGCCAGCACGCCTGGAAGCTGATGGACCTCGGTGCAGAACCGTTCCGCGAGGTCTTTGCCTCCAGCCTGGAACTGAGCGGGCGGGTATTGACCTCGCTGGGACTTGGCGAAGCGGACGCACGCGAGCACGTCAAACGCTTCCGCCAGCACGACGAAGACCTGCTCCGCCGCCAGCACCTGGTCTACGACGACGAAGCCAAGGTGATCCAGACCTCGCGCGACGCACGCGCCGACCTGATGAACCTGTTCGAAGCCGACGTCAAGGCGGATGTGGACGGCGAACCCGCATCAACCACACAGAATCACTGAGCTCTTTCGTAGGAGCGTGCCTGCGCGCGACCGGGCGTTACCGGCAAAGCCCGTCGCGCGCAGGCACGCTCCTCCGTGGAGCTGCGGTGGCTGCCTGCCGCTCGCATCCGTCAGCGGCGTGGTGTACGTGCCGCGGTTTTGCCAGCGGTCTTTGCGACCTTGCCGGTTGCGCGTTTGCCCACGGCTTTCTTGGCCGCGCTGCCGGGCGATGTAGCAGCATCCTGCGATGGTCTTGCTGAAGCCGCAGATGCGCGTTTGGCTGGCGCCTTGGTGATTTTTTCGGCTGTCGCCTTGGTGATCGTCCTGGCCGGCGCCTTGGTGGCCTTCGTGGCAGATTTGTCGGTGGCTTTCTTGATCGGCGTCGTGACGCTGCTGCGCGCTTCCGGCGCACGGCGTGGCGGTGGCTTGCGGCCCGGAGTCAACGCGCGCCAGGCATGTCCGCCGTTCATGGCCAGCAAGGCATCGGCGGCCGAGGGGCCGGCGCTGCCGGCGGCGTAGTTGGGGAAGTCGCTGGCCGGTTGTTTCCAGGCATCCAGGATCGGCTGCACGATGCGCCAGGCGCCTTCCACCATCGCCGCATCCTGGAACAGGCCGGCCTCGCCGTTCATGCAGTCCTGCAGCAGGCGCTCGTAGCCCACGGTGTATTCCTTGGGAAACCAGTCGCGGTAGCGGAAGTCCATGCGCACCGGCGCCAATGCGACCTGCGCGCCGGGGCGCTTGACGTCGAACAGCAGCGAGATGCCCTCATCCGGCTGGATGTGCAGCACCAGCCAGTCGGGGCCGTAACCGCCCACTTCGGTGCTGCGGAACGGTGCCAGCGGCGCGGGCTTGAAGCGGATCGCGATCTCGGTGGTGCGCTCGCGCAGGCGCTTGCCGGTGCGCAGATAAAACGGCACGCCGGCCCAGCGCCAGGTGTCGACCTGCAGCTTCATCGCCACATAGGTTTCGGTGTCCGAATCCTCGGGCACGGTGTCTTCTTCGCGGTAGCCGGGTACGGCGCTGCGATTGACCGCGCCGGATGCGTACTGGCCGCGCACCACGTCTTCCGGCCTGATCGGGCGCACCGCCTCGATCACTTCGGCGCGGCGTCGGTGCATCGCCTCGGTGGTGAAGGCGGCCGGCGGTTCCATCGCAATCATCGCCAGCAGCTGGAACAGGTGGTTGGGCACCATGTCGCGCAGACAGCCGGTGGGATCGTAGAAGCGCCCGCGCCCTTCCACGCCGATGGTTTCAGCGGCGGTGATCTGCACATGATCGATGCGGTCGCGGTTCCATACCGGCTCGAACAGGCCATTGGCGAAGCGGAATGCCAGGATGTTCTGCACGGTTTCCTTGCCCAGGAAATGGTCGATGCGGAACACCTGGTCCTCGTGCAGCACCTTGGCCACGGTGGCGTTGAGCGCGATGGCGCTGGGCAGATCGTGGCCGAAGGGTTTTTCCACGATGACGCGGCGCCAGCCCTCTCCCTCGCGCTGCTCGACCAGACCGGCCTCGCCCAGGTTGAGCAGGACCGGCTCGAAGAAGCGCGCGGCGGTGGCCAGGTAGAACAGCACATTGCCCTGGGTGCCGTAGCGCTTGTGCAGCTTGTCCAGCACGCCGCCCAGCGCCTGGTAGGCGCCCTGGTCGGTGAAGTCGCCACGCACGTAATGCATGCGTTCGCGCAACCACTCCCAGGTGGCGGTATCGAAGGAATCGGCCTGAAATTCGGCATCGCGGCTGCTGAGCAGCTGCGTCATCGCCTTGCCCATGTTGGTGCGCCAGGCGCGCTCGCTGATGTCGCCGTGGTCCATGCCGACGATGGCGAAGTCATCACCCAGCGCACCGGAACGGCGCAGGTTGTACAGCGCCGGCATCACCAGCCGCCGGGTCAGGTCGCCGCGCGCGCCGAACACCACGATGATGCAGGGCGGGGTGGTCTGTTGCTCATTCATGGATGCGTTTCCTTTTCGCCCATGCGTCCATGCAGGCGCAATGCCGCATTGACCAGGGCCACGTGGGAATACCCTTGGGGGAAGTTGCCAAGCATGCGTTTTGCACGTGGGTCGTACTCTTCTGCAAGCAGGCCCACGTCGTTGCAGAGCGCCAGCAGCCGTTCGAGCAGCACGCGCGCCTCATCGGTGCGACCGATCAAGGCGTAGTTCTCCACCAGCCAGAAACTGCAGGCCAGGAAAGTGCCCTCGCCGGTCGGCAGGCCGTCGGCGCTATCGTCGGCGCGATAGCGTTCGACCAGGCCATCGATGGTCAGCTCGCGTGCGATCGCGTCGGCGGTGGCGACAATGCGCGGATCGTCCGGCGGCAGGAAACCCACGATCGGGATCAGCAGCAATGCGGCATCCAGGCGCTCGGAGCCGTAGCTCTGCACGAAGTGGCCATCCGGGTGCACGCCCTTGTCCAGCACCTCGGCACGGATTTCCTCGGCGATCCGGCCCCAACGCGCGCGCTTGTCGGCATCGGCGTTGGTGATGCCGTCGCGCGTGCCGCAATCGAAGGCCAGCCACGCCATCACCTTGGAATGCACGAAGTGGCGGCGCTCGTCGCGGATTTCCCAGATGCCTTCGTCCGGCTGACGCCACAGGTCTTCGAGCGTGTCGAGGATGTTTTCCAGCAAGGCGGCGGCGGAGCCGTCGTCGTCCGACGGCAGCGCCACGCCTTTTTCGCGGGCGTAATGGAATGCGCCGATCAGCTCGCCGTAGACATCGAGCTGGAACTGATCCACCGCACCGTTGCCGATGCGCACCGGGCCGGAATTTTCATAGCCCGGTAGCCAGTGCGCCTCCCACTCCTGCAAGCGGCGCTCGCCGCCGATGCCGTACAGCGCCTGCAGCTGGTCCGGCGAACCGGCGATGGTGCGTTGAACCCAGTCGCGGAATGAGGCGGCCTCGTCGCGATAGCCGGCCTGCAACAAGGCGATCAGCGTGAACACCGAATCGCGCAGCCAGCAATAGCGGTAATCCCAGTTGCGGGTACCGCCCAGGTGCTCGGGCAGCGAGGCGGTGGGCGCGGCGACGATGCCGCCGGTGGGCAGATAGCTCAGGCCTTTGAGCACCACCAGCGAGCGGCGCACCTGCTGGGTCCACGGCCCCACGTCGGTGCAGCGGCGCGCCCAGCCGTGCCAGAACGCGGTGGTGCGTTGCCGCGCCTGTTCCGGATCGATCGGCGGCGGCGTGGGCAGATGCGAGGCGCCATGGCTGAGCACGAACCAGGTGCTCTGGCCATCGCGCAGGGTGAAGTCGGCTTCGGTGCCCAGGTCCTGGCCATGCAGTTCCTGCGGCGAGCGCAGGACGAGCTGGTCGGGCCCGGCGATGGCGCGGATGCCGCCGTCGATGCGGGTCACCCACGGCACCGTGCGCCCGTAGTTGAAACGAAAGGTCAGCCGCATGTGCATGGGCACTTCGCCCTGCACGCAGCGCACGATGCGCACCAGATGCTGGTGCAGCTCGCCATTTTCGGTGGCGGCCATGAAGTCGATCAGTTCCACCGTGCCGGTGTCGGTGATCAACCGCGTGCACAGCACCAGGCTGTCGTCTTCATAGGCGCGTTCGCTACGGTAATCGGCTGCGGGGGCCATCGCCCACTGCCCGTGTTGCTCGTCGCCCAGCAATGCAGCGAACACCGCATCGGAATCGAAGCGTGGCAGACACAGCCAGTCGATGGTGCCGCGGTGGTCGACCAGGGCCGCGCTGTGGCAGTTGCCCAGCATGGCGTGGTCTTCGATACGAACGCTCATCGTGCGGGCGCTTCCTTCCTGCGAAAGAGCCCGCAGTCTCGCACGCGCGGTGTCGGGATCAGGTTACGACTGCGCCGGCAAACGCAGCAGCGGTGGCACCGTGTGTTCCAGCCGGCGAACCAGTGCCGGGTCCATGTAGGCATAGTCGTCGGGGATCTGCAGGCAGACCACGCGGCAGTGGCGCAGATGCGCGGCGAAGCGTTTGCGCAGCAGCTGCAGATGGCGCCGTTCCATCACCAGCACCACCTGTGCGTGCTGCAACAGCTCCGGGGCGACCTGCACTTGCGCATCGGCGGCCAGTCCGGCCGATTGCGCCTGCACGCCGGGCCAGTCGGCGAACACGCGCTCGGCGGTGGGGCTGCGCAGGCGGTTGCGGCTGCACACGAACAGCACCCGCGGCGGTTGTCCGCCGCGCAGGCTCAGCGCCCCTCGCGCAGGAAGCGCGCCATCGACGAGACGCCCGGCAGCGCCGGTTCGAACTGGCTGGCCACATCGATGAAGCCGCGCATGATGGCGATCTCGCGCGGGGTGCGGTTGAGCGCGTCGCGGCGGTCGGCATCGGCACCGGCGCGCAGCAGGCGCTGCACCAGCAGCGGCAGGCCATGCAGGGCGGCCAGATGCAGCGGCCCGAAGCCACGTTGATCGGCAACCTCCAGCGAGACGTCTTCATCGAGCAGGCGCTCGACCCCGGCCAGCACCACCTTCTCGTCGCAGGCGGTGCCCGGTTCGGCACGTGCGCCCAGCAACAGCAGCAGCGGGCTGACCCGGCCACCGGCAAGGTACTCGGGGTCGGCGCCGGCCAGCAGCAAGGTGTCCAGCAAGGCCAGCAGGCGGCTCTTGTCGCGCGCGGTGAAGCCGTACAACGCGGCGCAATGCAGCGGCGCCAAGCCTTGATTGTCGGTGGCGTGCACGTCGGCGGCGGCAGTGAGCAGGCGCGCCACGATGTCCGGCAGGCCCAGCGCGCAGGCCAGCATCAACACGGTCACACCGCCCGGCAGGCGGTGTTCGATCTGTGCGCCGGCTTGCAGCAGGGCGGCCACGATCTCGGTCTGGCGCATGCTCACTGCCGCCGACAACGGCGTGGCGCCGCTGTTGGCGGCACGCTGCGGATCGGCGCCACGGCCGAGCAGATGCGCGACCACGCCAAGATGGCCACCACCGGCCGCACGCAGCAGCGCGGTGCAGCCTTGCGCGTCGACGGCGTCGACCGGCAGGCCGAGGTCGATCAGGCGACGCACCGCGTCGGTGTCGCCGGTCATCGCGGCGGCCGGCACATCCGCTTCGCGCAAGGTGCGGCGCGGCAACGACCAGATGCGCCAATCCAGCCAGTCGGCCAGATCGCGGCGGCCGATCGACAGCGCCACGCCCAGCGGGGTCTGCCCATCGGCAGCGCGCGCTTCCGGCGAGGCGCCTTGTTTAACCAGCAGTTTCAGCGAAGCGTCGCGGCCCAGCGCAGTGGCCAGATGCAGCGCGGTCATGCCGTGGCTGTCGCGCGCTTCGCGGTCCACGCCATGTTCCAGCAACCACTGCTGCAGGCGCAGCCAACCCAGCCGCACCGCCAGCGACAACGGCGGATCGCCGGCAGCCGACGGAGCGAACGGGTCGGCGCCGCGTTCGAGCAACTCGAGCGCGAACTGTTCCAAGCCGCGCGATGCCGCGTCATGCTGCACGCAGGCACTCAGCAACCGGGTCAAGCCACCGGCGCCCGCCGGCGAGACACCATGCCGCAGCAACGCCTGCAGCGCCGGCACCGCCTCCACGCCGCGCGAGAGCAGCGCAAACATCGGGACATCGCCGCAGGCATCGCGTACTTCGGCATCGGCGCCGTGGCGCAGCAACCAGTCGACCGCCTCGGCGTTCAAGGCCAGATGCGCATCGTGCAACAGCCCGCCCAGTTCTTCCGGGGCGCACAGCCGTGCCAGCGCAACCAGGCCATCGCGCTGGCCGAACTGCAGGCCTTCGCGCAGCAGCACCAATGGCGGACGATCGGGCAATACCGCAACGCCAGGCGTGTCGCCATGCCCGTCGCTCACCGCGGCCGGCAACGGGTAACTGGGATCGAGCAGTTGCACGATCGCCCAACGCCCGGCTTCGGCAGCCACATCCACCGCGCGACGGCCATGCGCATCGACGCTGTCAGCCGGCACCTGCAGATCCAGCAAGCGGCGGATCAACGCCGGCGACACGCTGTCCGCGGCGCAAGCCCGCATCACCGCGTTGCGGCCGTCGCCATCGATGGCCAGCACATCGGCCTTGCGCGCGACCAGGCGTTCGAGCACCGCGCTGCGTGCCTGGCGCGCGGCATCCAGCCACGGCGTGCGGCCGAGCAGATCGCGCGCTTCCAGATTGGCGCCGGCCGACAGCAGCGCTTCGACGATGTCGCCATGACCGGCCAGTGCGGCTTCGTGCAGGGCGCTGCGGCGCTGGCGGTCGCGCGCATCCACGCGCGCCTTGTGCTTGAGCAGCAGCTGCACGCCGGCCGGGTCGTCTTCTTCGGTGCCGGCGGCGGCCAGCAATACCGGCGCGCCGCCATCCGGTTCGGACTGCGCGCCGCGCTCCAGCAGGAACTTCGCCAACCGCCAGTTGCCGACCTGGCAGGCCATCGCCAGCGGCGAGTGGCCATCGTTGTTGAGCGCATCGAGTTCTGCGGCGGCATCGCGCAGCAGCGCGGCCACGCCGGGGTCGGAGCTGCGCACGGCATGATGCAGCGGGGTGTTGCCGTCGTTGTCGCTGGCGCGCGGATCGGCGCCGTTGGCCAGCAGGGTCATCACCGCATCCGGGCGGCCATGCCAGCTGTCGCGGGTGGCGGCAAGCAACGGCGTCATGCCGCGGTGCGGCTGGTTGACGTCCACGCGCCGTACGATCAGTTCGCGCAGCAGGCGCAGGTCCGGCAGCACCGCTGCCAGCGCCGGCAGGCTGCGCTGGTCGCGCCATTCCGGCAGCGGCAGCGCCTGCGGGTCGGCGCCGGCTTCGAGCAGTTGCAGCGCGCGATCCACCCGCCCGCTGCGGGCGGCTTCGAACAGTTCGGGCACCAGCTGATGCTGCGCCACCGGCTCCAACGGGCGCGGCGCGGCGGCGGCCTCATTGAAGAAGTCAGTCGCCTGCGGGACGGCCGGTGCCGTGCTGCGCGATGGCGCGGCGGTGCGCTGCAACAGCAGGTGGCCGGCAGGCAAGGCCACGCAGGCGGCGATCGCCAGGCCCCAACGCAGCCCGGCGGACACGCCGCCCGGCCAGGCCAGGGTCACGCACAGCGTGCACATCGCCAGCACCAATGCGGCCGCCAGCAACCCACGCCAGGCATGCAGTTCCTGCGTGGCCAGCGCATGCCAGCGTGGCGCCAGCGCGCGCCCATCGCGTTCCACCTCGCCCCACAACGGCCAGGTCCGCCACAGCCCGAGCAGGGCCGCGCTGATCGCCACGCTCAGCGCCAGCGCGGCGGCCAGACTGCCGCTGTCGCGCAGCGCAGTCAGCGGCCAGCTGATCAATGCAGCCAGGGCCGGCAGGCCCACACCCCAGATCGCCAGCAGCGGCGGTAGCGCCTGTGCGATGGCGCGCGGCTGCGCCGGCAGCGCGCGCGTCCCGCGTGCCCACGACACCGCCAGCGCAAAGGCCGGCTGGGCCAGCCACAGGCTCAGCGCGGCAATGCCACCGCCCAGGCCGCCGAGCAGGGACAACACCACGCCGGCCGCCGCCGCCAGCGCTGCGGCGCGCAGGCGCGCGGCACGCTGCGGATCAATCATGGTCGCACTCGCCCGCCAGCACCACGGTCTTGGGCAGTTGCAGGTAGAAGCCGTGCTTGCCCAGCGCCTCGCGCACCGTGGCCGCGTCGGCCTGCGCCAACCGGCGCTCCGGCGTCACTGCCACCTCCAGCACGAAGACAAACGGCGCCAACTGCGCGTGCACGGCAGCAGGAAGACCGGCGAAGTCGTCACGCGTGCCGAGATAGACGAAGGTGTCCTGCTTGCGTTGGCTTTTATAGACGTAGGCGTGCATGCGCGCGTGATCGCGCTCGAAGAGCGGTGGGTCGCGTCGATTGTGTCCCAATTGCGGCCATGGCGAAAGCGCGGCGGGTGCGAAAAATCCCAGCCGCGTCAGCGACATGACCGGCACGTTCAGTTGTGCCGTCGACGGGACAGGCGCACGCCACCGATATACTGCAAGCACTTTTTGCCAGCCGGACCACCGTGAGCCAAGCGCAGCATCCGTCCCAGATGGCCCCGGTCGCCGTCTCCGCCTACACCTCCACCACCGCGCTGGGCGCCGGGCTCGCCGCCCAGGCCGCCGCCTTGCAGGCGCGCCGCAGTGGCCTGCGTCGCAACGATTTCGGACCGCAACCGCTGCCGTGCTGGATCGGCCGCGTCGACGGCGTGGAAGAAGTGGTCCTGCCCGATGCACTGCACCGCTGGGACTGCCGCAACAACCGCCTGGCCTGGCTGGCGCTGCAGCAGGACGGCCTGCTGGAAGCGGCGCAGGCCGCCGCACAGCGCTATGGCGCCGAGCGCGTGGCGGTGATCGTCGGCACCTCTACCTCCAGCATCGGTGCCAGCGAAGAGGCCTATGCGCGGCTGCTGGAAGACGCCGACGGCGCACGCTTCCCGCCGGATCTTGAACGCCCGATCGTGCACACTCCGCATTCGCTGGGCGACTTCGTGCAGCACGCCACCGGCCTGCGCGGCCCCAGCGTGACCGTGGCCACCGCGTGCTCGTCCAGTGCCAAGGTGTTCGCGCAGGCGGCGCGGCTGATCGAGGCCGGGGTGATCGATGCGGCCCTGGTCGGTGGCGTGGATACCTTGTGCGGCAGTGTGCTGTTCGGCTTCAACTCCCTGCAGGTGGTGGCGCCCGAGCCGTGCCAGCCGTTCGATGCGCGGCGCGTGGGCCTGAGCCTGGGGGAGGCCGGCGGCTTTGCGCTGGTCCAACGTACCGCGGCCGCACCAGACGCGGCGGTGTGGCTGTATGGCTATGGCGAATCCAGCGATGCGCACCATATGTCGTCCCCGCACCCGCAGGGACTGGGCGCGCAGCTGGCGATGCGCGGCGCGCTGCAACGCGCTGGCGTTGAGCCGGCCGCGGTGGGCTATCTGAACCTGCACGGCACTGCCACCCCGGCCAACGACAGCGTGGAAGCGGCCGCGGTGGCGGCGATCTTCCCCGACACCTTGCATGCCAGCTCGACCAAGGCCTGGACCGGCCACACCCTGGGCGCGGCCGGCATCGTGGAATCGGTGATCGCGCTGCTGGCGCTGCGCGACGGCCTGCTGCCGGGCACGCTCAACAGCGAAGTGCCCGACCCCGCCTGCGGCCCGCAGATCCGCTTCGACAACGCCCATACCCGGATCGATTACACCATGAACAATTCCTTCGGCTTTGGCGGCAACAACTGCTCGCTGCTGTTCGGGCGGGCACGCTGATGCTCGCTGCCAGCATCGAAGGAATCGGCTTCTGGAGCCAGGGCCTGCCCACCTGGGAGGCCGCACGCGCCTTCGTGCACGGTGCTGCGCTGCAGGAGACCCCGGCACGCCCGGCGCCGCAGCTGCTGGCCGCCAACGAACGCCGCCGCGCACCGGATACGGTGGCGGTGTCGCTGGAAGCGGCGTTGGCCGCCTGCGCTGCTGCCAGCCGCGACCCGGCCAGCCTGCCGTCGGTGTTCACCTCCACCCATGGCGACCTGGCCATCACCGATTACATGTGCACCACCCTGGCCAGCGACCCGCTGGCGATCTCGCCGACCAAGTTCCACAACTCGGTGCATAACGCGGCTGCCGGTTACTGGACCATCGGTGCGGGTGCGATGACGCCGACCACGGCCATCAGCGCCTCCAATGCCAGTTTCGCGCAGGGGCTGCTGGAGGCGCTCGTGCAGCTCACCGCCGGCGTGGACGCGGTGCTGCTGGCCAGCTACGACGCGCGTTCGGTCGGGCCGCTGGGCCGGGTCTCGCCCAGCCAGGGGCTGCTTGGCGGGGCGCTGGTGCTTGGCAGCGCCGGCCAGGCAGGCAAGCCGCAGCTGCGGGCGCGGCTGGACGATGGCACCCCGTCGCCGGGCGATGGCCCGTTGGCGCAGCAGGTCGCCGGCAATGCGATGGCGCCGATGCTGCCGTTGTTCGAACTGCTGGCCGGGCGCGGCGACTGCGTGGCCTTGCAGGCCGGCCCCGGCCGCGTCCTGCGCGTGGAGATCCTGCCGTGAGCCGCGTGCCGCTGACGCCGCAGGACACCGCGATCCTGGTGCCGGCGTTGAACGAATCGCTGCGCATTCGCGAAGTGGTCACCGATGCACTGCAGTACTGCCCGCAGGTGATCGTGATCGACGACGGCTCCGACGATGGCACCGCCGATTGCATCGCCGACCTGCCGGTGACGGTGATCCGCCACCCGCAGCGCATGGGCAAGGGCGCCGCCCTGCGCAGCGGCTTTGCCAAGGCCCGGCAACTGGGCATGCGCGCGGTGATGACCATGGACGGCGATGGCCAGCACGAGGCCGCCGATTTTCCGCGCCTGCTGGCCGCGGCCAACCGCCACCCCGGCAGCGTGGTGATCGGCGCACGCATGCGCAAGCGCGCCACCCAACCCACCATCCGCCGGATCGGCAACGATTTCGGCGATTGGGGCATTGCCTGGGGCTGCGGTTTTAAGCTGGTGGACAGCCAAAGCGGCCAACGGCTGTATCCGGCATCGGTGTTCACCCTGCCGAATGTGCCCGGCGAAGGCTTCGTGTTCGAAGCGCAGCTGCTGATTTCGGCCGCCCGCCAGGCCGGCGCGCGGGTGGTGGCGGTGCCGATCGAGACCCGCTACGCCGGCAGCGCGCCAGGCACCTTTCGCAAGAGCCATTTCCGGCTGGTGCGCGACCTGTGGAACATCACCTCGCACGTGGTCAAGCAGGTCTGGGCGTACGGCCATGTCTGGCGCGAATACCGCCGCGTGCGCGCCAATCCGGTGATCGTTGACGACGTCGATGGCGAATTTGCTACTGTGCCCGCGGTCACCAAGAGCAACCACTCCTCATGAATGCAGCGCGCGCCGATGTCGTCATTACCGGTGGTGGCCTGGCCGGCCTGAGCCTGGCCTTGCAACTGAAGCAGCGCGACCCTGCGCTGGCCATCACGGTGCTGGAACGGCGCGCCCACCCGGTGCGCGAGGCCGCCTTCAAGGTTGGCGAATCCACGGTGGAGATCGGCGCGCATTATTTCGCCCAGGTACTGGGCCTGCGCGAGCATCTGGAGACCGAACAGATCCGCAAATTCGGGTTCCGTTTCTTCTTCTCCGACAAGCGCGAAGACATCGACCGCTGCACCGAGCTGGGCGTGAGCAAGATCCTGCCGACGCCGTCGTGGCAGATCGACCGCGGCCGTTTCGAGAATTTCCTTGGCGAACGCGCACGCGCGCAAGGCATCACCTTCG
The DNA here is from genome assembly GCF_000454545.1 of Xanthomonas cassavae CFBP 4642. Lineage (NCBI taxonomy): Bacteria > Pseudomonadati > Pseudomonadota > Gammaproteobacteria > Lysobacterales > Lysobacteraceae > Xanthomonas > Xanthomonas cassavae. The sequence continues at coordinate 5,161,850 of NZ_CM002139.1, forward strand.
TCGACAGTTGCAGCGTCAAGGGCCTCGACCTGTCCGAAGACGACACCGACCATGCGGTGCGCTTCGAGCGCGATGGCGCGCCCGGCACGCTGAGCGCGCGTTGGGTGGTGGACGCCAGCGGCCGCGCCGGCCTGCTCAAGCGCAAGCTCGGACTGGCGCAGGACAACGCACACAATGCCAACGCGGTGTGGTGGCGCGTGGAAGGCTTGATCGACCCCAACGGCTGGTCGCAGGACAGCAGCTGGCTGCAACGCTGCACGCCGCCGGACCGCTGGCGTTCGACCAACCACATGTGCGGGCCGGGTTACTGGTTCTGGTTGATCCCGCTGTCTTCGGGCGCGCATTCGCTGGGCATCGTCTGCGATGCCGCGATGCATCCGCTGGAGCGCATGAACACCCACGAAAAAGCCATGGACTGGCTACGCCTGCATCAACCGCAGGTGGCCGCCACGCTCGACAGCGCCGATTACCGGCTGCAGGACTTCCTGTTCCTGCGCAAGTTCTCCTATGGCTGCACCCAGGTGTTCTCCCCGCAGCGCTGGGCGCTCACCGGCGAGGCCGGCCTGTTCCTGGACCCGTTCTATTCGCCCGGCAGCGACTTCATCGCCATCTCCAACACCTACATCTGCGAGCTGATCGGCCGCGACCGCGCCGGCAAGTCGCTCAGCCCGTATGTGGAGCTGTACCAGCAGCTGTATTTCTCGTTCTACGAAAACACCCTGACCCTGTACCAGGATCAATATGCCTTGTTCGGCGACGAACAGGTCATGCCGGTCAAGGTGATCTGGGATTACACCTACTACTGGTCGCTGCTGGCGCCGCTGTTCTGCGCCGGGCGCATCGCCGACCTGAGCCTGCTGGCGCGCATGAAGGCAGATTTCTTCTACGCGCGCGACATGAACCTGGCCATGCAACGCGTATTGCACGACTGGGGCGTGCGCAACACCGAACAGGGCATCACCGGCGGCGATGGACGCCTGCTGGACCAGTATTTGATCGGCTGGTTCAACGAACTCAATGGCGCCTTGAACGACACCCTCGACGACGATGCGTTCGTGGCCCGCATCCATGGCAATGTCGCGCAGATGGCCGTGCTGGCCCGCGAGATCCTGCAGCAGGCACGCCAGCGCCACCCGGGCCTGCCCGACCACGGCCTGGGCGCGCTGACGGCCGATGCCAGCGGCGAGGCGATCCTGGCCGCCACGTGGTACGCCGACGCGGCGTAGCGTTGATCGAACGCGCCGGCAACGGCGCGTTTTGCTTGGTCCACGCTTTCTTGATCCGCGCGTGCTGTACGCGAGCGCAGCCGGTCATGACGGCGTGCACTGCTCACAGCCCTGCACACCGACGCTCTCTCGTCCTTGTCAGCCCACCGTAGCGGGACCTTCCGCAGCGTGGATGCCGCGCAGGATCCTACACCGGCGTACTTGCAGCGTCTCCAGTGAGAGTGGGCGGGCAACGGCCACGTAACGAAGGCCCAGATCAGCCGCTCCAGACCAGACGCATCTGCGCCGTTCAATGACCTCTCAAGGCAACCGAGAGCGTTAACTTCAGCGCAGTCTGGACGTTCTCAAGCCAAAGTCGTCGAGGGCGCAACACCCTCACCGCCTGCGGGACACGCCGCAAGTACGTCCATGTAGGCACGGTGGCGGCATCCATGCCGCCACACGGTCCCGCAAACGATGAGGACATTGCACCTGGCAACGTGGTCGTGTGCCGATAGAAACCACAAAGCGGACTGCGCCCATCTCGCGGCAGGCATAGTCATGCTGTTAGCCGCTCTCAGCCCATCCCACCATTGATGCCGATGACCTGGCCATTGATGTAGCCGGCGGTCTCCGAACACAAGAAGGCGACCAGTGCGGCCACTTCCTCGGGTTTGCCCACGCGGCCGGCCGGCACCAGTTGCTTGATCACTTCCGGGGCGAAGCTTTCGCCGACCATCTCGCCCTCGATCACGCCCGGCGCCACCACATTGACTGCGATGCCGCGGCTGGCCATCTCGCGCGACAGCGACCTGCTGGCACCGTGCAGCGCCGCCTTGGCTGCGGCGTAGTTGGTCTGCCCGCGGTTGCCCAGCACCGCCGCCACCGACGACACGCTGACGATGCGCCCCCAGCGCGTGCGCGCCATCGGCAGCAGCAAGGGCTGGGTGACATTGAAGAACCCATGCAGCGACACATCGATGACCCGATGCCACTGGGCAGCATTCATGCCCGCCATCGGGGCGTCGTCGTGGATGCCTGCGTTATTGACCACGATCTGGATCGGGCCGCTGTCCAGCAGGGCCTCCAGCGCGGCCGTTGCTGCCTGCGCGTCGGCCACATCGAAGGCCACCGCCTCTGCGCTGCCACCGTGGGCGACGATCGCAGCCACCACGTCTTCGGCGCGCGCCAGATTGCGGTTGGCATGCACAATGACGTGCCGGCCTTGCGCGGCCAGCTGTCGGCAGATGGCGCCGCCAAGATCGCCGCTGCCGCCGGTCACCAGCGCACGACGCTGTGGAAGGGATGTGCTCATGGACGCCTCGATGAAAGCCGCAAACGGCAGCGGCGAGCCCGTTATCCTAGCGATTCGCTGCTGCCGCCGGAACAGCCTTGCCACATCCCGGCATGCGCTGTGCGTCTGACGACGTGGTCACTCCTGCAACAGCGTCCCGCTGCCAGGTGCAGGCCCTGTGCATGTCGTTCCGGTCGCGCGTGCCGTTCCAGTTGAGGATGCCGGAGGTCTGACCATCGAGCGCAACCTCTGCGTTGCGCCCTCGCATCGCCGCGACGCCGCGGGGCAACACACCAGGTCCATGTGGACGTGCGTGCAGAGCCCATTGCGCGTGGATGCCAACTGTGCGCCAGCATCCGTGCGCAGCGCGGCTCCACGCACGAGGCGTGGGATCACGCCTGCGCCTGACCCAGCATCACCGTGGCACGGCCTTCGGCCAGCAGTTGCGCGCCTTGGCTCAGGCGGAAGCTGTATTGCTGGCTGTCCTCGCCCTGCATCAGCACCTGCGCCTCGCACACGATTGCATTGGGCAGCTGCTCCAGATAGGCCACATGCAGCTCTACGCCGCGCAGGGCCACCAGCATGCCCGGGCGCACCGGCTTGCCCGAGGCGCGGCCCAGCAAGCCGCCATGTACGGCCATCGCCTGCGCCCCGTATTCGCATAGATGCAGCGCGCGCAGGCGCCCGGCGGCGCGCAACGGATGCGTCTGGTCGCGGTGCGCGTGGCTACGCAGCACGATGCGCTGCGCATCCCACTCCACCACGTCTTCCCACAGGCACATCGCGCCCCGGTGCGGAATCAAGGTGGCAATCGCGTCACGTCCCTGCATGCGGCTCTCCGTTGGCCATGCGTTCCTGCGCCGGTTCGCGCGACACCAGCAAGGCCAGAATGAAATTGAACAATACCCCCAGCGCCACCGTGCTGCCGATGGCACGCAAGACCGGAATGCTGGAGGCGGCCAGCAAGGCGAACACCAGCAGCGTCATCAGGCTGCACACGATCAGGGCATGCAGCGTGCGCAGCTGATCGGCATGGTCGTCGCCGGCATGATCGAAGAACAGCGCGTAGTCCAGACCAAGCCCGGCAGCCAGGATCAGCGCGATCAGGTGGAACAGAGTGAGTTCCACGCCGATGCCGCGCAGGATGGCAAGGATCAGCACCGTGGTCAGCGCCATCGGCAGCAGCACGCGCACGATGCGGCGCGGGCTGCGCAGCGCGATCGCCACCGTCGCCGCCAGCAGCAAGGCGGCCAACACCAGCGCGCCGAGCACGCGTCCACGGTAGGCGGCCACCAGCGATTCGGACGCGTCCTTCAGGTCCAGCAGCTGCGCACCACTGCCCTGCACCGCCGCTGCCAGCACTGCCGGGTCGCGCAGGCCGGTCAACGACACCAGCGCGGTGCTGCGGTCGCCACGCCCCAGCAGGAGCCCACCGACCGAGGTAGCCAGCGGCGAGCCGACCAGATCCCTGGGCAGCAGCGGCGCGGCATGCTTGGCCGTGTCCAGATCCTGCAGGAAGGGCGCAAACGCATCGCTACGCAATGGCGTGCTCGCTACCGCCTGCTCGGTCATGGCGCGCGCCTGCGCGGCATCCGGCAACGCCGCCTGACGTGCCTGCTGGGTCCGGGCGCTGGGCAGGTACCGCGCGGCCATGTCGTAGCCGCTCAGCGCGCCGGCGCGCACCAGCGCATCCAGACGCGGGCGCAGCTGCTCGCTGGCCTGCAGCGCGGCTTCGTCGCTGGCCGCAGGCACGGCAAGCACGTAGCGCACATCCGGCGCACCCAGCTCCTGGCGCAGGTGGGTGTCCTGGGCCAATGCATTGGGCGGTACCGGCGTCAGCTTGGAGAGATCGTTCTGCCAGAACTGACCGGGCGCGAACGCGATCACCGCGATGCCGATCACCGCCATCACCGCCAGGCTGATGCGCGGCCGCGGCAGCCGTGCGATGCCGCGCCACAGCGTGGCCAGCAGCCGCGAATCGGCGTGGTCGCGCGCGGCCGGGTCGATCAAGGCCGGCAACAGCCAGCGTGTACTCACCGCGGCGGCGGCCAGCCCGGCGATGGTGAACACCGCCAGCTGGCGCAGGCCGTCCACCCCGGAGAACAGGAAGGTCACATACGCGATGCAGGTGGATACCACGCCGGTGGCCAGCGTCGGCCATAGATGCCGCGCGTTGTCGCGTGGATCCAGACCGGGGCGCTGATGACTGAACAGGTGGATCGGATAATCCTGCACCACCCCGATCAAGGTGAAGCCAAAGGCAATGGTGATGCCATGCACGCCATCGAACAGCAGCGCCACGGCGGCCAGCCCGGCCAGGCCAGCGCTCGCCAGCGGCAACACGCCAAGGACCGGGATCTTCCAGCTGCGGTAGGCGATCAACAGCAGCAGCACCAGGCCCACCGTATCGAGCGTGCCGATCCACTGCGATTCGCCCTGCGTGCGTGCGGTGATTTCCACCGCAAACGCTCCCGGGCCGGTGAGTGTCAGCCGTGTGCTGCTGCCTTGGGTGGCCGTGGCAAACGCCGCCTGCACTGCGTCGTAGGCCCGCTGCTGCCCGGTGGGATCGAAACCGGCCGCACGCGTCTGCGCCACCAGCAGAGCCGAGCTGCCGGCACGGTCGAACCACACCTCGTTGCGCGTCTGCGGTGCGGCCGCTGGCTGCAGGGTTTCGGCCAGGTGCAGCACCTCCAGGGTGGGGTCGCGTGGCAGCAGTGGCTCCACCAGCGCCGCCGCCGGCGAGCCCAGATCCTGCACGCGCGCCTGCAGGGCCGCTTCCAGGGTCGATGCGTCCAGCCGTGTCGTGTCGAAGCTGTCGCTGAGCAGGTAGCGGTACGGCAGCAAGCGTTCCGGAATCCCCTCCAGCCCGGCGTTGCCACCGTTGCCAACCAGTTCGAACAGGTCCGGCTGTGCGGACAGCGCTTTCTGCAGTTGCTGCGACTGCTCGGCCAGGGTGACCGGGTCGCTGTTGGACAACGCCATCAGCAGCAGCCGCGATCCGGGGCCTTCGCCGAGTTCTTCGATCAGGAGTTTCTGCGCCGGCGTGCGCGGGGCGGGCATGAATTTACGCAGATCGCCGGTGACCTTGAGCGTCTCGCTCAACCAGAATCCAGCGACCGCCAGCAAGGCCAGCCACAGCAATGCCAGGCCGATGCGGCGGTTTGCAGTCAACTTAAACGCCATGGACACGCCTCGCTGTGCCAGCGCAACGTCCACTAGCCCAGCGCGCGGCAACGGGCGTCGTCGGCATCGTGCGCTTTCCGGCTGCGACTGGTGTGATGTTTCTGGGGACGAGGCAAGCAGCCATCCCGCGCGCGGTCACGCGCCCGGACCGTGGCAGAGCGTCGTCAGCGCTACGACATCGGTCACGTCGGCCGCCGCGCGGGCCGCGCCGGCCAGCAGCGTGCGCTGCACATCCCCCTTGGCGGGTACGCTTTCGATACACCGCAACTCATCATTGCGGCCATACAGACGCAGTTCGCGCACCTGCTTGGCCACCGCGGCGTCCTTGGGCTGCAGCGTCAGCTGCCAGGTCTGCGCTGTACCTTGCCCGCTGAGGCGATACTGCTGTTCCAGCAGCGCGCGGTCGCCGGCCAGCAGCGCGCCGAAGCCGGATTTCAACCCGGCCAGCTCGGGCACGCGGCTCAACGAGAAGCGGCGCGGCGGCTTGCCGTCGCGTTCCAGCACGCCCTCATCGCCCTGCAAGGTGGTGGTCTCGTGATACGGCGCGCTGACCTCGCGCACCAATGTCTGCGCATCCGGGCGGCGGTAGTGGCCCTGCACGCGCAACGGCGTCTTCAGCAGCGCCGAGCCACGCAGTTCGACGAACTCGGTACTGACCGGCGCAGGGCGCGCCAGGCGCTGCAGCACCATGCCGACGTCCAAGGCCTCAGGCGGTGCGGCGCATAGCGGTGCGGCGCTGAACAGCAGTATCAGCATCCACGGCAGGGTGCGGCGCATCGGCATGGTGGGTATTCCAGAAATCGTAGAAGTTGAACCAGTTGTACGGCGCATGGCGCGTGTAATGTTCCAGCCTGGCAGCGTAATCGCGCATGAGTACCGCCAGCACCGGGGCGCGCTGGCGACGCGGCAGGTCCAGGCCTTCGCTGAAGGTCTCGAAGGCCAGTTCGTAGTGATTGCCGCCGCGATACAGGCCGAACGCCAGCACCACCGGCACCTTGAGCGCGGCGGCGATCAGCCACGGCGAGGTCGGGAACATCGCATTGCGGCCCAGGAACATCGCCGGCAGCGCCGGGTCGCCCTCGCGCGGACGGTCGATCAGCAGCGCCACCAGCGCGCCGGCATCGGTCGCGTCCTTGATCGCCATGACGATCGAGGTCGCGTCCATGCCGGCATCGATGATGTTGGCGGCCAGTTGCGGGTTCAGCGCGCCCAGCAGGTCGGTCATGGCGCGGTTGTGCGCCTTGTCCAGCACCACCTTGACCTGCACGTCCGGGCGCTCGGTGGCCAGCACGCGCAGCGCGTCGAAACTGCCCAGGTGCGAACCGAAGATCAGCACGCCGCGGCCGCGATCCATCTGCGTATGCAGCTGGTCCAGGCCGGTGATGTCCACGCGGAAGCGCTGCATCTGCCCGCACAGCATGTACACCCGGTCCAGGATGGTGGAGGCGAAGGTGTGGATATGCCGGGCCACGTCGCGCAGCGTTGCCTTCCGGCCCAGCACCCGCGCCAGGTAGGTCCGCGAGGCGGCGCGTTCGGGCGCACGCACCAGCAGGAAGTACAGCGTGATCGGGTACAGCAGCGCACGTCCCACCGCGCGCCCGGCGTGGCGGGCGATGCCGCGGATCAGCCATAGCGCGAAGCGTCCGCCGCCTTCGGGACGCTGTTTCCAGTGATTGCTCATACCATCGCCTCCGCCACCAGTTCGCCACTGACCAGCAACTGGTCGGCACGCTGCACACGAAAGCGCCAGCGCGGGCCGTCGCCTTCCAGCGTGACCGACGCGGTCTGGCCCGGCAGCAGCGGCTGCACGAACTTCACCTGCGGCAGCCGTGTCGCCGCGCGCGGGCCATGCAGCGCTTCCACGGCCTGCAGCACATGGTCGAGCACGACCACGCCGGGCACCACGGGGCGACCCGGAAAGTGCCCGGGCAGGCAGGGATGATCATGCGGCACGACGAAATCCATAGCGCGAAACTCAGATCCTGGGTTGAAGCATTGCAGCCACGGCCTTGTGTGCCTGCTCGGTCAGTTGTTGGCGATCCGGCACATCCGGCCCGGTCACCGCGATCGGCTCGCCGATGCGTACGCGGATGATGCCGGGACGCACCCTGAATACACCATCCACCGGCAGCACCTTGCCGCAGCCATCCAGCGCCACAGGAACCACCTGCACGCCAGCATCGATAGCGGCCTGCAACAGCCCGGCCTTGAACGGCAATAATGCGCCGCTGCGGCTGCGGGTGCCCTCGGGAAACAGACACAACTGTTTGCCCTCACGCAGCAGCGCGGCAGCCTGCCGCCGCACCATCGCCCCGGCCCGCCGACTGTCGCGATCCAGGAACAGCATGCCGGTGGCGCGCGCATACCAGTTCACGAACGGCACCTTGAGCATTTCTTCCTTGAGCAGGAACCGCAACGGCACCGGCAATGCATGGAACAGCGCGCAGATGTCGATGATCGACTGGTGGTTGCTGACGAACAGGTAATTCTTGGACCAGTCGACCCGCTCGCGGCCTTCCACGATCACCTTGGCGCCCGCGCCGCGGAACAGCACCGGCGACCACATCCAGCCGCCCATGCGCAGCAGGCGATCAGCATCACGGGTGATCGCCAGCAACACTAGCGCATAGACGATGCCGCCGGCGGTGAACACCAGCGTGAACGCCAACTGCAACAGGTTGAACACAGCCCACGCCAGGCGCGACGGCATCCTTGCCAACGGCATTTTTATCTTGTCCCCGAAACTGCGCACGTACGTCGGTGCCCTTGGGCCACGCCCTCAGCGTAGCAAATCGCGCCAGAATGCCGGCCCGAGCCGCGCCATCTGCCGCATGAAGTCCGGCAGATTACGATAGGGACGCTGGGGAAACCAGCGCCCGCGCAATAGATATTCCCCAACGAAGAACCCGCCAACCACGCCGTACACCAGCAAATTGGCGAACAACGAGGCGCGCGCATCGCTGATCGGCAACGGCGAGGCATAGCCCAGCTGCGCCAGCACGCCACTGGGTTCGGCGCACAGCCCCAGCACCAGGTTGACCAGGGTCAGCCCGCACAGCAGCAGCGCCCAGGCCAGGGTGAGCCTGCGCGTATAGCGGTACTGCTCGGGCGTGATCGGCATCCCGGCCTGCTGGTACAGCCCTTCGACGATACGGGCGATCAGCGGCGTGCGCCCGCGTCGCAGGCTGCGCCCGAAGAACCAGGCCACCCAGCCGGTGAACACCACCGGCGGTGCGGCCAGCAGCAGCACGGCGTACGGCGAGTGCCACAATGCGCCCAGGCCGACCAGGATCAGCACGCCCAGGCCCCAGGCCCATGGCCGCCGCGCCACCAACGGTTCGATCAACACCATCAGCACCAACGTGGCGCCGGCGATCACGGCCAGTTCGGGGCGATGGCTGGCGTTGGCCCAATGCGCCAGCGGCGAGTACGCCACCGCCAGAAGGACGCCTACGCCCAGCACCCACGGCGGCGGGTCACTGGCCGCAGCGGTCGGAACCTCAGACGGTCTTGTTGGCTTCAACATGCGCCGACAATGCGCGCAGCGACGCGAAGATGCGACGGTTCTCGTCGTTGTCCGAGCGCAACTGGAAGCCGTAGCGCTTGCTGATCGCCAGCGCCAGTTCCAGTGCATCGATCGAGTCCAGGCCCAGGCCGGTGTTGAACAGCGGCGCCTCCGGATCGATGTCGGCGGGTTGGACGTCTTCCAGGTTCAGGCCTTCGACCAGGAGTTCGGCCAGTTCACGTTCGGCAGCGGTTTGCGAGGACATCCAGAAAGTTCCAGGGTGAGGGTCGGGCAGGCGTCGGAGCAGGCAATCGACAGCGCGCAACCAGTCTGGTGCACGCGGCGCATCGAGCCGGCAGTGTACGTGGTCGTACCTGTCGCGTCCGAGCGCGTCCCGCGGCGCACCGGCGATCGTCCTGTCCTTGCGGTGGTGGTCAAGCGTGATCTCGGCAGCCAGACAGATGCCCGGGCTGCCGGACAGGCTATCATGACTGCATGACGCTCGCCCGCTGCAGGTTCGTTCCAGGATGACTTCCGCCGTTGTTCGCCCCATCCCGACCGCCACGCCGGCAGCCGGGCCGGCCCCTGGACCGGAGTGTCCGGACGTAGTGATCGTTGGCGGCGGACCGGCTGGCTGCGCTGCGGCAATCGTACTGGCCGAGCTCGGCTGGACGGTGACACTGCTGGAGAAGGCACAGCATCCGCGCTTTCACATCGGCGAATCGCTGCTGCCGATGAACATGCCGATCCTCGAACGCCTGCGCGTGCTGGATCAGGTCCGCAGCATCGGTGTGCTCAAGCGCGGCGCGGATTTTCCCAACGACGCCGGCGGCTACAACACGTTCCGCTTTTCCCACGCGCTTAACGCCAAGGCCGACTTCGCCTTCCAGGTGCCGCGCGCGCAGTTCGACGAGGTGCTGTTCAAGCGCGCGCGGGCAGTCGGGGTGGACGCGCGCGAGCAGGTCACCGTCGAACAGGTGGACCTGGACGGCGACCAACCGCTGCTACAGGCGCGCACGGCCGACGGCCGGATCCAGCAATTCCGTCCGCGTTACCTGCTCGATGCCAGTGGCCGCGACACGTTCCTGGGCAACCGGCTCAAGCTCAAACGCGCCAATGCCAAGCACCAATCCGCAGCACTCTTCAGCCATTTCCGCGGCGTTTCCCGGCGGCCGGGAGAGGATGCCGGCAACATCAGCATCTACCGGCACGCGCATGGCTGGATGTGGCTGATTCCGCTCCCCGACGACATCATGAGCGTGGGCGCGGTCTGTTACCCGGAATACATGAAGACCCGCAAGGGCGACAGCGAGGGGTTTTTGATGCGCACGCTGGCGCTCAACCCCGAAGTCACCGAGCGCATGGCCGATGCGCAGCGGGTGGCGCCGGTGCATGCTACCGGCAACTACGCCTACGAATGCACGCGCATGGCCGGGCCGCGCTGGCTGATGCTGGGCGATGCCTATACCTTCGTCGACCCGATGTTCTCCTCCGGCGTGTTCCTGGCCATGCACAGCGCCGAACGCGGCGCAGCCATGGTGGACGCGGCGCTGCGCGCGCCGCAGCACGAAGCCAGGCTGCAGCGCACCCTGCAGCGTGAGCTCAACCGCGGCATCGACGAGTTCAAGTGGTTCATCTACCGCTTCACCTCGCCGACCATGCGCACCCTGTTCGCGCAGCCGCAGAACACCTGGCAGCTGGAGCAGGCGGTAGTGGCAATGCTGGCTGGCGATGTGTTCGACAGCCCCAAGGTCCGCCTGCGCCTACGGGCATTCCGCGCCATTTATGCACTCACCACGCTGTCGATGCTGCCGCGTGCCTGGCACTCGTGGCGCCTGCGTCGACGCCAGGCCAGGCTGGATTTTGACGGCGACACCCTGCAACGAGACAGTCAATGACCGCTTCCCCGGCCCACACCGCGCAGCCACTGCGCCACCCCCGCCTGCAGGTCGATTACGTCGACCAGACCGATCCGGCCGCGCTACTGACCGATCAGCAGGTGCTGGCGGTATTCGGCTTTGGCACAACTGCGCCACACCTGCACGACCCGCGCTATCTGCGTGTGCCGCTGCAGCCGTACCAGGCCGATATGCTGGAAGTGTGGCGTACCGATGCGCCGGTGCGTAGCGGCCGCGATGGCAACATCGCCTGGTCCAGCGACGGCCGCCTGCAGTTCGGCGTGATCGAAATCGACGAGCGGGATGTCGATATCGAAGACGCCGCCGCCAAGGCCTATGCCGAGATCACCGCCTTCGTCAGCGGAAGCGACACCCCGCGCCTGCTGCGCATCTGGAACTACCTGGATGCCATCACCCTGGGCAGCGGCGATCGCGAGCGTTACCGTCAGTTCTGCGTGGGTCGCGCGCGTGGGCTGGGCGCGTTCGACACCGCGCGGCTACCGGCCGCTACCGCGGTGGGCCGTTGCGATGCCGAACGCATCATCCAGATCTACTGGCTGGCCGCCGCCGATGCCGGCACCCCGTTGGAAAATCCGCGCCAGGTCAGCGCCTACCACTACCCGCGTCAGTACGGCCCGCAGCCGCCGAGCTTTGCGCGCGCCATGATTCCTCCGGCCGGCAGCGACATGCCGCTGCTGCTCTCGGGCACCGCCGCCGTGGTCGGGCATGCCTCGATGCATACCGGCCAATTGCTGGCGCAACTGGAAGAAACCTTCGCCAATTTCGATGCGCTGCTCGGTGCTGCACGTGCGCATGCACCTGCATTGCCCGCGCAGTTCGGCGCCGGCACCCGGCTGAAGGTGTATGTGCGCGAGCAGGACGACCTGGCCAAGGTCGCACACGCCCTGGATGCGCGCTTCGGCGATGCGGTGCCGCGCCTGCTGCTGCACGCGGTGATCTGCCGCGACGAGCTGGCGGTGGAGATCGATGGGGTGCATGGCTAAACCCCGGTTGCCGCAGCTGCCGCCTGCGGCGCGGTAACGCTCGTCCCGAGGCATGGCGCAACGCGCCAGGGACCCGACCCCGCACATTCCTGGTCGGTGACGCTGTGGCCCGTTCCGCCCAGGCCGTCCAGGCCGCCGTGGCCATCGGCTGACAAACGCAGACATCTCGCCGCTTTTGAGCTGGCCTTCGACCCGACGCGCGTGCGGAAACCACCACGCTGTTGCTTGCGATCGTATTGGCCGCAGCTGTACCGAGCAGCCCACAGCGGTTCATCGGGCCGGCATTCGAGGCGCTGGCCGCGCAAACCGATACCGCGTGTCCATCCGGACAGGCCAGGTCGATGACGCCTGGCGATCTGGATTTTACGCAGGAAACATTCGAAGACCAACTGGCACCCCACGACCGCGCGCGCCTGGATGCAGCCGACACGGCGGCAGCGCGTTGCGCCGATCGCAATGGCCTGACATATCCGGTCGAAGCAACACTGGACGCGCTGCAACGCACCCATCTGCTGGCGTAGTTTTCGCGTTATCTCTGCGCGCATCCAACACCTGGATGACCGGCACGCAGGATGCGCGCTCCACGGCGCAGCTGCGCGTGTACTGCTCAGCCGTTGAGCAGGCCCAGCACCAGATCACGCGGCAGCTTGCCGGTTTCGTTGCGTGGCAACACCGCGAGCTTGCGCAGGCGGCGCGGCAGGAATACCGGGTCGACGCTGACGCGCAGGGCGGCGAGGATCTGCTCCTCGTCCAGGGACGGGGCGACCACCAGTGCGGCGATGCGGCCGACGGCGTGCCCGGACTCCGGTGCCAGTTGCACCATGATGCCGTCGACCACGCCGGGGATGGCGAGCAGGCGGCAGGTGAGATCGGCCAGCGAGGCGCGTTTGCCGGCGATTTCCAGCAGATCGGCCTGGCGCCCGCGCACCTGGAAACGGCCGTCTTCTGCAACGTCCATCATGTCGGCCAGCAACACCGGCCAGGCCAGATGCGGCGCATGGACCAGCGTGCCGGCAGCTTGGGTTTCCAAGCGTACGCCCGGCAGCGGCGTCCATGCGGCCTCCAGCGCGGTGCGGCGCACCGCAAATACGCAGGTTTCGGTGGAGCCGAACATCTCGCGGACTTCGCCGCCGAAGCGCGCTTCGGCCGCCGCCGCGATCTCCTGCGCCAGCGGTGCAGTGGCCGAAACGATGCCGACCAGCGGCGGCAACACCACGCCCGATTCGACCAGCGCGCGCAGATGCACGGGCGTGGTCACCAGCACGCGCGGCTCCGGAACCTCCGACAACGCGCGTGCCACATCGTCCGGAAAAAACGGCCGGCCGGCGTGCACCGCCAGCGTGGTCACCATCGGCAGCAGCACCGACAATTCCATGCCGTACATGTGCTGCGGCGGCACCGTGGCCACCACGTGCGGCACCGCGTCGGTGTGCGCCCACAGGCCTTGCAGCGCAACCAGATCCTGCCGGGTACTGGTCAGGAAGCTGCCCCAGGTCTTGGGATTGGGCTGCGGGCTGCCAGTGCTGCCGGAGGTGAAACCGATCGCCACCAGGGCGTCGTCGGCCAGTTGCGGTATCGGGCCGTCGGCTTGTGGCAGCTCGGTGGGCAGTTGCCAGTAGCGTGGCGGCACCAGCTCCAGCGCCAGATCGCCCAGGCAATAGGCATCGGCGTGCCGCGCCTGCACCTCGCCGACCACGGCCGGCGCGCGCGAGGACGGCAGCAGCGACACCTGCCCGCGCAACGCGCAGGCATAGAAGGCCACCATGAACCGGTAGCGGTCTTCGCACAGGTTCACCGCATGGCGCCCGTCGGGCAGCTGCTGCGCCAGTCCGTGCACGTGCGCGATGAAGGTTGCCAGATCGACCGACTGCCCCGCGCGCCACGCCAGCGGGCGGCCAGGCGCGCCGATGGCCATGGGGTGGGAAACAGCAGAAGCAGGCAGGCTGGGCATGTGTATCGACAATCGCAAAAGCGCGCTAGCTTGGCCGCCGCCCGGGCCGCTGGCAAGTCGGGAACTTCCCGGTCGCTGGTGCGGCAGCGCTGCACTGCAGCCATCGCGGCCAGGCGCGGTATCCAAGCGCAGGACGGCAGCGGCGCGCAGGGCCAGAGGCACTGGCGAACCTCGCCCAGTAGCGCGTGCCGTGCAGGAATTGGAATTGGAATTCACGTTGGCGTTGGCGTTGACGCCAGCGTCGCTGTCGATGAGTCAGCACCTGCGCACGGCCGTCTGCCGGAATGATGCGAGCCGGCATCCTGGCGGTCGATTGCGATGTCGACTTGCATCCCCACCAACGCGCGTCCAGGGGTGGCTGCCCGACATTACAGGCACCACTGCGGCGGCGAGTGCGGACGGCAGCGACGAACGGCTTTGCACGGCTGTTTGATACCGCACCAGACACCGACGGTACTGATCCAGAAGCCTCGCGGCAGCGGCGTCGCTGACCCCTGATACCGGCGCACGCGATCGGTTTCTGCATGTGCGCTCCATCTTCTAGCAATCATCAATACGCGGTCCATCACGCCGCGCGCAGGACTTCTGCAGCACGTGCAGAGTAGTCGCCAGTCGCCATGCAAGCTTGCAGGGTTGTGGATTCTTTCCGATTCCGCCGCTGACGATTGTCTGGCGCAACGCAGCGCATCGCGTGCAATGCAACATCGCGAGCCGTGGGCCCGGCAGGCCACACTGAAGCAGTCACTTTTCGCACCGTTGCATATCCTCCGATGCAGGCCATGGCGCGACGTAGCGCAGCACGCCTACCGCAGTGGCATCTATCGCTGCGAGTGCCCACAATGGTCGCGCTCGCCTCACTAGCCTCATTGCATGTCATCGCCAAACGCAGCCCACGCATGACCTGTGGCCCAAGCCCCTCGCGCGGGCGAGCTGCTAGGCTTGCCTGCTCTCCGTTGCGTCCCGTTGTCTCCGATGCCCAGACTGTTGCCACTGACCCTCCTGCTGCTGGCCGCCACTGCGCATGCGCAGTCCGCCGCACCGCTCACCATCGAACAGGTGATGGCCGATCCGGACTGGATCGGGCCGTCGGTCGAGCAGGCGTGGTGGCAGTGGGACGGCAAACAGGTGCAATACCTGCTCAAGCGCGACGGCAACCCGGTACGCGACACCTACCGCCAGAGCATCGACGGTGCCGCCGCCGAACGCGTCGCCGATACCGCACGTGCCGGCCTGGATGCCGCAAACCCCAGCTATGACGCCACCCGCCAGCGCATGCTGTTCGCGCGCAACGGCGACATCTTCCTGCGCGATCTGCGCTCGGGCGCGCTCACCCAGCTGACCCGCAGCAACGAGGTCGAATCGCGCCCGCAATTCGCCAGCGATGGCGGTGCGATCTGGCGTGCGGGCAACAACTGGTACTACTGGCGCGCCGATGGCGGCACCGCGCAGGTCGCCGTGGTCAAGGCCGAGCGCGACCCCAATGCCGCACCCAAGGCTGATACGTTGCGCGAGCAGCAGCTGGCCACGCTGGCGACGCTGCGGCACGACCGCGAACAACGCGATGCGCTGCGCACCCAGGAAGACGCCTGGCGCCGTGCCGATGCCACCCGCGCCGCCGCGCCGGTGTACCTGGGCGATGAGGTCGAGATCGTCGACAGCGCCTTGTCGCCGGACGGCCGCCACCTGCTGGTGGTCACCCAGGCCAAGAATGCCGAAGAGGGCCAGGCCGGCAAGATGCCCAAGTACGTGACCGAATCCGGTTACGAGCAATTCCAGGAAGTGCGTACCCGCGTAGGTCGCAACGCGCCGGTCGCGCACGCGCTGTGGCTGGTGGACGTCACCGCCGGCAGCGCGCGGCAGCTCTCGTTCGACGCGCTGCCGGGCATCGCCACCGATCCGCTGGCCAGCCTGCGCAAGGCCGCCAAGCGCGATGCGCTCAAGGGCAACCGCGCGGTGCGGGTGGAAAGCGATGGCGATGGCAGCGGTCCGGCGGTGCACTGGAGCGACGACGGCCGCAACGTGGCGGTGGAAATCCGCGCCACCGACAACAAGGACCGCTGGATCGCCAGCGTGGATCTGGACGCGGCCAAGCTGCAGCCGCGTCATCGGCTGAGCGATGGCGCCTGGATCAATTGGGACTTCAACGATTTTGGCTGGCTGCCCGACAACCGCACGCTGTGGCTGCTGTCGGAAGAATCCGGCTATTCGCAGCTGTACACGGTGGAAGACAACGGCAAGCCGCGTCAGCGCACGCGGGGCAAGTGGGAAGTGTCGATGCCGGTGCCCAATGCCGATGGCAGCGGCATGTACTTCCTGTGCAACCAGAAGTGGCCGGGCGACTACGAAGTGTGCAAGCTCGACCTGCGCACCGATCAGCTCACCGAAGTGACCGCCTTGACTGGCGTGGAAGGCTTCAGCCTGTCGCCGAACGGGCAGCAGTTGTTGGTGCGTTACTCCGGCGCGTATCTGCCACCGCAACTGGCGGTGGTGCCGGCCGCCGGCGGCCAGGTCAGCGTGCTCACCGATACGCGCACACCGGCCTTCAAGGCGCAAACGTGGATCGCGCCGCAATACGTGCAGGTGCCCTCCAAACACGGCGCCGGCACGGTCTGGGGCAAGTACTACGGCCCGCAGACGCCCGAGCCGGGCAAGCAGTATCCGATCGTGATGTTCGTGCATGGCGCCGGCTACCTGCAGAACGTCTCGCAGCGCTACACACCGTATTTCCGCGAGCAGATGTTCCACAACCTGCTGGTGCAGCAGGGCTATATCGTGCTGGATCTGGACTATCGCGCCTCCGAAGGCTACGGCCGCGATTGGCGCACCGCGATCTACCGCAACATGGGACATCCGGAGCTGGAGGATTATCTGGACGGTCTGGACTGGCTGGTAGCGACCAAGCAGGGCGATCGCAATCGCGCCGGCATCTATGGCGGTTCCTACGGCGGTTTCATGACCTACATGGCGCTGTTCCGCAGCCCCGGCACCTTCAAGGCCGGCGCGGCGCTGCGGCCAGTGGGCGACTGGATGCAGTACAACCACGAGTACACCTCCAACATCCTCAACACGCCCGAGCTCGACCCGCAGGCCTACAAGACCTCCTCGCCGATCAACTACGCCGACGGGCTGCAGGACCATCTGCTGATCGCCCACGGCATGATCGACGACAACGTGTTCTTCAAGGACTCGGTGGACATGACGCAGAAGCTGATCGAGTTGCACAAGGACAACTGGCAGGTGGCGCCCTATCCGCTGGAACGCCACGGCTTTACCCGCGCCGACGCGTGGCTGGACGAGTACAAGCGCATCCTCAAGCTGTTCAACGAACAGGTGAAGCCGCAGCGCTAACCGGATGCGGCACCCATTGCGAGATGGGCGCAGCGGGTGCTGAAGGAACGCGCCGTCGCGTCTGCAGCTGTGGCGATTCACGCAAGAAGCCACGCCTGCGGTACAGGCCAGGCAGGTATCGGACTGCTTGGACCAGCACTGCCCTCGTTTGCCCGTGCAACGTGGCCCGCGCAGACGTACAGGCCGGCCGCGAGTGCCGTGCCGCCGGATGCCTCGTTGCCATGCGCTCACCTGTCCGTACGCCAGCGGCTCTAAGCTTGGCGCCAGGATCGGCAGCGCGATGCTGCGTTTGCGCCGCGCTGTACCGGCCTGCCGCATGCCCGGTGCGCCGCGGGCGTAGTGGCGATGACCAACGACGCTATGGCGCACACGAGGAGACGCGATGGGCCTGTGGGACCGTTTGTTTGGACGCAGGACCGCCGCGGCGCAGACGCCGCGCACCGAGCCCACCGTGGCGTCCGCCGCTGTCGAAGAGAACGCAGGGACGGCGGTCGATATCGATCCGGCCCTGCAGCCTGCGCTGGCCGCATTCCAGCGTGGCGACCACGTTGGCGCCTATCACGCCGCGCAGGTGCAGCTGCAGGCAGGGGCCGACGCACAACGGCTATGCGCGTTGTCGCTGAGTGCACTGGACCGCTACCGCGAGGCCTATCCGCATTGGCTGGCGCTGTACGAACTGGAGCCCACCGCGCACAACGCGTTGCAGTTGGCCACCACAGCGGTGATGTGCAACGAGATCGCACGCGGTGAGCAGTGGCTGCTGACCTTCGACGATCTCAATGCGCAGGAACGCTCGACCTCCCCGGCCGCCGCGCGTACCAGCTTCCTGACCGCGCTGACCCGCGCCGGCCATGGCGCGCATGCCCTTCCGCATCTGGAATGGCTGCGCGAGGCCTATGCGGGCATGTCGATCACCGACAGCCATTTTCTCTATGTGCGCGGCCTGCCATTCCTGGACGCGTTCCTGGAACGCAGCACGCCGTTGCTGCGCGAATGCCTGCCGGCGCAGGCCCTGCCCGGCTGGTATGCACAGCTGCAGCCCGCGCTGGACCCGTCCGGGCAGGCGGCGGTGGCGGCCCATATTGCCTGGCTGCAATGAATGCCCCACTGCGCACATCGTTGCAGCCACGCGGCGGGTTCGTGGCGCCGCTGGCCTGGGTGTCGCTGCTGCTGGGCGTGGTCAGTGCGCTGGCCAATCTGTTCCAGGTCGTAGTGCTGGTGGCAGTGCCCGATGCCACCGCGCTTGCGTTGCCCGCCGGCATGACCATGCCGCACTCCTGGCAATGGCTGATCGACCACGCGATGTCGCTGTCGGTGCTTGGCGCGGTGCTCTCGCTGGTATTTACCTGGCTGAGCTGGGCGCTGCTGCAGCGCCGCGAATGGGCGCGGATCGGTTTCGTGGCGGTGCTGCTCGCCACCGGGCTGCTGAACTTCGGTGGGCTGGCAGTGATCGGGCCGCTGTTCGACGGCGTGCAGGCGATGCTGCCGGCCGACCTGTCCAACAGCCCCGACTGGCCGCAGATGCAGGCGCGTCTGCAGGCCACCCGTCAGATGGCGCTGGTCCTGACCGGGCTGGGCGCACTGGCGATCGGCGGCGTGCACGCGGCACTGGCCTGGCGGCTGTGCACGCCGACGGTGCGCGCCGAGTTCCGCTGACCGAACCCGTCAGGGCGGGCACTCTACGCATCGCCCTGCGACAAACTGGCGCGTGCGGGCGGACGCACGCGCCGCAGTGCACGGCTTAGAATTGAGGCCATGAACGAATTCGACCGTGTACGCGATTATCTGACCGACCTGCAGGACCGTATCTGCGCCGCGGTGGAAGCCGCCGATGGACGAGCGCGCTTCTCCGAAGACGTGTGGCAGCGCGAGGAAGGTGGTGGTGGGCGCACCCGCATCCTGCGCGATGGCGCCGTGTTCGAACAGGCCGGCATCGGTTTTTCGGACGTCTCCGGCACCCGCCTGCCGCCTTCGGCCAGCGCTCACCGCCCCGAACTGGCGGGAGCCACCTGGCGCGCCTGCGGGGTGTCGCTGGTGTTCCATCCGCACAACCCGCACGTGCCGACCACGCATATGAACGTGCGTTACTTCCGCGCCGAGCGCGATGGCGAGCTGGTGGCCGCATGGTTCGGCGGCGGCTTCGATCTGACGCCGTTCTACCCGGTGGATGAGGATGTGCAGCACTGGCACCGCACCGCGCAGACGCTGTGCGCCCCGTTCGGCGAAGAACGCTACGCCGCGCACAAACGCTGGTGCGACGAGTACTTCTTCCTGCGCCACCGCAACGAAACCCGCGGCGTTGGCGGGCTGTTCTTCGACGACCTGGGCCAGGACTTCGAGCGCGACTTCGCCTACCAGCAGGCAGTGGGCAATGGCTTCCTGGATGCCTACATGCCGCTGGTGCAGCGCCGCAAGGACACCGCATTCGGCGAGCGCGAGCGCGAGTTTCAGCTGTACCGCCGTGGGCGCTACGTGGAGTTCAACCTGGTCTACGACCGCGGCACCCTGTTCGGGCTGCAGAGCGGAGGGCGCGCCGAGAGCATCCTGATGAGCCTGCCGCCGCGGGTGCGCTGGGAATACGGCTACAGCGCCGAGCCCGGCAGCGCCGAGGCACGCCTGCTGGACTATCTGGTTCCACGCGACTGGCTGGGCTGAATCGGTGGCGCGCATCCGGGCGAGTTGCTGCGCGATGCGGCCAGCCGCCTGCGCCAGGCAGGCCAGCCGGTGCGCGTACTTCGGCCCTTTCGCACACGACAGTGCGGCTAGATAGCGTCGCGGGGTAGATGGCCGAGCGTTATCGCTGTGGCAGATATCGACTTGCTGCCCGGTATTTCCTCAATTGCGATCCACTGTCTTCACATATCTCTGCAGTTAGACCTGAATTGGGCAAGTGAAACGCTGTGTTGATTGAATGAATTAATCGTTGCCATTTAAATTTGTGATTAAGTGCGGCGAACGGGATCCGATGCGCTGTGGTGCATTGCGCACTACGCATCTGGAATCTTGAAGCGCGCGCAATAAAAAAGCCCCGCAGACCAGGGGGAGGTCGGCGGGGCCAGGGAACGGAAACTTGGGGAGGAGTTTCCGTTCCGAGATCTACTCCAGGGGATGGGAGAGATCTGCCGACAGGCGTTGCGCCCGTCGAGGGATATAACACCATTTTCCACATTGATGGATCGTGAAGATAACTGTTAAAAAAATGTAGAATTTAGCGGTTATTCATTCCCTCAAATCGGCCGAATTCGGATTATGTCCGCGTATTGTATGGCTGGCCTGCGCATTCAGCATATCAGCGCGCGAGGCTGCGTCAGTGCGCCTCATCCCAGTTATCGCCGATGCCCGAATCCACCACCAATGGCACGCGCAACTCGGCGGCAGCCGCCATGCGCGTGGTGACTTCGGCCAGCAGCGTGTCGACGAAATCGGTGTCTGCTTCGAACACCAGCTCATCGTGCACCTGCAGAATCATCTTCGCGCGTTGCGCGTGGTCGGCGATCCAGCCATCCACGCGGACCATCGCACGCTTGATGATGTCCGCAGCGGTACCCTGCATCGGGGCGTTGATGGCGGCGCGCTCGGCACCAGCACGCTGGCCCTGGCTGCCGGCGTTGATGAAGTCCAGATACAGGCGGCGGCCGAACACGGTCTCCACGTAGCCCTTGTCGCGCGCCTGCTGGCGCGTGGTTTCCATGAAGTCGCGCACGCCCGGATAGCGGCTGAAGTACAGCGCGATGTAGTCCTGCGCCTCGCCACGGCCGATGCCGAGCTGGCGGGCCAGGCCGAAGGCGCTCATGCCGTACATCAGGCCGAAGTTGATCGCCTTGGCGGCGCGGCGCTCATCCCCGCTGACGGCGTCGATGGTGCGGCCGAACACTTCCGCTGCGGTGGCGCGGTGCACGTCGGCGCCGGACTCGAACGCACCGACCAGACCCGGGTCGCCGGACAGGTGCGCCATGATGCGCAGCTCGATCTGCGAGTAGTCGCAGGCGATCAGCTTGCGCCCGGCCGGGGCGACGAAGGCGCGGCGGATGCGGCGGCCGTCTTCGGTGCGGATCGGGATGTTCTGCAGGTTGGGATCGGACGAGGACAACCGCCCGGTGGCGGCGCCGGCCTGGTGGTAGCTGGTGTGCACGCGCCCGGAATGCGGGTGGATCATTTCCGGCAGCTTGTCGGTGTAGGTGCTGCGCAGCTTGGCCAGGCCGCGGTATTCCAGGATCACCCGCGGCAGCTCGTGCTGGTCGGCAATGGCTTCCAGCGCCTCTTCGTTGGTCGAGGGCTGGCCCTTGGGCGTCTTGACCACGGCGGGCAGCTTGAGCTCGTCGAACAGCAGCGCCTGCAGTTGCTTGGGCGAATCCAGGTTGAAGCTGCGCCCGGCCAGCTCGGTGGCCTTCTGCTGGGCGGCGAGCATGCGCTTGGACAGGTCCGCGCTCTGGCGGCGCAGTTCGGCCGCGTCCACGCACACGCCATTGGCTTCGATGCGCGCCAGTACTTCCACCAGCGGCATCTCGATCTCGCGGTAGACGCGCTCCAGGCCCGGCTCGGCGGCCAGCCTGGGGCCGAGCACGCGGTGCAGGCGCAGGGTGATGTCGGCGTCTTCGGCAGCGTAGCGGGTGGCGTCTTCCAGGCTGACGTGGGCGAAGGGAATCTGCTTGGCGCCCTTGCCGCAGATGTCTTCGTACTTGACGGTGTCGTAGCCCAGGTAGCGCTTGGCCAGGCTGTCCATGTCGTGGCGGGCGCTGCCGGAATTGAGCACGAAGCTTTCCAGCAGGGTGTCGTCGGCATAGCCGGCCAGCTCCACGCCATGGCGGCGCATCACGTGCAGGTCGTACTTGCCGTGCTGGCCGAGCTTGCGCACGGCCGGGTCGGTGAGCAGCGGCGCCAGCTGCGCCAGCGCCTGGGTGCGATCGAGCTGGGCCGGGGCACCGGGGAAGTCGTGGCCGAACGGCAGGTAGGCGGCCTGGCCGGGCTCGGCGGCGACGCTGAGCCCGATCAGGTTGGCCTGCAGGGCATCCAGGCTGTCGGTTTCGGTATCGAAGGCGAACTGGCCGGCGGTGCGCAGGCGCGCGATCCAGCTGTCGAGCTGCTCCTGGGTCAGGATGGTCTCGTACTGACCAGGTGCGGCCAGTGCGGGATCGATATCCACCGGCGCGCTGACCGGGCCGGAGACGAAGCCGGTACCGCGGGCGCGGCCAGGTTCGGTGCGGGCCACCGCCATCGCTTCGGTCTGCACGCCGGCAGCGGCGCCACCCAGTTCGCGCAGCGCCTGGCTGAAGCCGTAGCGCGCATACAGCGCGGCCAGCGTTTCGCTGTTGGGCTCGCGCAGGTCCAGCGCGCGCGGGCCGCTGGCCAGGGTCACGTCGGTCTTGATGGTGACCAGTTCGCGGTTGAGCGGCAGCCGCGGCAAGGCGGCGCGCAGGTTGTCGCCGATCTTGCCCTTGATCTTGTCGGCGTTGGCGATCACCCCATCGAGCGAGTCGTATTCGGCCAGCCATTTGGCGGCGGTCTTGGGGCCGCACTTTTCCACGCCGGGCACGTTGTCGATGGCATCGCCCATCAGCGCCAGCAGGTCCACGATCTGGTCGGGGCGCACGCCGAACTTGGCGATCACCGCCTCGTCCGAATCCATGCGGCTGCCGCTCATGGTGTTGACCAGTTCGATGCCCGGGCGCACCAGCTGCGCGAAGTCCTTGTCGCCGGTGGAGATGGTGACGGCAAGGTCGGCGGCGGCGCCCTGCAGCGCCAGCGTGCCGATCACATCGTCCGCTTCCACGCCGTCGATGCGCAGGATGTCGATACCCAGCGCATGCACGATGTCGCACATCGGCTGCACCTGCGCGCGCAGGTCGTCGGGCATCGACGGGCGGTTGGCCTTGTAGTCGGCATACAAGTCATCGCGGAATGTTTTACCGGGCGCATCCACCACGAACGCGACGTAGGCCGGGCGCTCCTTCAAGGTGGCGCGCAACATGTTGACCACGCCGAACAAGGCGCCGGTGGGCTCGCCCTGGGCATTGGTCAGCGGCGGAAGCGCGTGGAACGCGCGATACAGGTAACTGGACCCGTCGATCAGGACTAATCTGCTCATGCAGTGATTCTACGCTGCACGCCCACGCCACACCCGGCCAGCGCATACTCGGCGGCGACCTCACACGGACCATCACGATGAAGAGAGCACGTCTTTTGCTGTTGCCGCTGCTGCTGCTTGGCGGCTGTGCCACCACCTCCGGCGGCGTTGGCGGTGACGGGGTCCCGGCCGGTGCCGATGTCACCAGCAAGACCATGGGCAATGGCGACAAGGTGGACGAATACCGCGTCAACGGTCAGCTGGAAATGGTGCGGGTCACGCCGGCACGCGGCGCGCCGTATTTCCTGTACGACCGCGACCACGACGGGCATACCGACGCGGAGAAGGACAAGGTCAACAAGGTGTATTGGCAGCTGTATAGCTGGTGATTCGGGAATCGGGATTCGGGAATCGGGAATCGGGAATCGGGAATCGTAGAGCGTAAGCACGGCGGCTTTGCCAGCCGCTCGTGCCGGCGATGCCGGCCTTGGGCGGCTTGTGTGGTTGCGATGGCCGTCTGGTTCCGGTGAGCCGGAGCTTGTCAGTGACGGGTAACGCCGATGCGGGTTTCCCGCATCTGACGTCGCTGGGCGCAGGGCTCAGCCGTTGTCCAGCGGGCCGGTGACGCGTTGCAGGTCGTCGATGCCGGCCGGGGCCAGTTCCTTCATCAAGGCCAGGAAGTCGCAGCCCACCAGGCGCTGCGCGCGGCGCAGCAGCATCGGGACCGGGCTGGAAGGCTCGCAGCGCGCATAGTAGGCGCAGATCTCGTCCAGGCGGCGCAGCACATCGTCCGGGCCGGCAATGGCGCCGGGCGGGCGGGCGCTGCCGGCCACCGTGGCGCTGCCCTCGCCTGCCGGCGCGGCGTGGGCCTCGAGCATGTCGGTCGGGGCATCGCCGTCGCGGGCCTGCCACTGCGGCAGCACGAAGCGCTCCAGCTCGCGCAGGTCGGTCAGCAGCGCGCGCAGGTCCGGCGCGGCAATGCCCAGGCGTTCGGTCAGCAGGGCGTCGATCGCACGCGTGCGCGTCAGCGCATCGGTGATGGCCTGGGCGGAGGCGGCCAGCGTCTCGGGCGCGCAGTCCAGGCAGCAGGCTTCGATCTCGGCCAGGCTCGGGCCGCTCTGCCCGTCGGCTAGCTTGATGCTGCCGTTGGCCACGCGCAGGTCGCGCAGGCTGAAACGGCCCAGCCGCGGCGACTGCACGAACGCAGTGGTGCGCAGCGCACCGAGCAGGCCCATGGGATCGCTCAGACCGACCAGGGCATTGACGCGCGAGGTGGGGTCGTTGTCGTCGTCGGCATCCAGTTGCGGGTGCACGCTGTCCCAATGCTGCTCCAGCAGGCCGTGGATCAGCGCCAGGGTGTCGGCCCAGCCGGGCAGCCCGCGCAAGCGCAGGCAGGCCGCGCCGAGCCGGCCTGCCACGCGCAGGTCGCGGCTGCGCCGGCTCAGCTCCAGCGCCAGCGTCTGCACCCTGTCCCAGTCGGGCTCTTCGGCGGCGATGACACTGTCGCCCAGGCTGCGCTCGGCGCGGATGGCCGCCTCGCGCTCCAGGCGCAGGAAGTCCGGGTCGTACTCCAGGTCCGGGCCGGCCGGCGCGTCGTCGCTGACCGGAGCGAGCAGGGTCTGCAGGGTGCTGTCGTCGTGCATGGCATGGGCTCCGTCGGGGAGCCGCCGCGGTGAGGCGGCGGCGAGGCGATCACTGGGGCGTGCAGACCGCATCCGGGTCGCCGGCATCGCAGGCCGGCTGCTGGTCGTCGGGCAGGCGCAGCCCCGGGCGAACCAGGCCGAACGCGCGATACGGCGTGCCCGACGCGGACAGATCGACAAAGGCGATGGTGCGGCTGGCCGAACTCTGCGCGCGGCCGGCGAACGCGGAGGCCGGCACGTTGAAGCTGGAGCCGCCGCTCAGGTCCAGCAGGCGGCCGTCGGCGGTGGTGGCATTGAAGTAGGCCGGTGGTGCGCCAACGAAGCCGATGGTCTGCGCGCCGGTGCCGATCAGGTAGATCGGATCCTGCTGTGTACCGATACGGCCGGTGGCCGAGAAACTGCCGGTGCCGTCGCGCAACGAGGCGCGGCCGTCCTGCAACAGATCACCGCGCACCGACAGCAACAGCGCGCTGTTGCCGGCATCCACGCTGTAGATGCTGCCGTCGGACAGCACCAGGGTGAGGTCGCCGGCATTGGTCAGGCTGAAGCCGTTGCTGGCGGTGAAGTTGCCCAGGTGCACCACCCGGTTGTCGATGAAACTGCCGGCATCGCCCAGCGCCACCGGCCCGGCGGCGCTGCCGCCGAGCAGGTTGGCGGTGAGCGTGCTGCCGGCGCGTTGGCCGATACCGGCCGCCGCCTGCAGCCAGCTGGTGGCGCCGCTGAGCTGACCTTCCAGCAACAAGCTACCGCCGCTGCCCAGCCGTAGCAGGTTGCCGCCATCCACGCGCCCGCTGACCTGCAGCGTGGTGGCGCTGAATACGTCCAGGCCCTGCGCGCTGAAATCGGTCAGCGTGCCGATGGCATTGCCGGCGCCGCTCAGCGTGGCCGCAGCGGCGGCACTGCCGCCGAGCTGATCGGCACGCAGGCTGCCGGCGCGCTGGGTGATGGCGCCGCCGCTGCGCAGGCGGACGGTGCCGGCAGTGAGATCGTGACCCAGCTGCAGGGCGCCGCCGCTGCCCAGTGCGACGGTGCTGCCGGCGATCGCGCCGCTGCTGGAGAACTGGCCGCCGGCCTGCAGGTCCACCGTGCCGCTGGCCTGTGCGGCAGCGGCGAGATCGTTGCGGCCGACGATGGCGATGCTGCCGCCGCTGGCCTGCACGCTGCCCTGGAAATCGTTGCCGGCATCGGTCAGGACGATGGCGCCGGTACCAGCGTCGAGCACGCTGTTGCCGACGATGGTCAACGCACCCTGCTGGGTGATGTCTGCGCCGGTTGCGGCCGGCCGCACCACCGCCTGCGCAGTCAGCCTGCCGGTGCTGCCGATCCCGTTGCTGCCACTGCGCGCCACCAGCGCGCCGCCGATGCGGCCCTGGCCCAGGTTCAGACCGGCGCCGCTGGCAGCGTCCAACGCACCCACGTCCACAGTGCCCAGCGTCAGCCCGTTGCGATCGCGCACACGGGTGTCGCCGCCGCTCAGGCTGAGGGCCGACTGGAAATCGTTGCCGGCATCGGCCAGCGCAATGGCCGCACCGGCGCTGTTGATGCGGGTGGCGCCGGTCACGGTCAGCGCACCGGTCTGCGTCACCGCACCGCCGTTGCTGGCGGCATCCAGATCGTCATTGACCACGCCGAAACCCAGGTCAATTGCACCGTTGCTGGCGACATTCAATGCGCCGGTGTCGAGTGCATCCAGGGTGAGCGCATTGGCATCGCGCACCCGCGTGGCGCCGCCGGTCAGCGCCAGCAGCCCCTGGAAATCGTTGCCCGCCGCGTCCAGCGTGATCGCGCCGCTGCCGGCATCCACCACGCTGTTGCCAGCCACCTGCAACATGCCTGCATTCTGGGTGATGGCTGCGTTGGTGCTGCGCAGGCTCAGCGTGCCGCTGGCGCTGATGCCCTCGCCCAGCGCAATCCCGTTGGCACCGCTGAGCTGCACATCGCCGCCGCGCAAGGCGTGCGTGGTGGTCAGCGTACCGCCGCGTGCAGTGAGGCTCAGCGCACCGGTACCGACATCGATCGCACTGGTTGGCAACTGCAGGGCGCCGCCGGCATCCAGCGACACCGAGGCGTTGCCGCTGCTTTGCACGGACGCAACCTGCAGGTCGTTGCGGTCCACCAGCACGATGCCGGAACCTGCCGCAGTCACTGCACCGGCGAAATCGTTGTTGGCGTTATTCAGCGTGATTGCGCTGCTGCCGGCGTTGAGCGTGCTGGTGCCGGCGATGTTGAGTGCGCCGGTCTGGGTGATGCCGTCGCTGGCGCTGCTGGCAACCAGTGCGCCGTTGACGGTGCCCTGACCCAGATCCAATGCGCCGTTGCTGGTGACAGTGAGTGCGCCGGTGCTGATTTCGCCCAGGGTGAGTGCGGAGCCGGCATTGAGCTGGGTTGCGCCGCCGGTGAGGCTCACCGCGCCCGCGAATGTATTGTTGCCGGTCAGCAAGATACTGCCGGCTTCGGCATTGAAGCTCGCGGTGCTGGTGTAAAAAGTTGCTGCGCCGCCGACGCTGAGCGCACCACGTTGCACGATGTCGCCGCCGTAGCTGATCGCCGTCAGTGTGCCGTCGATGCGACCGCCACCCAGGATCAGCCCCTCCTTTGCAATGCCATTCAGAGGATTCATATTGCTGGTTGCACTAAGGCTGCTTACTGCAAAAGCATCCAGCCTCAGCGCATTGCGACCGACAATCTGGCTCGCGCCACCGAAAAGGCTGATTCCCCCCTCGAAGTTATTGAATCGATCTGCGAGCGTGATCGTTCCGGTACCGGCATCGAGCATGCTGGCGCCACCAATCCATAGCGAATAGTCCTGGTCGATTGCGCCGCCATTACTGATTGCACGCAAGTCGCCACGCACAACTCCCATTCCCAGATTGAGCGCACCGGCACTGGTCACCGTAAGACTATCGGTACCAACATACCTAAAGGTCAACGCGTTACGGTCGGTCACGGTCACACCCCGTGAGCCAACCGATAGCGGCCCGACGAAATCGTTGTTGACATTGTCCAACCTGATATCACCGAAAGCTGCTTCGACGTTGCTACTGCCTAAGACCACCAGCGGCCCCGTCTGCGAAATCCCCCCGAGATAGCTGCTCGCTGCCAGCGTGCCGACATTGCCTTGCCCGAGATTGAGCTCGCCTATGTTCGAGACCGATAGCTCTCCGACGTTGAGCATCCCCAGCGTCAGGGGCGTGCCCGTACGAATCCGCGCCGCTGCCGCGTTAAGCGTGAGCTTGCCCGCCAGATCGTTGACTGGATCGGTCAAAGTGATGGCGCCCGAGCCTGCGTCGAGCACCGCATCACCGAGGACACGGAGCGAGCCGTCCTGCCGGATCGCACCGCCATTGCTGCGCGCCGACAGCGTGCCAGCGACGACGCCAGACCCCAGATTCAGATCGCCCCGGCTGGTGGCATCCAGCATGGAGGTAGTCAATTGCCCCAGCGTCAAGGCATTGGTGTCGGCAATCCCCACCGTGCCACCACGCAGCGAAACGGCTCCACCGAAGTCGTTGCCTGGCGCCACCAATGCGATGGCGCCCACACCGGCGTCGAAAGAGGCATTGCCGGATACCGACAACACGCCCGTCTGGGTGATGTCGCTACCAGCAACCGCCGCGATGGCATCCATGCGCGAGGTTGCCAGCGACAGTGCATTGACATCGCGCAGCTGCACGTTACCCGCGGTCACTGCAAGCGCACCGCCAAAATCGTTGCCGCTCTCGTTCAACGTGACTGCGCCGGCGCCTGCATCGATCAGGCTGTCGCCGGCGATGGCGAGCGCACCAGCCTGCCCGATGGCACCACCGTTGCTGGTGGCCGACAGACTCCCTGCACTGCCCCCGCCAAGATTCAACAGACCATTGCTTCTAACGTCGAGTGCGCCGGCGGCAACCTGGTCCAGGGTGAGCGCGTTGGCATCCACGATCCGGGCCACTCCGGCAGTCAGGGTGACTGCATCTGCAAAATCGTTGTTCGTATCGTCCAGCGTGATGGCACCACTGCCGGCGTTGAGCGTGCTGGTGCCGTTGATGTTGAGTGCGCCGGTCTGGGTGATGGCGCCGTTGGTGCTGCTGGCAACCAGCGCGCCGTTGACGGCGCCCTGGCCCAGATTCAATGCGCCGTTGCTGGTGACAGTGAGTGCGCCTGTGTTGACCGCGCCCACTGTCAGTGCATTGCGATCGTTGAGCTGTACTGCGCCACCGGTCAGCGTCACCGCATTCTGGAAATCGTTGTTGCCGGTCAGTGCGATGGCAGCGGTGCCGGCGTTTGCGTTGGTGGTACCGCCAACCGTGAGTTGGCCTGCGGTCTGGTTGATCGCGGCATTGGTGCTACGCAGTGTCAAGTTGTTGCCGGCGTTGATGTCGTGCGCGAGCGTCAAGCCGTCGCGCGCATCCACTACAACGTTTCCGCCGCTGAGGTTGCCGCCCGTGCTGAAGGCGCTACCGGTAGCTGTCAGGCTGAACGTGCCTGTGCCGGCAGAGATCGCCGATGCCGGGAGGTTGAGCGTTTGAGCGGTCAACGCGATAGTGCCGCTGGTGTTTCCGCCGATCGACGAGACCAATAGCATGTTGGTGTCGGTAACGCTGATGCCGTTGCCGGTCAGGCCGACAGTGCCCTGGAAATCGTTGTTGGCGTTACTCAGTGTGATCGCACCGTTACCGGCGTTGAGCGTGCTGGTGCCGTTGACGACCAGTGCGCCGGCCTGGGTGATGGCGCCGCCGTTGCTGCTGGCGGTGAGCGCGCCATTGACGGTGCCCTGACCGAGGCGCAGTGCGCCGTTGCTGGTGACGGTGAGTGCACCAGTGTCGAGCGCGCCTAGCGTCAGGGTATTGGCATCGCGCACGTTGCTGGCACCGCCACTGAGTGCCAGCAGGCCCTGGAAATCGTTGCCGGCTGCGTCCAGCGTAATGGCGCCACCGCCGGCGTTGATGCTGCTGTTTCCCGCAATGAGCAGCGTGCCGCCGACCTGGTCGATCGCCGCATTGGTGCTGCTCAGCGTCAGGGTGTCGGTCGCGGTGATCGAGTGGCCCAGGGTCATCCCATCGCGCGCGGACAGCGTCACGTTGCGCCCGCTCAAGCTACCGCCGGTGTTCACGCTGCCGCCGTTGGCGATCAGGCTGAGGTTGCCACCGCCGGCGTTCACGCTGGTGGCCGGCAGCGTCAGGCTGCCGCCGGCCGTCACCGCGACATTGCCGTTGCTGTTGCTGGTCAAGGAGGCGAGGGTGAGATCGTTGCGGTCCTGCACCGTGATGCCGGAGCCGGCCAGGGTCAGGCCACTCTGGAAATCGTTGTTGGCATCGTCCAGCGTGATCGATCCGCTGCCGGCGATCACTGCGCTTGCCTGGCGGACGGTCAATGCGCCGGCCTGGGTGACGGCATGGCCGCTGCTGATCGCCACGAGGCTGTCGGCGCTGCCGCTTCCCAGCGCCAGGGCGCCATTGCTGATGGCGGTGAGCGCACCGGTGGACACGGTGCCCAGCGTCAGGGCGTTGCTGTCGCGCACCAGGGTGCCGCTGCCGGCCAGGTTCACGGCACCGCGGAAGTCGTTGTCGATGCGGCCGAGCGCAATCGACCCGGTGCCGGCGTTGAAGGTGGACGTGCCACCGATGCTCAGGATGCCTGCGTTCTGGTTGATCGCGCTGTTGTTGGTGGACACCGACAGGGTGCCGTTGCCGGTGAGACTGCTGATGCTGGTCGCCAGCGTCAGCGCATTACCGCTGAACAGCGAAATGGCGTCGCCGACCAGATCGCCGCCCAGTGCCAGCGTGCCGTTCTCGGCGCGCAGCTGCATGGCGCCATTGCTGGTCAAGCCGGTGGCGGGCAACGACAGCGCGTTGCGTGCGGTGAGCGCGATGTTGCCGGCTCCGCCGTTGTCGAGCGAGGTGACGCTCAGGTCGTTCGCGTCGACCACCGTGATATCGCGGCCGGTCAGGGCGATACCGTTCCTGAAGTCGTTTTCGCGGGTGAGCGAGATCGCGCCGGCGCCGGCATCGACGCTGGCCAGACCGCCGACGTCGAGCACCCCGGCATTCTGGGTGATGGCGCCGTTGGTGGCAGTCAGGCCCAGGGTCCCGCTGGCGGTGACAGCGTGATCGAGGGTGAGACCATCGCGGGCACGCAGGCTGATGTTGCCGCCGGTCAGGCTGCCGAGCGTGCTCAATGCGCCGCCATTGGCGGTCAGGCTGAGCGCGCCGGTGCCGGTGCCGAGGTTCTGCGCGGGCAGCGCGAGCGTGCCGCCGGCCGTCAATGCGATGGCACCGTTGGCCCCGTTGGTGATCGAGGACACCGTCAGAACGTCGCGATCGCGCACGCTGATGCCGGTGCCGGTCAGGCTGACGCCGTTGCGGAAATCGTTGTTGGCGTTGTCCAGCGCGATTGCGCCGCTGCCGGCATCGAGGTTGGCGGCACCGGTGACGATCAGCGCATCGGCCTGACCGATCGCACCATTGCCGCTGGTGGCGACCAGTGCGCCGTTGACCGTACCGCTGCCCAGATTCAGCGCGCCGTTGCTGGTGGCGGTGAGGGCGCCGGTCGTCAGCGCGCCCAGCGTCAGCGCGCCGCCGTCGACGATCTGCGTGGTGCCGCCGGTCAGGCTCATCGCCTGCCGGAAGTCGTTGCTGCCGGTGGTCAAGGTGATGGCGCCGGTGCCGGCCTGCAGGTTGCCGGTGCCGGTGATGGTCAGACCGCTGCCGGTGGATTGGGTGATCGCACCGTTGTTGCTGGTGGCGACCAGCGCGCCGTTGACCGTGCCGCTGCCCAGGTTGAGCGCGCCGCTGCCGGTGACGGTGAGGTCGCCCGTGCTCAGCGTGCCCAACGTCAGCGCGCCACTGTCGCTGATCTGCGTGGTCCCGCCGGTCAGACTCACCGCCTGCCGAAAATCGTTGTTGCCGGTGGTCAGCGTGATCGCGCCAGTGCCGGCCTGCAGCGTGCTGGTACCGGCGACGGTCAAACCACTGCCGGTGGATTGGCTGATCGCGCCGTTGTTGCTGGTGGCGAGCAAGGCGCCGTTGATCGTGCCGCTGCCCAGCTGCAATGCGCCGGCACTGGTGACGGTGAGGCTGCCGGTGGTCAGCGTGTCCAGGGTGAGCGCGGTGCTGTCGGTGACCTGCACGTCGCCGCCGACGAGCGACAGGGTACTCCTGAAGTCGTTGCCGGCGCCGGCCAGGCTGATGGCGCCGCTGCCGGCCGCCGCGGTGGCGGTGGTGGAGCCGGCGGCATCGATCGCGCCGCCGGTCTGCACGATGGCACCGGCGTCGCTGGTCAATGTCAGCGTGCCGCCCGAGCGCAGACCGTGGCCCAGGCTCAGCGCATCGCGCGCGCGCAGGGTCACCTGGTTGCCGGCGAGCGAGCCGGCCGTGCTCAGTGCGCCGCCAAGCGAAATCAGCGACAGATCGCCGGTCCCGGTATCCAGCGCCTGCGCAGGCAGGCTGAGCGTGCCGCCTGCCAACAGGCTGACGGCACTGTTGCTGCCGGGGGCGAGCCCGGCGACGGTAAGATCGTTGGTGTCGCGCACCGAGATGCCGTTGCCCGCCAGGCTCATCGCGCCCTGGAAATCATTGCCGGCGTTGATCAGCGTGGTGGCGCCGCTGCCGGAATCGAGGGCACCGGTGCCGGTCACGATCAACGCGCTGGTCTGGGTGATCGGCCCGCCGTTGCTACCGGCGCTCAGGTTGCCGTTGATCCTGCCGCTGCCCAGCGTCAACGCGCCATGGCTGGTCGCCGCGAGCGCGCCGGTGTTCAACGCACCCAGGCTGAGGTCGTTGCGATCGTTGAGCTGCACGCTGCCGGCGGCGAGATCGAGCCGACCGACGAAATCGTTGTTTGCCCCGGTCAGGCTGAGCGCGCCGGTGCCGATGCCGGCATTGGTGACGCCAGCGACGGTGATGTCGCCGGCGGTCTGGGTGACGGCGGTATTGCCGGTGGTCAGGATCAGCGTGCCGGCATCGACGTTGTGGCCGATGCCGATGCCGTCGCGCGCGCGCAGGCTCACTGTGCCGCCGCGCACGCTGCCCGCGGTGCTCAATGCGCCGCCGTTGGAGGCCAGGCGCAGCGATGCGGTGCCGGTGTCGATGGCGAAAGCCGATAGGGTGAGCGTGGCATTGGAGAACAGATCGACCGCGCTGTTGGCGCCGCTGCTCAGTGCGGTGACCGACAGATTGTTGCGATCGTGCACGTTGATGTCGGTGCCGGTGAGGCTGAGCCCGCCGGTGAAGTCGTTGCTGTTGTTGCCCAAGGCGATGGCGCCGCTGCCGGCGTTGATCGTGCCGTTGCCGGTAACGTTCAAGGTGCCGGTCTGGTTGATCACGCCACCGTGGCTGATGGCCGTCAGTGCGCCGCCTACCGTGCCGTTGCCCAGCGTCAGCGCGCCGGTACTGGTGGCGCTGAGCGCACCGGTGTTGAGACTGGACAGCTGCAGTGCGTTGGCGTCGACGATCTGGGTGACGCCGCCGACCAGGCCCACCGCCTGCTGGAAATCGTTGCTGCCGGTGGTCAGGGTGATCGCACCGGTGCCGGCCTGCAGGTTGCTGGTCCCGGTGACGGTAAGCCCGCTGCCGGTGGATTGGGTGATCGCACCGTTGTTGCTGGTGGCCGCCAGGGTGCCGGTCACCGTGCCGCTGCCCAGGTTCAACACGCCGGTGCTGGTCGCGGTGAGGTTCCCGGTGCTCAGCGTGCCCAGGGTCAGCGCGCCGCCGTCGGTGAGCTGCGTGGTGCCGCCGGTCAGGCTCACCGCTTGCTGGAAGTCGTTGCTGCCGGTGGGTGGTCAGGGTGATCGCACCGGTGCCGGCCTGCAGGTTGCTGGTCCCGGTGACGGTGAGGCCGCTGCCGGTGGATTGGGTGATCGCACCGTTGTTGCTGGTGGCCTCCAGCGTGCCGGTCACCGTGCCGCTGCCCAGGTTCAGCGCGCCGGTGCTGGTGGCGGTGAGGTTGCCGGTCGTCAGGGTGCCCAGGGTCAGCGCGCCGCTGTCGGTGATCCGGGTGGCACCGCTGCTCAGGGTCACCGCACCGGTGAATTGGTTGCCGGCATCGGTGAGCGCCAGCGTCTGGCCAGCCAGCGAGAAGGTGCTGGTGCCGCCCACCGTCACCGCGCCGGACTGGGTCAGGCCGATGGTGTTGGACACGCTCAGGTTGCCCAGCGCTTCCACTGCGCCCAGGTCGGCGATGCGGTTGCTGCCGGTGAAGCTGGCGCTGCCATTGGTCTGGCTGAACAGGGTTCCGGCGGTCAACGCGCCGGTCTGCTCCACGCTGCCGTTGGTGGAATAACTGATGGTGCCGGTATCGACATCGATGCTGCCATTGCCGCCGATCGCCACCCCGGTCACACCATTGGCCACCAACGACACGCTGCCGTCGCTGCCGGACAGCGCTGCGGCGCGGATGACGCCGCTGTTGTTGATCAGTTGGTCGAAGATGCCGCTGGCCGCGCGCGCCTGCAGTGTGATGGTGCCGCCGGGGGCGCTCAAGGTGCCGCTGTTGTCCACCGCCAGGCTGTCCAAGGCCAGTTGCAGCGCCTTGTTGACGACGACGCTGAAGCCGCCGGTTTCGAAGGTGAGGGTGACCTTGTCGGCACCGGCGAGGTTGATGTTGCCGGTAGTGGCGGTAATGGTGCCGTCGTTGACCACCTTGCCGCCGATCAGGTTGACCGAACCGGCGGCGGCAGTGATGGTGCCGCTGTTGGACATCAGCGCCACCGTGTTGCCGCCGGCATCCAGCACGTCATTGCCGCTCATGAAACTGGCTGGATCGGTGCCCAGGGTACTGGCGACCAGGCCACCGACATTGAGCTGCGCGCTGCTGCCGAAGATCACGCCATTGCTGTTGAGCAGGAACACCTGCCCGTTGGAACTGAGATTGCCGAAGATGTAGGTGGCCGAGCCGTTGTTGATCCGGTTCAGCACCGCGGCGTTGGCCGAGGGCTGGTTGAATCTGACCGTGGCCGCCGAGCCGATGTTGAAGCTGGACCAGTCCAGCGCCATGCGCGCGGACGTCTGGTCGATCACCAGGGTATTGCCACTGGGCGCGTTGATCGTGCCGGTCCCGCCGGCGATGCTGCCGCCGGTGGGAAGCTGGGTGCTGGGCACGGTCTGCGCGTTGGCCTGCACGCTCAGGGTGAGCGCGGCAGCCAGCGCCAGCGCCAGCGCCAGCGGCGAACGCTGCAGCGACGATGGGCAGAGGCGGGATGCGGCAGTGGCGGCAGTGTGGTTGGCGTGCATGCGCAGATCCCTCAGAAAGTGAAGCCGAAACGCGTGTAGATGCGGGCGTCGTCGCGACCATCGGAGGTGTTGCGGCTCCCGGTCGGCAGGGCGGCGGTGAGGCGCCATTCGAAATTGGCGTACTGCGGCAGGCGGAAGGTGAAGCCCACACCGGCGGCGTCGAAGGTCGCCGGTGCGGCCACGCCGTCGGCCGCGTACACGCGGGCGTGGTCGGCGAACACGTCCAGCTCCAGCAGCTCGCGCCACGGGCGGCCGTTGAACGGCGAGGCGACATCGGCACAGCCCGGCGCATCGACGTGGTATTCCAGCGCGGTGTAGTAGCCGCGGTCGCCCAGCGCGTCGGACACCGGATAGGAGCGCACGCTGTCGGGCCCACCCACGGCGAACTGCTCCAGCGGCGCCAGCGTGTCGTCGCTGTATTGGCCGCTGAACTTGAAATACAGCCGCTGGGTGCGGGTGAGGTATTGCAGGCGGGTGTAGGACAGCCGCGCCAGGGTGAAATGGCTGTCGCGATCAGGGCTGACCAGGTCCGGGTCGGCCGAGCCGTCGCGCAAGGC
>NZ_CM002140.1:0-16244 GCF_000454545.1 Xanthomonas cassavae CFBP 4642
TTGCGCCGTCGCGTCGTCGCGAGGCTGGGCGTGGTACTCGGCGACCTTCACTGTGCCGCAA
Source organism: Xanthomonas cassavae CFBP 4642 (assembly GCF_000454545.1). Classification (NCBI taxonomy): domain Bacteria; kingdom Pseudomonadati; phylum Pseudomonadota; class Gammaproteobacteria; order Lysobacterales; family Lysobacteraceae; genus Xanthomonas; species Xanthomonas cassavae. The sequence goes on from NZ_CM002140.1 coordinate 62, forward strand.
ATGGGGGCGCCACCGGCCAGATTCGTCGTCCGGTTCCGGTCCTTGATCTCGAACACGTATTCGCGTCGGCCTCCGGCATTGAACACGCGGTCGGGCTCGCTATTGGCACGCACCTGCGGCGTGTTTCCGCCGAAGCCTGCAAAGATCGAATTTGCAGCGTTCGCGCAGTAGCTCGCCGCGACATACTGCCGGGCGAACTGGCGCAGCCCATACTGGCTGCCGGGATCATTGACGGTTGCGATCAAGCCTTCGGGCTTGAGCAGCCCGAGCGTGACGCCCTTGTCGTAGACGGCATTTGCGAGGCCCACGCCCCACAGCGCGACCATGAGGCCGAATAGCTGGATGAAGCTAAAGCCGCTTGCAGTCGGCAGCAGCGATGCACCACCTGCGACGATACGAACGGGCGTCCAGAGCGACGACCAGTTCCGGCCCATCGCTTCGCCATCGTTCGCGGTATTCAGAACGCCGACTGCCGCGACGTAGGACACGATAAGCGACCCGACGACCAGCACGCCAGAATTGAACACGCTGAACATCGACGCGAGGATGTTTGCCGTCGCGCTTACGGTGTCGGGGTCGGCACCGGCCGCGAGCTGGTCAATGACCGGGCCGAAAACCTCGCGCAGGATCGCCACCGACTGATCGGTGCAAGGTTCCCCGTCAGAGGGGCAAGGGCTGAATGGCATTGGCATCGGCGGCAATTCCACGCTACGCGCGCGCGTAGCTTTACCGCGAGGATTGCACCGATTTTTCTAGCTTGCAATAAGTGGCTTTATGGTGTGCAGAGGGTGGCATTTTTAACGAACGGAATTGATGGCTTCTGCTTGCTGTTTACGCTGCATTTCCAGCACTTCATCAAGTGACTTTCCGTGTAGGTTTTCGCACCCATAATCGGCCGGGTAAGTCTGGCAATGCTGATGTAGATCGACTACGGACTGCGCCGCCAGTCGCGCGGTTTCCAGCTTTGCAGCCTGCGCGTCGGCGAGCTGCTGCGCCTGTGCATCGGCCTGCGTCTGCATCTCCGCCCGACCTGTGCGCCATGTATGTGAGGCGGCCACGTAGACCGCCACGGCGATGATGAGGCCATAGACCACGACCCCGCCGCTCCCGCGCGGGTCGATGCGCCGCGCTAACTCGTTCACGTCCCAAGCCATGCCGCTGCCCTCGCTGTTGCCTGCTGGCAAGCGTAGCAGTTCAGGGCAGGAAAAAGAGGCCAGCGAGCACGCCGACAATCACGCCGAACGCCAGCCCAGCTTTCGCAAACCGGAGGTCTAAAATCCGCACCTGTTCCCAGCTCTTGCCCGTCGCGTTCTTGTTCCAAGCCATGCCGTCACGCCTCACATATACAGGGGTTCAACGCGCAGCACTTCATCGACCGAGCGTTCCGCGATGTTGCCAATGAACAGGCATTCGTCGGCAGTCAGAGCACGCATGTCGGCTGGGCCGAACAGCTCTTGCCGCGTCATGCTCGTGCTTTCCGTCTCGCTTGTGGACTCGCTGCGACTTGCGCTGCCGTGCAGGCCGGTCGGGTTACTGCGGGACTCGGAATAGCTCGCGCTGCCCGTTGTCACTGTCACGTCCACTTGTCCTAAAACGGACTGGATCATGCGCAGCGTTTCGGTGTCCTCGGTACGGTAGATGATGCGCTGCCGGAAGTTTTGCAGTATCGCGTCCGATGCCTGCCTGTTTCCGCCCAAGGCTTGCGTCAACGAGGCGACGCCTTGCATGGAAACAATGCCGACCGTCTTTGTGCTGCGGCTCTTGTCCCAAAAGTCGCCATCGGACACGGGATCAATGATTGCTTGGTATTCGTCGCAGATGAACGCCACATGCCGCTGCTGATCCCACTCGGGATGTTGCTTGCGCTCCCGCATCATCGTGAAGAATCGCAGCTTTATCAGCAGGTAAGCGAAGCGTGCGCCTTCTTTGCCGTACTTCGTGACCGGCAAATTGACGATGAACACGGCCCCGTCTCGGATCAATTCCGATAGATCGGCCTCGCCCTGCACGCTGGCTTGCGAGAAGGCATCTACAAGGTCGGGATGGTTGAACGGCGACAGCACGGAATTGATGGTTCCCATGATGTTGCGTTTCAGCTTTTCATCATGCTTGTTCCAGACTTCCACAAAGAACCGTTGCGACTGCAAGAAAAGGCGCTGTTGCCGGTCTGTCATGCTCTCGATTTGCTCGGCTCCGGCGGCAAGTAGCTTGTCGCGCACGCTGTCATAGAACACGGCTTCATAGCACCCGGCGATGCTGTAATTCGGCGGATCGAGCAGATTCAGGAGGTTGAGTGCGTGCCGACACGACTCGACGGCAGAATCAACCCAAAACGCGCTGTCGCCGTGGCCCTGCCCTTCGGTGAGAAAACAGCTTTTCAGGTAGGACGCGGCGACTTCCGGCGTGCATCCCCGGAACAGGTTCAACGTCATGCCGCCGTCGCCCACGATCTTGACTGACCGGCCGCAGGCTTCGGCGATCTTCTCCGCCGTGTCCCGGTAATCTGTTTTTATGTCGAAAATCAGCGCGCCGGGGCTCTGTTGCAGCACACGAGAGAGCAGCGGATTGACGGAACGGGTTGTCTTACCTGAGCCGATGCCACCGAGTACCAGAATGTTCTTTGCGGCATCTTCCGGGCTTAGCTCAATGGGCGCACCTTCGGGCGTCGGCCAACCCGAATTGTCGGGCTTTCGCGCTTGCAGAAAGCCCGTCGAATGGCCGATGAAAAGCCCTTTGAAATCGTGCCGCCATGCCTCGCGCTGCGCGTCGTCAACGTCCTGCGTTGCTGCTGGCTGGGTTGCGGCTTCTTTGTCCGCCTTCCGGTCGCGCCAACCAAGATATAGCATGTACGCGATACTGACGGGGATACCGGTCCAGAGCGCCAGATTGAAAGCGTACCCTGCGCGGGCCATTCCGGACGGAGCGAACGGCCATGTGCCGATCCAGATTCCCAGCCACGCGGCCAGCACGAACAGGACGACACGCGGCAGCATCACATACTTGAACCATTGCGCGTTCCCGCGCTCGCCGACTTGGATTTCAGGCATAGCTCATTCCCTTGAGGAGCGCCGCGCCCGGCCGCGTTGCATTCAAGCTCCCGCCTGCGATGCAGGCTTGCGGCGCGGGCGCTTCTGGCGGGCGGTATCGCCGCGCATTGCAGCTTTCACGGCTCGCACGGGCGGTTGTTCGATGCCCTTGGCTTTCATCCGCTCGATGATCTGATCCAACGTGTAGCCCTTGCCGGCCATTTCTTTGATCCGGCCGCGCAGGGCTTCGACCAGCTCCGCAGCGGTGGCCGGGCGCTCGCCTGCGGGCACTTCTGGCGCGGCAGCGAACTCCTGATCGAGCGCGCGGAAAATGTCGGGTTCGTAGGTCTTGCGCCTGGTCGCGGCCATGTCTGCCTCGCTTGGTGTTGGGATGATGTCAACTGTACCCGGCCGTTACCACGATAGCGCAGGTATCGAAATCATCGGGCTTTCGTGTCGTCTAGTCAACAAACCGCCGTTGTGGTATACACGAGACATGCTAAACGCTCGCCGCCATTTGATTTTGCTTTGTGCCCATTGTCGCGGCATACCGTGCCGCCATTGTTTTGCACGGCGACATATAAAGAGCGCGGGCAAGCTGTGTTTTGCCCGACCGTCCGCAAGCGGACAGTCAGGCACCGGCCGGTTCAATTCGGGCGTTCGCCCTCATTTCACCAGCCTAAACAATCTTGCTCAGGGCTTCGCCCCGAGACCCCGCCGCCGTGCGGCCAGTCATTGCGGCGCTGCCGCCAGATGGAGCGTTCGCGATGGCGCGCAAGAAGTCTGAAACGCGCAAGCGCACTGTCGTTGCCTATGCGCGCATGACGCCCGAGGAATATGCGGACGTGCAGGAGAAGGCGGCGGCATCGGGGAACACGGTGTCGGCATTCATCCGGGCCGCGTCGCTTGGCCGGAAGCTGCGCGACCGGCAGGACCGCTTAGCAGTCGCGGAAGTCGTGGGCGTGGCGGCAGAAATGCGGCGGCTGGGCGGCCTACAAAAACACCTTTTCTATGAAGGCGGGAAGGCGCGAAGCGCCGAGTATTCTGCCGTGCTTGCGGCATTGAAAGCGGCGGGCGACGAGCTGACATTGGCACTCAAGCGGCTTGGACCGGACGAGGCCGAAATGGGCTTAGACGACGAGGCCGGGCCTGATGATTATTGAGCTTTTCGGCAAGCGCAACGATGGCGGCACATCGTTTCATTCGGCGGTGTCTTACATCGCCAGTCTGCGCGACCAGATCGACCCCGAGACCGGGGAAGTGATCGACCGGGGTATGGTGACGACATTCACGAACTGCCATTCGTTGGAAACGGCGGCGATTGAAATGTGGGGAACGTCCGCCTTGAGCGCACGCATCAAAGACCCGGTTTTCGCGGGTGTGCTTAGCTGGCAGTCGGGCGAGAACCCAACCGATGAACAGATGCACGAGGCTGGACTTCTGCATCTGAAAAATCAGGGAATGGAGGGGCACCAGTATGTCATGTCCGTGCATCGGGACACCGACAATGTGCATATTCACTTTGTTGCCAATCGTGTGCATCCTGAAACCGGCAGGGCTGCCGGTTTGAATCACAGCTATATGACGGCGGTTCGGTCAGCTCGCGAAATCGAGATTGCCCAGGGCTGGCAGCATGTCGAACAAGGCCCGTTTGTAGTGCGTGAACAGGGCGGGGAGAAGGTTGTCGATTACAGGCACGCCAGCGCCCAAGCGCGTATCGCGGAACGTGAAGCCAAGGGCAAGAACAAGCCAGATCAGGCGCGCAAAATGGAGGCATTCAGTCACGCGGAATCGTTGGCGTCATACGTGCAGGGAGAGCCGAAAAATGACGCGCTGGCGGCACTGCAGAATGGCGGCGACTGGCAAGCCTTGCACAAGGCGCTTGGGGTGCATGGTCTAGCGATCAAACCCAAGGGGCCGGGCTTCGCGATTCACAGCACGAGCGACCCAAATGCGGTTCCAGTGAAAGCGTCCACGATGGCGCAGGCGTTGGGCGGTTCTCGGCTGAAATCGAAGCTGGGCGAGTATCAGGAGCCGACGCCGGAGATTGCACGCACGGAACCGCGCCGGGAATACGTGAAGGAGCGGCCGAAGCGCGATCTCAAGATGCGCGAGGAACAGCGCGATGCGCGGGCGTTCGAGCGGGCGAAGCTGCGCAGCCGCTATGACAGCTATCGCACCGACTGGAACGCAGCGAAGGCCCCGGCCCGCGCCGACATGTACGAAGGCCAGCAGCGGCGACGCCGCGAATTGGCGACGAAGGCGAAGGCACAGCGCGAGCGTATCCGTGAAAGCGGCTTGTCGCCTACCGAACGCCGGGCGTTCTACAGCGTCGCGGCAATGCAGGCGGCGGCCGAGCGTAAGGAGCTGGCCGAGGCGATCAAAGCCGAGCGTGAGACGTTCAGAAAAGAGCGGCCGCAGGACTATCGGAGCTGGGTTGCGGATCGCGCGCAAGAAGGCGACCCGGCCGCCATCCGACAGGTCAGGGGCTGGGCCTATGCCGACAAGCGCAAGGCGCGGGAAATCGAGCGTGCCGACGCAGTAGCCGAGAACGGGCCGCACTTGGCCGTCAGCGACGGCCAAGTGCATGATCCGGCCCCGCCGCGCCGGTTGTCGGAGCGCGTGAGCTGGAACGTGGATCGCGACACCGGCACCGTGGCGTACCAGCTCGACGGCCGCGACGCATTCAGGGATTCCGGCCGCAGGATCGACTACACGACCGAAGGCCAGCGCGATGCCGACGCTATCGAGGCCGGGCTGTTGCTCGCGCGCGAGAAGTTCGGCGGCACCGCGCTGAACATCACCGGGCCGGACGAGTTCCGGCAGCGCGTGCTTGCCGTTGCCGTGGAACGCGGGCTTGACGTTCGATTCAGCGATCCCGAGCTTGAGCGCCGCCGCATCGAGGGCCTGCGCGAGCGGCAGGAAGCGCGTCGGACGCCCGGCCAGCGGCCGGACTGGACGCGGCACAGGGGAACCATCGCCAGCGACGGCGGAAGCCCGCAGCGGCCGCCAGAGGCTCCGCAGGAGCCGCCCGCGCGCAGGATGACGGCCGAGGAAGCAGCGGCTGCCCTTGCCCGGCCCCGACCCGTGGAGCCGGTGCAGGAGGTCGTGGAGGCGTTGGCGATCCAGCAGGCGGGCGAGGTGTACCGGCAGCAGCTCGAACGTGAGTTCCGCGAACGGTACGGCGAGCGGCCGGACCCGGCGCTGGCGTCCGGTGTGGTTTCCCGCTGGATGAAGCGGCAGGAACGCAATCTATGGGACCGCGACCACGGCAAGATTGACCAGCAGGTGCAGGAGCGCATGGCGTACCTGCGCAGCGACGCGCCTGACGCACGCGAGTTCCGCGCGCAGGCGTGGAAGGAGGCCCAAGAGAAATATAGCCGGGAGCATGAAGAATGGGCCAGCGGCCGCATGGCCGCGCTCATGGCGACCAGTTCGCAGGAGAAGGACACAGCACCAGAGCAGCAGCCCGACGACGCCCGCGCCCGGCGCGAGGCCGAAGTTCGCGCGCGCGCAGAGAAGCAAAAGCAGCAGGCCGCCGAGCGCGAGCAGCAGCAGGAGCGCGGTCGCGATGACGACAACACTCCGGCAAACAACGGGCCAGAGATAGGGAGATAGACCGATGGCTTTTGCGATACAGAAAAGCGCCGTTACAGTCACGCTCGACGGTAACGAGCTTGTCGCCGAGCTGCCAACAGGCCAGCACTTTCGTTCGGTTGATGCCGCTGATCTTGCCCGGATGCTGATCGCGGCGGGCGTCGATGCGGACAACGTGCGGATGCTTGACTGGCGGGAGGGTGACACGGCTCCGATGATCGGGCATCGGATCACGATTTTGTCGATGTTGCGCGCAGCGGCTACGCCTGAACAAAACGCCGAGGCGTACCGCATTGCGTTGGCGCTTGCGATTGATGGCCCGTGGGAACCTGCCGCCGCGCGGGACGTAGCGGAATGGATCGCGTGGTGGCAGCCATCCGCCCGTATTGCTGAAACCATGCCCGAGGCCGAGCGCAAACAGCTTTGGGACGCTGGGGCATGGCCGCCTGCCGCGCCGGAGCACGCCGGGCGCGTGCCGCCCGCATCGGTTCGGCGGTCGCTGCGGTTCGATGACCGGCATTGTCGCCAGACGATTGCCGCATACGAGCAAGCCAAGAGGAAACAGCCGTGAACGATGATGCAGCCCGTCTCGGGCAATCGGTACGATTCAGCAATGACCGGCTCACACTCGCGTGCGTCGATGAAATTCTGTCGCGCGGCGACCGCAATGCGTTTCTCGGGCTGTTACGCCTGATCGCCGCCGACCCGACCGGAGAAGTCGCGGAGCATGCCCGCACCTTGTATGCGCAGCGCGGCCGCGACTCCGAAGCGTCGAAATCTCACTATGCGGCGGCGATGTGGCTTGCGGAAGCGATGCGGCAATTTCCCATCGAGCGCGGCCGCGATGACTCGGAAATAGACCGATGAATGATCCCCTGCCCTACATCGCCGGTGTGGTGCGCGACGTGTTCCGCGACGTGCCCGGCCCCGGCCGCTGGCCGCGCGATGATGAAATCACCCGCGAGCTGGGCACCGCGACTCACTACTGCGTCCTCGCGCAGGGCCGCCCGGATGATGGCCCGCTGGCCGTCTGGATCGAGTTCGGCACGCAGGATGCGGACGCCCGCAATCGCCGCGAGCTGGGCGAGCTGTTCGCACGGTGGAATGGCGAGCGCATCGCCGAGGCCCGCGCGACGCTCGACGGCGAGCAAGCGCCTTTCGCGACGTTCGCCGCCGTGCTGTTCGACTACCTGCGGCTGCCGGTCATGGCCGGGCCGGTCACAGCCCGGCACGCTGAAATCGACCAGCATCGCGCGATGACGGCCGCCCTGAAAGCGCCGATCCGGTCCACACGGAGGCATTGACGATGCAGCCATCCCCTGCCCTGCCCGAGCTGATCGACCACCCTGCCCTGCCCGTGTTCGGCCGCGAAGTCCTAGCGGCGATCTTCCGCGACTGCGACGGTCCCGGCCTGTTCGGCGTCAGCGACGAGCTAACGCGCGAGCTGGGCGACGCATCGCGCTACATCGTCGCCCTTTCCGGTCGCCCGGATGCCGGGCCGCTGGCGGTCTGGCTGGACTTCGGCGACGTGGACGCAGCCGGGCAGCGGCGGCAGCGTGGCGACTTCCGGGCGCGGTGGATTCCGGTTGATGGGAAGATCGTCGGCGAGGTCGCGGCATCGCTCGACGGTGTGCCGGTGGCTGACTTCGGCGCGTTCGCGCGGGCGTTTGCCCCGTACATCTACGCGGACCTGCCGGGCGTCAGCGGCCCGGTCGTGCAGGCGCACCACACGCTGATGAACGCCGACGCGCGAGGCGTGACGGCTGCGATGGCTGCGCGGTGGCAGAGCTGGCGCGGGGATGATTCCAGTAAGCTGCATTGATGGGTTGCCCACCGCTTCCCCCCGGCCCTCCGATATGGAGGTCTCCGGGCCGGGGGCGGGCCTGCGGCCCGGCCGTGGACAATCCGTTTTCAATCGTAAAATCGTGTAATCGTAAATACAGAAAATTGGGTCAGCGTGGACGCGGGGATGGTGTGCGGCAGCGGATGGGCGACGGCCGCGCCGAGGCGGTGCGGCGGTGGGCGGTTCACGGGACAGCCAGAGCGGCCGCGCGGGCGCGGCCCGTCACCGGCGGGGACACCCCGCCACCCCGGGGCATCGTAGCGCGTTACGTTACGGTAGCGCGTTATGATGGCAGGCGGTCGGCCGATGCGATGAAACGCTGAGTCCCGGCATTCCGGGCGGCTTCGCGGGCGCGTAGGCGAGCTTTCATGCGCTGCCCGGCTTCGCGCATTTCCTCCCGCAGTGCGACGAGTTCGGCATCGGTCAGGCGGCGCACTGGCGGTTCGCCCGGCCGGATCGGGTCAAGGCGCTTGCATGCCGGTTCCGGCATCGCAGCGGGATCGGCGACGCCATCGAGGACGGCATCCAGCGTGTAGCGCGGGCGGGTCATCGGTCGATCCTCAATCGTTGAGCCTGTCGGCCAGTCGCGTCATTAGGTCCATGCGCTCGTGGAAGATCGCAACGATCAACGCGGGCGCGTTCTGGCGCGGCAGGCAAAACACGTAGTGATGTTCACAGCGGGCCATGCGCAGCGCGGGATAGAGTGCGTCCAGTTCCTTGAATACGCCCTGCCCTGCTGCGACGCGGGCAATGCCCGCTTTCAGCGTCGCGACGTAGGTGCGCACCTGCGTCGCGCCCCATTCCTTGCGCGTGTACCGGATGATGCCGCGCAAGTCGGCTTCCGCGTCGTCGGTCAGGACGTAGTTCAAGCACGGCCACCTTCGGCCAGTTCTTCATCAAGAATCTGGTCGATGCTCTTGTCCGACACATTGCCGGACAGCCCGGCTTTGATCCGGTCGCCGAGCAGGGCTTTCAGTTCCTGCCACGCCTGATCGGCGTCGGTGTCGCCGGGGAACAGCCGTTCGAGCGCGTATTGCTTGATCGTCTTGCCCTGCAACGCCGCAAGCGCCTTGAGGCTCTGGTGCTGCTGGTCGGTCATGTCGATGGTTAAGCGGCTCATGCGATCACCTCGTAAATTCCCACATCCCCACATTACCACATATGGAGGTCAGGGGCCATCCCTGAATGCCTGCTGACTGGCTAAAATGAATTGGCAGATTGAGCCTAGCTAAATAGGATCGGCTATTGAAATTTGAGCCATGCCCAGCTAGGATGGCTCAAAAGGGTAAACCCTATTTCGCCGTTCAACCGGCCCACTCGGAGGCTCTATGCCACACTACTTGCATGTGTACCGCACACCGTCCGGCCAGTGGTCGGGAAAGGTGCTTGAAGAAGTCGCCGGAATCGCTGTATGCGAACACCCGGTCGAGGTTCTGGAATCTGCGCTGGAACAGTTCGAGGGCATCGAGGACTTGCCGAAAGATGCCGAGCTGCTGGCCAACTACGCCAATTCTTGCGAGCGGCGGCCCGGATCGAGGGAAGCCAATCGGTCGTTCGATTTCGCAACATACGACAAGCGCGGCGAGACCTATGCCGACCAGTGGTTCTTAGGAGCCGAGCCGATGAACAGCACGAACACCAATGCCATTACCCTGCCCCTGCCCGGCCCGTTCGCTCGATTCTGCGAGCGCGCCCACGTCGCGCCGGAAGCCCTGTTGATGGCGTTCATGGCCGACCTTGTCGAGCTGTCCCGCCCTACGGCCGGTGAATGTCTGCACGCCCGTCGCTGGTTCGATTCAGTCACGGAGCCAGTCGACGCTGAGGTCACGGCCTGATGCCCGAGCTGGAACGCAAGATCGCCCGCGTCTATCTGCGCGTCAGCACCGACGAACAGGATTTGCAGCGGCAGGATGCCGTGATCGCCGAGGCTAAGGCCGCCGGGTATTACGTCGCGGGCGTGTACCGCGAGAAGGCCAGCGGCGCACGTCCTGACCGGCCCGAGCTGCTGCGCATGGTCGCGGACCTGCAACCCGGCGAAGTGGTCATTGCGGAGAAGATCGACCGGATTTCACGTCTGCCGCTCGAAGAAGCGGAGCAGCTTGTCGCGGCGATCCGCGCCAAGGGCGCGCGGCTGGCTGTGCCGGGCATCGTGGACCTGTCCGAGCTTGCTGCCGTTGCGCAGGGCGTGCCCCGCATCGTGCTGGACGCAGTGCAGGATATGCTCCTGCGCGTCGCGTTGCAGATGGCCCGCGACGACTACGAGGACCGCCGCGAGCGGCAGCGACAGGGCATCGAGCTGGCGAAGAAGAAGGGCCGCTATACGGGCCGCAAGGCCGATACCAAGGCCCACGAGCGCATCGTCGCGCTGCGGACTGCTGGCCGCAGCATCGCCGACACGGCACGGCTTGCCGGATGCAGCCCGGCGACCGTCAAGCGCGTGTGGGCCGAACACCAGAAGGCACAGGCGGAAGCGTAGGCGGGCGGCACAAGCCACTTGCCTTGCATCTGTAAAATCGTAAAATCGTAATTCCGTAAATACGGAAAAGGAGTCAATCGTGATCGTTGGTCTGTTGAACCAAAAAGGCGGCGTCGGGAAAACAACGCTGGCCGTGAACCTCGCCGCCAGCCTCACGCGGGACGGCTCCCGCGTCTTGCTGATCGACGCCGACCCTCAAGGCAGCGCCTTGGATTGGGCCGCCGCTCGCGATGGCGAACCGCTGTTCTCGGTGGTCGGGTTTCCCCGGCCGACCGTCCACAAGGACATTGCCCAGCTCGGGCAGGGTTACGAACACATCGTGATCGACGGCCCGCCGCGTGTGACCGACCTCGCCCGCTCGGCGATCATGGCGGCGGACGTGGTGCTGATCCCGGTCCAGCCTTCGCCTTACGACATATGGGCCGCCGATGAAGTCGTGAAGCTGATCGAGGAGGCCCGCGTCTACAAGGACGCACTGAAAGCCGCATTTGTGGTGAATCGTAAAATCGTAAATACGGCGATTGGCCGCGACGTGGGCGAAGCCCTCGCCGCCTATCCGGTCCCCGCGCTGGCGGCATCCGTCACGCAGCGCGTCGTATTCGCCGAAGCCGTCGCACGAGGGCAGGCCGTCCATGAAATCGACGCCGAGGGACCGGCAGCGGCCGAGATTGAGGCCGTGCGCAAGGAGCTGATGGAGTTCGCACGATGAGCAAGAAAATCCAGATTGGCGGCAAGCCGACCGCCCGGCCTGCACCTGCGGGCAACGCCGACGAATGGGTTTCCAAACGTGCTGCCCCGGCTACGGCTACCGCGCCTGCCGAACCCGCCGAGAAGATGAAGCGGCTGACCATCGACGTGGCCGAAAGCCTGCATCGGGACATCAAGCGCAAGTGCGCCGACGAGGGCGTGAAGATCGCGGACGTGGCGCGCGAGCTGCTGCGCGAGTGGTCACGAAAATCGTAAAATCGTAATTCTGTATTTGCGCCTTTGCGATTTTACGGAAATCGCAGAGATGGATTATAATCCAACTATCGGCAATCAACGCTAATTGCACTAGCGTTGCAAATGAGCGAGAATCCGGGCATGCTTGAGTCGTATGACGTTGATTTGGAGTCGGTCCCCATTGTTTCGCCGCCCATTTTCCGTGAGCTGGCCGGTGCCGGTGCCGTGCAAGGTGCTTGCATCCGTTCGGTTGACGACGAGAAAGGGCTGGTGATCGTACTGCGCGTGGCGAACCAGAACCGCGTGCTGGGAGTGCAGCGAGCCTTGCGGCCGCGCTTCTTCCAGTCCGTTGATGGCGCAGCCAGCATCTTGCAGCAGGCGGGCATCACCGAGTGGGCGGCCAAGATCGACAATTGGACGCCTCGCACGCTGAAATACCAGCAGCGGGCAGCGAAGAAGGAGCAGGCGACGACGTAACAGGCGCTCGGGCGGCGGGTGGCACCGCAGCCGGGCCAGAAAAAGCAAAACCCCCCGGTGGCACGGAGGGTTTGCAGGTATCTGTTCCGAAGGCTGGAAAGCCGTAGAACGTTCTTAACGCTAAGAACAATTCTACCTCGCCAGCTTCCGGGACGCAATGGCGCATGCGCGGATTTTTCGCGCAGGCCCGGACCCGGAGGGTAGGTGGACACACGATCATCGGCGCAGCTCGCGCTATTTGGTCCCGAAGATGAAGCCGGGGCCTACCACGATACGGCCCGCTGGGGCTATTTCTCGCTGTTGGTAGGGCAGGGCAGTCACCGCAAGCAGGACAGCTACAAGCTGGCCGTGATGCCGACCGTGCTGGCGATGGTGGACCCCACGCGCGACACTTGGCTGTCGCAGGCCGAGTTCAGGGTTCCGAACCGCCGTGTGGTGAATCTGGCCCGGATCGGGCTGCTTTTCGCTGATTTGGACACCTACCGGCTGCCTTGGGCCGCGAACAGGACGCCGGAACAGCTCGCGGCGGCCGTCCTGCACCATTGCGCCGAGGAAGGGCTGCCGACGCCCTCGCTGCTGGTCTACAGCGGCCGCGGCATTCAGGCGAAATGGCTGCTGGACGGCACCATTCCGCGGCAGGCGCTGCCCCGCTGGAACGCCTGCCAGCGGTATCTGGTGGACCGCCTCGCCCCGCTGGGGGCCGATCCCATCGCCAAGGACGCCTCGCGCGTGCTGCGGCTGGTCAACACCGTCAACACCAAGAGCGGCAACGTCTGCCGCGTCGTCCACGTCCAACACGGCCCGGACGGCGAGCCGGTGCGCTACGGGTTCGAGTTCATGGCCGAGGCACTTTTGCCGGTGGCGCGCTGGACCATCGAGCAGCAGCGCCGCGATCGCGTCGAGCGGCGGCAGCTCAAGCTCCTGCCCGGCGGCAAGACCGACAACCTGCGCGGCTTCTCCGGCCGACAACTGGCGTGGGACCGTCTAGAGGATCTTCGGAAGCTGGCCGAGCTGCGCGGAGGCGTGCAGGAAGGCGAGCGCATGCAGCATCTGTTCTGGCGGGTCAATTTCCTGCTGTTGAGCGGCGCGACGCACAGCAGCCAGATGTACCACGAGGCGGCCGCGCTCGCCGGCGAACTGGACCCAGCATGGAACTACCGCAGCAAGGAGCTGATGACGCTCTACGGCAAGGCCAAGGCGTTTGAGGCAGGCGAGAAGGTCACTTTCGGCGGCCGCCAGCTCCCGCCGCTGTACACGCCCAAGAACGACAGCCTCATTTCCCTGTTCAGGATCACCGACGACGAGCAGCGGCAGCTCCGCACGCTTATTTCCCGAGACATGGCCGCCGAACGGCGGCGTAAACGCGACAGGAAGCGCGACGAGGCGCGCAGGCGGGCGTCGGGTGCTGTGGATCGGGAAACCTACCTAGAGGGCGCGCAGGAGCGTCGTAGGGCCGCGCAGGCGCTGCGAGCCGAGGGGTTGAGCGTCCGGGCCATCGCTGCCCGGCTGGGCGTCAGCAAGTCGCTGGCGGCTCTGTATGCGGCAGGAGAGGGCGTCCAAAGTCCCTCCCGTATTACAGGCGCGGAGGCGGGAACCGCTGGTGTCCAAAGTCCCTCCCCTATTTCTAATGGCGTAGCCCCCGCGACTGAGGATTCCGCATGATGGCATGTTTCACGTGTGGCGCGGTTCTCCGGCCGCAGGCCGGGAGTAGCCCCCGTGTTGAAATAACACGAGTAGCCCGGCAAGCCGCCGTAGGCGGCGCGCAGGCCGCTTTGCGGCCGGAGAGGGAAGGGGGTTCGGGGGAAGGGATCGGCGGCCGTTGCGTGCCCTTCCCGAGTAGCCCGCCGTGCCGTCAGGCGCGGCCCCCGGTCCAGTTCGCAGGGGTACGCCAGTGAGCCGCGCTCGCCGATCCTTCCCGACCGAGCTGCTAGCCCGGCTGCGCGACATGCCGGTGCCCGAGGGGCTAGACCTGTTGGGCGTCTACTGGAAGCGCGACCCCGATTTCCGGCCGCTCAAGGACAAGACGACGATTCGCGTGAATGTTTCTATCGGCGGCGGCGGCGTGGAGCTGTTGGCGACTGGGCCTAAATGGTTCGACACTCGTGCCGAGAAGGGCGGCGGCGGGGCTATCGACCTTGCGATGCACCTGTTCCGGCTCGACTTCGTTTCGGCGGTCAAGCGCCTTGAGGGTTTGCAGTGACAGACGAGAACACCGCCGAGCTGGACGCGCTACGAGAGCGAATCGCAGCCGATGGTCGATGGTGGCGGGCCGTGATCGGGGTTGCCTCGCTGATCCGTGAACGGTTGGTTACGCCGAGCCTTTCACGCCGGGAATACGCCGATGACTTCGCGTTCCTGCGCATCGAGCTTGCCGAAGCCATGACCGGCGGCGCGGCGCTGATCGAATACGGCGTGCGTGTCGGCCGAGACAGCCACACGGTCGGGGTTGTGACCGGGCGATGGACCGGCACCGGCTTAGAGGACGTGCGGGCGTGGAATGAAGGGCTGCCGTGCGAGCTGGCCGAGGCGTGGCGCTGGATCGAGCGCGGCGGGCTGGACGAGATGCCCGAGCTGCGCGCCGCGCAGCGGGCACGCTGGACGGGGCATTAAGTCGTATAATCGTAATTCCGTAAAATCGTATTTACAGAATTACTCCACGGATCGCACGGCGTCGCCACGCACAGCCCTTTCCTGCGCCTCAGCCGTGCGCTTTCGGACATGCTCAAGCCGCTGGCTGGTCAGCACCGCAAGCAGCGCCTCGACGCTCTGTTTTTTGTCGTAGATGGCTTCCTGCAAGTAGTTCGACACACCTTGCGCCCGCACGAAGTCCACATAGAGCGCGCGGCTGGTGACGCGCGTCAGCTCGTTGTTCCAGTCCGCCGACTGGAACCGGCGGGCCGCTTCCGTCGCCAGCATTTCGTTCACCGACAGGGTTTCATATGCGCCGACCGGCGGACCGGGCAGGGCACCGAAGCTGTCAGCATCCGATAGATAGTCCTCGACGGGCTGCCCGGCTTGCTGGGCGAGCAGGAGCTGCATGTTTCCGGCCGCCGCTTCGGCCGGGGCAATCGCGCCATCTGGCGGCGAGCCGCCCGGCGGCACGTTGCCGAACACGATTTGATGCTGTTCCTTGGTGTCGGCGCCGAGGATCGCGTCTAGGCTCTTGTCCTTGAAGGGGTTCGGGGAGCAATGGAACAGGGAAGTCAGTTAAGCCTTCACCAGTGCCGGTCGGTGCCCTCCATGAGGGTCGGCAGGGATTCGTGTAAAAAACAGCCAAAAGTGAGCTAACTTGCTGTAAGTAAAGGTTTCTTACACCAATCCCTGCCGACCCTCAAGGTGAGTCCTGAGCGAGCCAACCTCGTGCCGGGCCTACTCGAAGCTTGAAAGCGCACTTATCACGGCCCAGGGCGGTTCAACCGCTTTTTCTGGCGCGCGGCCAGCGCGCCTTTTGAGACGGTTTCCCCCGTTTCCGGGTCGATCACCTTCTGGCGCCCGGCCAGCGTGGATCTGGGAATTGGCCGGGCCGTGCTCGAGCCGGGAGCCTGTGAGGGAAGGCCGGGGGGAGTCGGTCCCTTTCCCGTGCTGGCGGTAGCCGGCATGACCGTCGCATGCGTGGACGAACTGGCTATCAATGAAGCTGAAGGTGAAGGGGCGGGATAGTGTCCAACGCCATGGGAATAGCTCGATGGAGGGGGGGGGGCGCGATTGCAGGGCAATCAACAGACTCTCCCGCAGGCACCGACAGCTCCGACTGGTTGGCAACCTCCTGGAATGCAGGGGCGCTTGAGGCAGAGATTGGAGTGTCTGGTATGTCCAGAAAGT
>NZ_CM002140.1:16344-35539 GCF_000454545.1 Xanthomonas cassavae CFBP 4642
TGCATGTAGGGGTAGCGAATGGCGTATTCGCGCGGCCGGACGCGGGTGGCCGTCTTGTCGTCAGAGCAACGCGGCAGATAGGGCGCTTCGGTGAGCACGCGATTGAGCGCGGTGCCCGACTGGAAAAAGCGGTCTGCTGTCTGGTTGTCTAGTTTCTGTACCGTTGTACCTGCCATAACCCCTCATCACACGTCCCGTAGGGGCGTGCGCACGCTTGCGCGCAGGGGCTAAGACTCGTACAATGGAAGCACTTTCAGTCGCTTTATTGCACTGGTACAGAGTTCACTCGCCAAAGCGAACGCTGTATTTGTCTGGGCACCCTGCCCTGTTTATCTGTCAAGGCCCGCTCGCCAAAGCGGGCTTTGTCGTTTCTGACTCTCCAGTTTTCTGCTGTCTGGTCAGCTCTCTCCTTTGCCATGACGGTCACTCGTCTGCATCCACAGACGCCGGGGCTTGCTTGTAGCCCCGCACCATCGTCTTGGGCACCCAGTGCTCCGTGTTCACATCAAACTTCATGATCCCGTAGCCCTGCAAAACGCTTGCAGCGCCATCGAGACTCTGGAAGTACCGGAGGCCGCCACGGGCAGCCCCCAGCACTCGCTCATTCATTCCGGCCCGCACTAGGATCAGAAGGCCCTTGTCACCGGGTTCCACTCGGGCGGCGGAAACCGACCCAGCGGCGATGAGTTCCTTCAAAACCTTCGGCGCGACCACACTAGCAGTTGTCGTCAGCATCATTTATACCCTGTTCCGCGCCCAACCGCAACAATATCAGAATTCGTTGCGCCTTCTGCTGCATGGCGTTAGTGTCGTCGCTTGTATGGACTATAGTCCATACTGGAAATCGTTATATATATACATAGATAAGTATATATATACCTATCAACCCTTGAGGAAGGCCTCCAGTGCCTCGATCACGATGTCCTTCTCCGTGACCCGGCCGCCCTTCTCTTCCGAGCGCTTGAGCGCTTCGCGCCGCAGGTGATCAGCCAGTTCCTCGGGGAAGTTGAAGATTTTTTGCACCCGTGCGCGGCCGTAGCGCTGCGTTTCCTCAGCAGCGGGCGGCGTGGCTGCCGGTGTCGTGGTCACGGCAGCAGGTGCCACCAGCGGCTTCTCGGCCTTGTCCGCCTCCCCGCCTTCGAGGAAGGCGGTCGGGTCTTTGGGCGGCTTGAACTGCGCCGTGTTGGGCTTGCCCTTCATGCTCATGCCATCACCTCCTTGAAGAAGGCTTCCATCTCGGCGATGGCGGCTTGATCGCGGCCCAGCTCCTGAACGGTCGCACCCTCGCCAATGGCGCGGCGGAAGGCCACGCGCTCGCAGACCTTGGTGGGCAGCACGGTCAGCTTCTGCTCGGCCAAGAATTCCAGCATCTCGGCCGCATCCTTGGTGCGTGGATCGACGCGGGTCAGCAGCACGCGCACGTCCAGCTCGGGGTTGTAGTCGCGGGCCAGCTCGACGACTTCCAGCAGGTCAGTCATGGCCGCTGCGTCCAGATTGGAGGCACCGACCGGGATCACGGCACTCTGGGCCAGCAGCAGCGCGGAGCGCAGGCCCACGGAATCACGGCCGCCTGCATCGACGACGACGTGCTCAAAGCCGGTGGCCAGTTGCTTGCCTTCGGCCAAGATCGCCTTGCCAGCGAGGCAGGTGGTGGTGGGCGACGGGTCGTACTGCGTCTCACGACGCCATGCCGCCCAGCTCGCGGCCGAGGCCTGCGGGTC
Organism: Xanthomonas cassavae CFBP 4642; assembly: GCF_000454545.1. Lineage (NCBI taxonomy): Bacteria > Pseudomonadati > Pseudomonadota > Gammaproteobacteria > Lysobacterales > Lysobacteraceae > Xanthomonas > Xanthomonas cassavae. The sequence goes on from NZ_CM002140.1 coordinate 18,066, forward strand.
GCCGTCGATGAGCAGCGTCTTGCCCTGACGGGCCAGCATCACTGCCAGATGCACGGCGGTCGTGGTCTTGCCGACGCCGCCCTTGGTGTTGACACACGCGAAGATCATGGGTGCTCCTATCTATGTATATACATACCGATGGGCAGCGCGGCGGCTGGCCCTCGACCTGCCGGGTGCATCCCCGGCCCTGTGACTCGGTAAGTATATATATACCTACCGACGCTTTTGAACATCCGACCCCAAAACCTGTCGCTTCGAGCAAGCAAGCAAGCAAGCCGCTTTGCACGCCGCCGACGTGGCCGTGGTCAACGATGACACGGACGTGCAGGTCATCAGTGACCACCAGCCGCCCAAGCGCTGGCCCAGCGGCGAGCCGCTGGTGGCTGGCGTCGAGTTCGAGCGCGAGCTGTTCGAGTAGGTATGTAGGTATATAGGTAGGTATATATATACATGAAGCCCATAAGAGCCATTGTCTTTGACCCCTTCGGCACCCTGATCCGCTACACCGTGCGCCCTGCACCCTACGGGCGTCTCGTGGACGCGACCGGGCGGCCGGTTGATCGGCTCACCTCAATGTCGTGCGGCTCGCAGGCGATGCGCAAGAACTTGATGACGAACGTGTGCAGGCGATCTAGCGCGCCCTCCGTCTGGTTCTTCTCGATGGCCTCGCGGACGTACGGCCCAGAAGGTGCGCATTCGCTTGATCCACCACAGCGACCGGGGCGTGCAGTACGTGTCGATCCGCTACACCGAGGCAGGAAGGCGTGCAGCGCACGGCGCTGCTCCCCGCCCTGAACGGCGGGGTTTGTCGCGCACCGGGTCAGCCGCCGGCGCTGCCGGCGTTCGTGTTGGAGCGCCCGTCCGGATGCAGGTGCGCCGGCGCGAGGGCCGAGACGTCCACGCCTGGCCCACCGATCGCCGCCGGCGGGCGGAACCGCCCACCGGCGGGCCTTGCGGCCGCGCTCCGTGGACCAGGCGTGGACGTTCGGCAATCGGCAGGTCCGCCCACCCTTCGCCCACCGCTTCCCCCACCCCTGGGGGTGCAAGGGGCACCCCCGACGGGCCGGGGCGGCGCCGCTGGCGCCGGCCGTGGACGAAGCGTGGACGGCCGCGCACCTGAGCTGGCCACCCTTGGGGTGTCCAGCCTCCGGGCCGCTGTTCAGCGTCCCTGCGCGCCCCTACGGGGCTTGTCCGCCCCTGCGCCTTACATCCCGGCCAGCTTGGCGCCAACGAAGCCGCCCACCACGCCGGCGACAAACGCGAACCCAGCCAGCAGCAGCACGAACCGCCGCGCCTTGCTCTCAAACGCCGCATTCGCGGCGACGACCTGCGCCGCGCCGCTATTGAGCTGATTCCCGATCTGCGCGGCTGCATGTCGGCCAGCTTCGGTGAGCTTCTCGGCGTTCTTGTCGATGACCGACTCGAAATTGAGCTTGGCGGCCAGGAACGCCTTTCCGGCCGCGTCCGTTGTCGCCTTCTCGATCTTTCCGGACAGTGCCTCGTCTGCTTGCTCGAAGCGACGCACGAGGGTGTCGGCATCTTGCAGCAGCTCGGCCATGAGCGCTTCACGGGCCGTCGATACGTTACTCCCCATGACGTCCCCTCATCACTTGAACAACGCCTTGTAGACGTCATCGAGGTTCTTGTTAGCCGACTTGGCGAGCCGCTGCGCCGAGATCATGCTGACCGCGTGCGCCTTGGCGTCCTCGTCCTTGGCTTCACGAAGCATTGCCCGATAGTCCGTTTCATCGGCCACGATTTCCGAGACGGTCTTTTTCAGCGTCCGCAGCCGGTCGAAAATCTCGTTCTTGAACACCACGGCTTCTGGTCGCAGCGTGAAACACTTGGTTTCCGCGTGCAGGCCGAAAACCGTGCCGAACAGGCGCGGCACGTCGTTCGCGTCTTCCAGCTCGACCTTGTTGAATACCACACGGATTTTTTTGGCGGGCACACCAAGGCCGGCCAACGTCTCGATGGTGCTCACCGTATCGAGCTGTTGTTTCTTCTCGCTAACGGTCGGTACGACGAAGTAGTCGAATTCTTCGTGGGAGCCTTCGAATTGGCCCATCTGCTTGATGAATTCCTCGACGTTGGATGCGCCCACGTCCACGATGGCCGAGTCGAGCGTCATCAGATCCTCTTGCAGCCCGCCATAGTCCTTGCCTTTGAGGCGCTGCGCGTCGGTGTCGGTAGCCGATCCGGCATTGATGGTTTCAATCTCGAATTTCGGTGCGCCCATGCGCGGCGCAAGCAGGTTATCGACCAGCGTCGTCTTGCCCGGATTCCCACTGAAGTTGATGACGGCGACTTTCATTTGTGCTTTCTCCATTTCTCTTTGGCCAAGCGCTCGTAACGCGCCGCTCTTTCGGCAAGTTCTGCCGGGTCGGGTTTCATCAGGCGGTCAAGCTCCTGCATCGAGATTGGACCGCGAGATGTTGGTGTTTCGGCTGAATCTGTTTCGTACGATACAGATTCACCTGATTGGGTTGATGCCGGCGCATTGTCCGCCCGTGGGGCAACAGGCTGCGCCTGCCGCCCCACGGGCTTGCCTTGCTTCTTCCGGTATCGGTACAGATAGCTCTTTAGGGTGGCTTCGGTCAGCTCAATCCCGCTGTCTTTCAGGGTCTTGAGAATGTCCGCGATACGCACACCTGCCGCGATCCTTTGTTCAATCACCGGCATCACTTCCCGCACCTTAGCCGCCTTGGTTTTTGGCTCCATAGCCGTCAAGGCTTGTGTCAGGTCAGATTTAGGCATTTATGCATCCTATCAGCAGTCTTTACGCACTTTAGTCGCGTGGTGTATGCAGTCTCTATGCTACCAGATTGCGCGTGATTTGCAATCTATATGCATCCTGTTTGCCTACGCCCTTCGGGCTTGATGGTTTGTACGCCCTTAACCCCTAGAGATTGCGGTCCTTAACAGGCCCAAATCTCAATACACATTACGCACCCCCTGCGGGGTTGCTAAAGTCTTGTCAAACATGGATTTGCGGGCGATTACACCGCATAGATGACTATAGCTACTCTATAGGAAGTAGCCGGGATGCCTTATTTTTGCTAGGTTGATGCCTATAGGATTTTCTATAGCTTGAGAAAACACCCATGAGCAGCGGTAAATCTATCCCTGTTTGGTACTCGGAAGAGGATCGCCGCAGGGTCGAGGAAGCGGCCGCGCTAGCCGGTTACAAGCACCTGTCGAAGTACATCCGCGACAAGTCTCTCGACCGTGGCAGCCACCGTGAGTCAGGCCGCGACAGCATGGAAGCATGGGCCGACCGACAGGAACTTGTCGGCCGTCTGGCCGAGATCGAGCGTAGCCAGAAAGGCGCGCATGTGCTTCTGGCAATGCTGCTTTTTCTGGTGCGCAAGAAGGCGACCACGGGCGAGTTCAACGAGCTGGTTCTCGCATGCGAGAACGTCGGCGTGCCGGCCGACGTGCTGGCCGTTTCCTTGCCCGAGCTGGCTGCACTGCTAACCCGCTTTACGGAGGATTCGTAATGCCACCAAAAGGAGGCGACAAAGGTACTGCTCTGGTATATACTCGATATAGTAGAAAAACAGGGGCCATTATGTCAACGAAAGCCGTTTTCACGATGAAGCTGGAACCGGAGCTGCGCGACACGTTCATGGCCGAAGCAGCCGCAGATGACCGCCCGGCGGCGCAGGTCGTGCGCGAGCTGATGCGCGACTACATCACCCGCCGTCGCGAGGCACGGGAATACGACGAGTTCGTGCGCCGCAAAGTGGAGGTCGCCCGCAAGCAGCGTGACGCCGGCCTGCACTTCTCCAATGAGGAAGTGGAAGCCGATGCGGCCTCGCGCCGCGTGGACCTGCTACGCCGCGCCGGAGATGCTGGATTGTGAAAGTCCGCTGGATCGCGGCCGCAAGGCAGGACCGCGCCGATATCATCGATTACATCGCGGTAGAGAACCCGCGCGCAGCGCTCAAGATGGATGATCTTTTCAGCGAGGCGGCCAAGCGGCTGGGAGAGTTCCCCAAGCTCGGCTGCACCGGGAAAATTCCTGGTACTCGCGAGCTTATCCCGCATGAAAGCTACCGGCTCGTCTACGAAGTGGACGAAGCTGCCGACACGGTATGGGTGATGACCCTTATCCACACAGCGCGCCAGTGGCCCCCGGCACGGGACGACTAACGATGGTGACAAAACGAAGCTGGCCAGGCGCATCAAATTTGCCGCGCACTATGCTTGCATTCAAACCGTTGCCTGTTCTAGAAATCGCTCACGTCCCAAGGAAGGAGGAAGCATGAAGTTCTTCAGCGCGGCCGTCATCGCCATGTCGGCCCTGTGTGTCCCTCAGGCCCACGCACAGCAGCAGCCCGTGAACACGGGATTGGGCCAATGCGTGGATTTCGTGATATTCGGCTCCGGCACGCTCACCGGCCAGGTCAACGGCACCACGTTCCCCTTCGTGTACGGCCCAGCCACCTATCTGGACAAGCCCGGAAGCACCGTCTATATCCAGAACTATTCTTGTGCCTCCAACGACATCCCGGGGTTGTACTCCAGGGTGTCCATGGTCAGCCACGAGATGGGCCACCTGTACCTGGCCAGGGCTGGGTGCTCGGCACGCGGGAGGACTACATCGCCAAGGCCTGCACCAATGAAGGCCGGGCCGTGCTCAACAACTCCACGGCGCGCAACGAGATCCTGGACACCTCCCAGGGAGGCGCCGACATCAGCCTGATCGCGGCGAACGCCCCGGCGCTGCTGTCCACCATCGCGGCCGGAGGGACCGATCTGGCGCAACGTGTGGGTGACGCATTCTGCGAGGCCAATGTCACGTCCACCACCGGTGAGAACTACAAGGTGTACTACGGCAACGAGTACGACAAACTCAATCCCCTGTCGCAAGAGGAGCAATAAGCCATGAAGACTCTCGTCGCCGCCCTGGGCGCGGTCGTCCTCGCGACTGCTCCGCTCGTGCCTGCCGCAGCCGCACCGCGCGCTCCCGCCGCCGCTGAAAAGCAGCTCTGGGCCTTCTCTGAAAAAATCGCCCTGGCCCTTCCGGGGGACGGGAAGGACGTGCTGAAACTCGTCTCCCCCCGCTCCGCCGCTACCGCTGCATCCAATCGGCAGGAGCCTCGCGGGAAGTCGACGGAAATCGCGCCATCGTTGTTCGCGTCGAATGCCGTGGTGGTCATGGGAGCGGACAACCGCGCCGATTCGGCGTCCTTCGAGGTGACAGGCAGCTGCGTCTCGATGGCATCGCTGCGGAAACAGTATCCGAGGCTCATCGTGATGGACTACGCGCGCGGCGTCAATGAGCATGCCGTCTACACCTTGGGCGCGCAGATCGGCGATGCGATCGTCGCGTACTCGTTTCCTGCCAGCAAGCTCGATTGCATGAGCCGCGTGTTCATCACGCCCGCAAAGATCACGAAGAAAAAGCTCGGAATTGCATAGGCGACGAGCATGAAATTCGAGGGCAGCGGTCTTATTTCTCCAGGGTGACATCGGGGGTCACAGACCACCGGCCAGATCGAGGCCGAAATCAATGCCGTGATCGAGCACTGGCGACGAGGCGCTGGCTTAAGGGAGCGCTCACCGATGCGCTGCACCGCGATTGCGTTGATGCGGCCCACGCTGCTGGCCGACCTGTTGGGTAGCCGCTGCGATTCCAGGAGGGTGTAAGCAATGCAGAAGCACGAAGTCGAAAGCGCAACCTTGCTCTTTGGTGTTGGCCTGCCACTTGCCGGCTGGCTGGCCGGCACATACATCGGCAATGTGCCGCTGTCGCCGTTCCCGCAAGCGCTCACCGCTGCGCTACACGCGACACCGAACAATCCGTTCATCGTCGGCGGGGTTGTGGCCGGTTTGGGACTGGCCGCGAGCGCCGCGTATTTGTTCCACGAGTACGGGGACGATGGTTTCCGGGGCGCGCCGTATCGCCGCTGGATGCGCGGCTCAAAGATGGCGAACTGGCACAAGGTAAAGAGCCAGGTCAACGCGGCCAATCGCGGGGAGAATCGCCGCCGACGGGCCGAGCAGAGGGGCGCGAAAGATTTGCCGCCTGTCATGATCGGCCCCATGCCCATGCCGCTGCACCTTGAGAACCGTAACACGCTGATTTGCGCGTCGATCGGCGCGGGTAAGTCGGTCGCGATGGAAAGCATGATTTCGTCGGCCGTGAAACGGCGCGACAAGATGGCCGTGATCGACCCGAACGGGACGTTCTACTCGAAATTCAGCTTTCCCGGCGACACGATTCTCAACCCGTTTGATCGTCGCTCGTCGGGATGGACGTTGTTCAACGAGATCAAGGGCGTGCATGACTTCGACCGGATGGCAAAAAGCGTCATCCCGCCGCAAATCGATCCAAGCGATGAGCAGTGGTGTGCCTATGCTCGCGACGTGCTGGCCGACACCATGCGCAAGCTGGTCGAGACGAACAACCAGGATCAAGACACGCTGGTCAATCTGCTGGTGCGCGAGGACGGCGAAGTCATCCGCGCGTTTCTCGTCAACACGGATTCGCAGGGCTACTTCCGCGATAACGCCGAGAAGGCCATCGCATCGATCCAGTTCATGATGAACAAGTACGTGCGGCCGCTGAGCTTCATGACCAAGGGCGATTTCTCGTTGCACAAGTGGGTGAATGACCCCAACGCCGGCAACCTGTTCGTCACGTGGCGCGAAGACATGCGAGCCGCGCAGCGCCCGCTTGTTGCGACATGGATCGACACGATTTGCGCGACGATTCTCAGTATCTCCGACGACGCGCAACACCTCTCCCGGCGCCTGTGGCTGTTCCTCGATGAGCTGGAATCGCTCGGCAGGCTTGAATCGTTCGTGCCGGCCGCGACGAAGGGCCGTAAGCACGGGCTGCGCATGGCAGCCTCAATACAGGATTGGGCGCAGCTCGATGAGACCTACGGCAAGGATGCGGCCAAGACCTTGCTCGGCTGCTTCCGCAATTACCTCATCTTTGGCGCGTCGAACGCGCTCAATGCCGACAAGGCGAGCGAGATTCTTGGCAAGCAGCACGTTGAGCGCATCCAGATCACGACCAACGCGGGGGGGATCGGTGGAGGCGGCCGCAGCCGCCATGTTGTCGCCAGCCCACCGGAGCCGGTGGTATTGGACTCGGAAATCTCGAACCTCAAGGACTTGGAGGGCTACGTCATGTTTGCCGAGGACTTCCCCATTGCGAAGATCAAGCTGCCCTACGTGAAGTATCCGCATCGAGCGGCCGCTATCGACATCAAGTGACCGAGGCCGGGCCATGCTTAATGTGACGCCGATTCGCGGCAACAACCAGTACGCGGCCGCGCATTACTTCTCGGCGGCCGACGACTACTATGCCAAGGAGAACCCCGGCGAGTGGCAAGGCCAAGGCGCACAGGTGCTTGGCCTGACGGGGCCGGTGGAACAGGCGCAACTCTCGCGGCTGCTGGACGGCCGGCTCCCCAACGGCGAGCGTATCCAGACGACCTTTGACCCGATCGACAACAAGAAGCGCATGGGGCTGGACCTGACGTTTTCCGCTCCGAAGTCGGTTTCCATGCAGGCGCTTGTTGCTGGCGACAAGGACGTAACCGCTGCGCACGACCGTGCCGTGACGCGCGCACTGGAGCAGGTCGAGCGGCTGGCCGAGGCCCGGAAGAAGGTCAAGGGCAAGAGCTACCGCGAGCGCACTGGGAACATGGTCATCGGCAAGTTCCGGCACGAAATGAGCCGCGCCAAAGACCCGCAGCTACACACGCATTCTGTCGTGCTCAACATGACGCAGCGCGCAGACGGCGCTTGGCGCGCACTGTCGAACGAGGACATATTCCGCGTGCAGCACGAGGTAGACGCGCTCTACAAGGCCGAGCTGGCGAGGGGCTTGCAAGCGCTTGGCTACGCGATACGCCTGGTCGATGACCAGGGCAATTTCGAGCTGGACCACATCAGCCGCGACCAGATCGAGGCGTTTTCGGCGCGTAGTCGCATCATCGAGGAAGCGCTTGCCAACGAGGGCAAGACGCGAGCGACGGCGACGACGCTTGAGAAGCAGATCATTTCGCTGGCCACGCGGCCGCGCAAAGATGAGTCCGACCGCGACCTGGTCAAGCAGTATTGGGTCGAGAAAAGCCGCGAGTTTGGTATCGACTACGGCCCGCGCTCGCAGCTCGACGGCCGTACTTACGAGGCAGGCGACAGCATCGGCGGCCGTGGCCGTGGCCGTGGCCGTGGCCGTGAGCGAGGCGACGCCGGCGACCGCATCGCAGCCACGAGCCTGCCGGCGCGCCTCACACCGGCGCAAGCCGTCGTGCAGTACGCCATCAACCACCTGACCGAGCGCGAAGCCGTTGTCCGCGAAACTGCGCTCACCGCCACCGCGCTGCGCCGAGCGGTCGGGTTGGCAGGCCCGGATGAGGTTCGCGCCGAAATCAAGCGGCTCGTCGGCCAAGGCGCACTGATTGAGGCCGTGCCGGCGTACCGCATGGCCGACCGCAAGGATGGGCCGGCGCTCTCGTCGGCCGGCTGGAAGAGCTACCTGCAAGACCTGAAAGGCTGGTCCGACAAACAGGCGCAGCAGTACGTCAGCAATGCGATCAAGCAGGGTTCGCTCGTGCCGGCCGAGAAGCGCTACACGACACAGAAGGCGCTCGCCCGCGAGAAAGCGATTCTCGCCATCGAGCGCACCGGGCGCGGAGCTATCGAGCCGATCATGACGGCGGCCGCCGTCAAAACGGCGCTGGAAAGCTCGGCATTGAACGCTGGCCAACGTTCCGCCGTGGAAACCATCGTGAGCACCAAGAATCGGTTCGTCGGCATCCAGGGCGACGCCGGCACCGGGAAAACCTACACCGTGAATCAGGCAGTTGCACTCATCAAGCAGGCGTCGGCCGTGAGCGAGGGCTACCGTACCGTTGCACTCGCGCCCTACGGCAATCAGGTCAAGGCGCTCAAGAACGAAGGGCTGGAAGCGCACACGCTGGCGAGCTTTCTATATACCAAGGATAAGCCCATCGACGGCAAGACGATCATCGTTCTGGACGAGTCGGGCGTCGTTGGCGCTCGCCAGATGGAACAAGTCATGCGAATTGTCGAGAAGTCGGGCGCTCGCATGGTCCTGCTCGGCGACACCAAGCAGACCGAAGCCATCGAGGCCGGCAAGCCGTTCGCGCAGCTCCAGCAGGATGGCATGCAGACCGCACGAATCAGCGAGATTCAGCGCCAGAAAGACCACGAGCTGAAAACCGCTGTCGAGCAAGCGGCCGAGGGCCGCGTCACGCAATCGCTCGCGCACATCAAGCACGTTGAGGAACTGAAAGAGCCGACCGAGCGGCACCGGGCCATCGTGAACGACTACATCCAGCTCACTGAACCCGAGCGCCGCGAGACACTGATTGTTGCCGGCACCAACGAGGCTCGCCGCGAGATCAATCGCATGGTGCGCGAGTCGCTGGACCTGACCGGCAAGGGGCGGGAGTTCGAGACGCTGACTCGTGTCGACATGACACAGGCGCAGCGCCGCTTTGCGCCAAGCTATCAGCCGGGCATGGTCATCCAGCCCGAGAAGGACTATCAGAAAGCCGGCCTGACGCGAGGCGAGACCTACCGCGTCAAGGAAGCATTGCCCGGCAATGCGCTGGTCCTGCAGCGGCAGGACGGCACCACCACCACGATCAACCCGCGCAAGGCGACGCAGCTCAGCGTCTACCACCTTGAGCGCGCCGAGCTGTCGGTCGGGGATACCGTACGGATCAACCGCAACGATCCCGGTCGCGACCTCACGAACGGCGACCGCATGCGCGTTGCCGGCGTGATCGGCGGCGTCGTCAAGCTCGAATCGGTCGGGCAGCGCGACGGTCGGCCGGCACGCGCGCTCGAGCTGCCGACGAATCGACCGCTCCACCTTGAGCACGCCTATGCGTCCACCGTCCACAGCGCGCAGGGCTTGACCAACGACCGCGCCCTCATCGCGCTCGATACCAAGAGCCGCACCACGTCGATGAATCTGTATTACGTTGCCATCAGCCGCGCCTGCCACGAGGCGCGCGTCTACACGAACTCGGTCAAGGAGCTGCCGGCCGCCATCGCGCGGCGCTTCGACAAGACGACGGCCCTAGCGATCCAGCGCGAACGCCAATTGCAGCGCCGCGCCGCCGGTATGCAACCCAAAGGCGCAGCCGACGGCAAGCAGGCGTTGCAGCGTCAGCAGCTCCAACAGCAGCGCAAGCAGCCGGCGAGCGGCAAGAAACCGTCCGAGTACGGACGCTTTGGCTAGGGCTGGAGGCCGGGGAGCAACGGAACAGCCAACTCAGTTAAGCGGTTTTTCGTCACTTAGCGATGCCCAAGAACACGGCCAGGCAGCGCTCAATTTCCACCAACGCATCAGCGTCTACGCGCCCAAAGGCTCGACCTACCTTGTCACGCTTCACGGTCATGGCCTTGTCCACCATCACCTGAGACGGCTTCTGCAAACCATTGTCGGTACTTGGATGAATGGTAATGCGCAGCAGCGGCGCAGCAACGAGCGTGCTTGTCACCGGCAGCACCGTCACGGTGGTGTGTGCGTCAAACTGGTCGGCCTGGATCACCAGAGCGGGCCGTGGTTTTCCGAAGTCGCCTTGCATGGCGATGGTCACAAAGTCACCCCGCATCATTCCGTCCAGCCATCCATGTCTGCTAGCGCCTCATCCATGAAGCGCTGCATGTCGGTGTCCGCCATGTCCGCTTGTGCAGCAAGACGACACTGACGGCGGCATTCCTCGGCGAAGTCAGGCCGCCGTGTGTCCGGCACCCAAATTTGCACCGGACGCAGCCCTGCCATGCGCAGGGCGTCGCGGTGCTTTTGAACTCGTGAATTGACGTGTGCCATGTTGGCCTCACCGTTACATGCAACAAGTTTACGCCTCATTTTTGTTACATGCAACAAAAGTGGGACTTTCGGTGGTTCCGGCTTGGTGCCCCAAGAAGCCGCCGACACCGCGCAAGCCGCGCCAGTACGGCCGGTTCCAGTGACAAGCCCTAGCGCGCGTCTGGCTTTGGGAGCCGGTCACAAAAGATGCGCTGATTGCCCTTGGGCAGAGAGAAGTGTCACTGCCTTCTTATCGAAGGAAACGAAGGTTTCCCCACCAAGCCAATTACCTTCGTAGGCAATGACGCCATCGGCAAAGTCACCGCCTGCGTCGAGCACCAGCAAACCGGCCTCCACGGCGGGCCGGTTCACTTCCACGTTGGCGGCGGCCAGTAGCGCCCGGATCGCGTCGGCCGCGTCAGATTGCTGGAAGCCATAGACGCGCATCAGCACCCAGACAAATTCGCATAGGCACGGCAGCGCGACCGCGATCAACTCGGCATCGGTCAAGACTGCGGCGGCAACGTCCGCTTGTGCGGGATCGTCACGCACAACAGCACGCACAAGGACGTTGGTATCGACTGCGACCTTCATTGCTTGCCTGCCCATCCTTGTGCAGCCGCCTCGTTGATTTCTTCGATGGTGGCAACTTTCTGCGTCTTACCCGCGAGCAGGCCGACAAAGCTGGCTATCGTCCCTGCGGGCCGTGCCGCCTTGAGTACTCCCCGACCATCTGGCAGCAAGTCAAGCTCGATCTTGTCGCCTGGCCTAATGCCGAGGTGTTGCAGTACGTCCTTCCGAAACGTCACTTGTCCACGTGCGGTAACGGTCAATGTGGTCATGGTGATGTGCCTCGCAATCTCATGGATCGACGTATAGTAATGCAAAAAAGCATTACTTGCACTGTCCGTCAAACGATCGTTTGTCGGTCGTGCCGGACGCTGTCCTGAAAACTGCTTGTGCAACGGGTTGTCGGACACCAAGATAGACGGACGGAATGGCGGACAAGATGGATGGCAAATGGCACTGATCGGCTATGCGCGGGTATCAACGGCGGAACAGGACACCGCTTTGCAGACGGATGCGCTGCGCAAAGCAGGCTGCGAGCGCGTTTTCGAGGACACGGCTTCCGGGGCCAAGGCTGACCGCCCCGGTTTGGCTGATGCGCTGGCCTACCTGCGCAACGGCGACGTGCTGGCCGTCTGGCGGCTGGACCGGCTTGGGCGCTCCATGCCGCACCTGATCGAAACGATAGGCGCGCTGGAAGCGCGAGGCGTCGGCTTTCGTTCGCTGACGGAAGCCATCGACACCACCACGCCGGGCGGGCGGCTCATCTTCCACGTGTTCGGCGCGCTGGGCCAGTTCGAGCGCGACCTGATTCGCGAGCGCACCAAGGCCGGGTTGAGTGCCGCCGCCGCTCGCGGGCGCAAGGGCGGACGCAAACCAGTCATCACCGCCGACAAGTTGCAGCAGGCACGTAAACACATCGCCAACGGGCTAAATGTCCGGGAGGCCGCTACACGGCTCAAGGTGAGTAAAACAGCCTTGTATGCAGCTCTGCAATCCACCAGTGCAGGAGATCTCCAAAAATGACAACCGCCTCACGGGCATTACACCTTCCAGAGCGACGCCAAGATGCTCGACCTAGCAGGCTGCTGAAATATCTCTAGCCAGCATAGACTGTTCTCGTTCCACCAACGGTAGATCATCGATGCGCGGCGTAGACGTCTTCAGCGAGCAGTTGTTCACGGTGAAGCGGCTGGATGACTTCATCCCGGGCACGCATCCGTTGCGCCCCGTGCGCGAGATGGTCAACGCGACGCTGAGGCGCCTGGATGGCTTGTTCGAACCCATGTACGCGCCGAGCTACAAGGGAGGCCGCCCGAGCATTGCGCCAGAGAAGCTGGTGCGGGCCATGTTGCTGCAGGTGTTCTACAGCATCCGTTCCGAGCGTCAGTTGATGGAGCAGGTGCAGTACAACCTGCTGTTCCGCTGGTTCATCGGACTGTCGATGGATGACGCGGTCTGGGTGCCAACGGTGTTCACCAAGAACCGCGAGCGACTGATCGAGCATGACGTGGTGGTGGCGCTCTTCAACGATGTCGTGGCGATGGCTGACGCCGAAGGTTGGTTGTCGGGCGAACACTTCAGCGTGGACGGTACGCTGATCCAGGCCTGGGCCGGGCACAAGAGCTTTGTGCGCAAGGATGGGGCTGACGATGGAGATGGCGCCGACTTCCGTGGCACGTCGCGTAGCAACGATACGCATGCATCGACCACCGATCCGGACGCACGCCTGTACCGGAAGGGTAAGACAGCCAGCGAACTTCGCTACATGGGCCACACCCTTACGGACAACCGTCATGGCTTGATTGCCAATGCGCGGGTGACTCATGCCGATGGCTACGCCGAACGTGAAGCGGCCAAGGCCATGATCGGCGATGCATGCCAGGCCAACCCGGAAGGCGCACTGACGCTGGGTGCGGACAAGGGCTATGACGCGGCCGAGTTCGTCAAGGCCGTGCAGGAGATGAAGGTTGTCCCGCACATCGCGCAGAACACCAGCAACCGGCGCTCAGCGGTCCCGAACGCCATTGCCGCAAGCGATGGTTATGCGATCTCGCAGAAAAAACGCAAACTGATTGAACAGGGCTTCGGCTGGGCCAAACTGATTGGACGCATCCGGCAGGTCATGGTGCGCGGCTTGGACAAGGTGGATCAGATCTTCGTGTTGAACATGACCGCCTACAACCTGGTGCGCATGCGCACCTTGGGGCAGTTGCGCCTGCAGAGCGAAAAACCAGCATGAAAGGCAGCAAAATTGCACTGAATTGGGCTATCGAGACCCCGAAACGGCTCAGCGACGGTCAAGCTTTCACCAACGCATCCAGATCGACTTTCCTGGACGATCATCGTCGTTGATCTTCAGTCGTATTTCCGCAGCCTGTTAATGGCCGCCACGGGCGCACGGGTACGCTATGGGAAGGTCGGTACAAAGCATGTCTTGTGGACAGTGCGGACTACGTCCTTCGCTGCTATCGCTACATTGAGCTCAATCCGGTGCGTGCTCGCCTGACCGATAACCCGGCAGCGTATCGTTGGTCCAGCTGCCCAGCCAATCTAGGCAAGCGCAAGCACTCCGCACTGACGCCACATCCCTGTTGGCTTACGCTTGGCAGCGACCCGATCCAGCGATCCAACGCGTACCGTGCTCTGCTCAATGAAGCCCTCTCCGACGAACTGCTCGCCAACATTCGTCTTCATCTACAGCAGCAGCGAGCCCTGGGCCACGACACCTTCCGCGCAATGGTCGAAGTCAAGACCCACCGCTTTGCTGGCGTCAGGCCCGCTCATCGGCCACGCAAACCGAACACCGACGACTGAAAAGTTAACCTGACCCCGCTTTACCGCGTCCCCTCTTTCTTCTGTCAAGTGTGACCGAGCTCCACATTCGGAAATTACGACTAAATTTAGGTTTGACGATAGGAGGTGACGGGGTGAACCTGCCATGGCAGGGGATCGAAAAGGAGTTTTTTTAATGATTAAGACGGTTGTGATGCTTAGCAGCCTGCTAGTGCTCGCAGGATTTGTTGGACAAGCTACTGCGAATGACATCCACTTCTGTGATGCCTGCACACAGGCGCAACGAGGAGCTCTTGCAAATCAGCTGACTTCTGGTCTCGGTCAAACCTACATCGGTGACCGTTCGACCGGCGTTCCATACCTCTACACGGTCAATACTGTAAACGGTCCCGTCTCTGTGGCGCCACCGGGGATTCAAGAGCGAGCTGTGGCACAGGCAGATGTCGACCAGTTTGCCATTTACTCGTCCGTATATCGGAGTTACGGAAATATCGGCACGCTCAACGTGAAGATTGACTTAGCTAATGGAACTGTCACACCCAGCTCAGTCAAGAAGATGGCCGCGCCTGCAGCAGACCAATCAGCAGCATTCGCTAGTGCATTTGACGTGCGTCGGGAAGGGGCAACGCGTCAACAGGTCATACAGTGGCTTGAAGCAAATGACTGGCAAGTGCCCAACACCGGCGAAAATTTCATCTTCTTCATCCAACAAGTTCTGTCTAATGCCTACAAGTGGAGGAGCTCGGAGGATTACAGCATCCGCATTGACACAACGTTCAATGATAAAAGCAGGGCGATTTTCGCTTACGATTCCGCCAAGCGAGCCATCGTTTATGTTGAGGCCTACGATTCAGCAGGCAACCTCATTGGGACTTCTAGCAACGAGCCTATCAAGGTCGATTACAGTTCTTACGAGAGCCCGGACGCGGCATCTCGACCTGATTACCAGCGTGGGATAGACTGGCTCACGTCAAGTGGCGCAGCGACCATTTCTGGAGGCACAGTGACTGTAGGCAGCGGAACCGTCCTTGTCGGCGATGTAGTCCAAGTCAAGTAATGAACACAGTCCGTATCAGGGAGCGCAGGATTAGCCTGCGCTCCCGTGAAGCAGCTCTTCTCCTTGGGACTTTGGCTTGCTCGGCCCTCTTTCTGGTGACTCAAAACCAAGTTGGGCTGCTTGGCTACGCAATAGCGCCATTTCTGTTGTTAGCATTCTTCGTGCTGCAAGCAGATTTGGTGTGGCGTGGACACAAAACACCAGGGTCAGCCTTCGCTATCTCCGGCGCGGCTTGGCTGGCGTTCTCAGCCCTAGCCGCCTACGTTTTCACTGGTCCCGGACGAACACAGGTTTTCTTGGACACCTGGCTAAAGGCGCTTGCGGGAGCAGGCTTCCTTGCTGCCCTTTTCTTTTTGTCGGTGCTGACCGCTAGAAAGCGATCAGTGAACCTGTATTGGTATCTGGCCGCAAGCTTAGCGATAGCAACTGCAGCCGCAGCAGTTCACCCTGGTAAATCTGGGAAAATAGAAATCCAATGCGAGCGAGGCACCTGTGCTGCGGGCATTATTGCCTTTTGGCCTGGCGCATTTCAGGCCTCAAATGGCAAAAGATCGATTTCCGTTGTCCTTCCTCAATCCAATGGCAAGGCGCAATAAGCACTTGTCAGGTCGGCCAACGTCTTGCCCTGCTTAACGCTTTAATTATCTCCATTCCCTTTCCTGATTAGCCCCATCGCTCAGCCGGCAGTTGCAGGATTTGCGACGAGTCGGTTGGACAATGGTCCCACGTGAATACAACGCAGGTGGGAGATGGGCATCAACATCGTGCAGTTTCAGCCAGGCTTGTCGCTGAGCGAGTTCATGGATCGCTACGGAACCGAAGCCAAGTGCTACCGGGCGTTGTATCGGTGGCGCTGGCCGAAGGGATTTCGCTGCCCGCAGTGCGACGGCCGCGCGCGCTCGCGCTTTCGACGCGATGATCAGGTGTACTACCAGTGCCGGGCGTGCCGGCATCAAACCACCTTGCGTGCCGGCACGCTGTTGCAATCCAGCAAGCTGTCTTTGCGCCTGTGGATGCAGGCGATGTACCTGCTGACATCCAGCAAGACCAACCTGGCAGCCCTGGAGTTGAAGCGGCATCTTGGAGTGACCTACAAGGCGGCCTGGCGCATGAAGCACAAGATCATGCAGGCGATGACCGAGCGCGAAGAGCCACGAAAACTCAAGGGGTTTGTGCAGATCGACGACGCCTACCTTGGCGGCGAACGCAGCGGAGGCAAGCGCGGACGAGGCTCGGAGAACAAACAGCCGTTCGTGATCGCGGTGCAAGTGGACCAGAACAATGAACATCCTAGCTTTGCGGTGATCGAGCCGGTGAAGGCCTTCGACAACGCCTCGCTGAAGGACTGGATCGCGCGCCGTCTGGAACCGGAGTGTGAAGTCTATAGCGACGGCCTGGCGTGCTTTCGCCGTCTGGAGGAGGCCGGGCATGCCCACACCACCCTCGATACCGGCGGCGGTCGTGCTGCAACCGACGTCCAGGGAGCGCGTTGGTTGAATGTGGTGCTGGGCAATATCAAACGCGCCATCAGCGGGACCTACCATGCGGTGGGCCAGGCCAAGTATGCAAGGCGCTACCTGGCCGAGGCGGCCTATCGCTTCAACCGCCGATTCGATCTGAAACAGATGCTGCCGCGGCTGGCGACGGCGCTGCTGCGCTGCACACCTTGCCCAGAACGCGTTTTGCGTATGGCAAGCAACTTCCATGGCTGAGGGATGGGGCTAATCAGGAATGATTAAGGCTCTGCTCGTGGTGCTCGGTGCATTCGGCGGCCTGGCCCTATCGATGATCTATCTCGGTATGGTGGGCGCTCCGCCGAGCGCGCGATGGTTCTTCCCCATCTTCGCAGGCTTGCTGTGCGGAACAGTCTTCGGGCTGCAGTTCGGCGCTTGGGCGGTCAAGAAGACCGGGAAGGCGCCGGCCAAGTAGCGCCCGCCCCTGCGCCAATCAACCGAGGCCGCCATACGCGGCCTTTTTTGTGCCGCCGCGCGGCGCGGGCCGCCGTTGCGGCTCCTACGGCGGTGCCGATCGCGTAGCTAGCTGGCCACCTGCAGCTGCAGGGCGGCGTCTGTGCGCGCCTGCACCCCGCCGTCGGCGGCGCCGGCGCAGCAGATCCACGACCAGGGCGCCAGGCCGCGCGATCGCGGCGCTGGCCACCAGCAGCTGCAGGGCCGCGCCTGAGCGCGTCTGCAGCTCGTCGCCGGCGGCGCCGGCGCAGCAGATCCATGACCAGGGCGCCAG
>NZ_CM002140.1:35639-36681 GCF_000454545.1 Xanthomonas cassavae CFBP 4642
AGTTTTGGTGGGCCAAAATATCCGCTAACTCACTGATGCAATGGATGAAATCCAATCTTGTGAGCTATTTTTACACGTATGTCGGCTGAACCCCAAGTAGGCGCAGTCTGGCGTGATGCAAAGCCTTTGCTTCAGCGTCATCCTCCCCCTGAAGGGTAGTGCGCATCAGGACGAAATGGAGATCGCGGTTGCGAAGGTACGCAATCGGGTCTCGTGCGCTTCCACCACAGTTGCCAAGAAATCGCTCGGCTTCCACTCGGGCAAATTCGGGTAACCGGCCTGTGCGCTGCAGATTTGCCGGCGTGGGTGCCTGTTTTTTGCGGCATCGGGCAACCGCCTCTTAAACCGTCGCCTCCTCGACCGCCGCCGCCGCTTTGGCTTGCAGATTGAGTAGCGTAGCGATGTTTGACACATTTCAACAACCGAAGGATTGCATCCGACTCACGTTTGTGATTCGATACCTCATGAATCGTTTCAAACGTGATACGCGCGAAGTGAATCGTGAAAAACCCAAACCTAAGCGTAGAAAGCTGAACGTGACCGTGGCATTACTTCCCTCTTTGTTTTTCAACGATGAGGAAGCAATGCTCACCCTGACCAAGAAAGAGCTGGCCGTGCTCGATGAGGCTCAACCGGACTATGCGGTTTATCTGGTTGAGACGGAGCACGAGAACAGCCGGTGGTGGCGGATGACGTTGAAGCTACCCACGCAGGACAAGGTTTATGAGGTCGTTACCGCGCTCGGTAAAACCAAGCTCTGGAAACGTTTGGACATAGCTGTCGATTTCATCAAGGAGAGCTGCCCGCACACAAAGAGCGTGTTCGTAGTTTTTGCCCCGTGGCACAACTAACAATCTGAGAGCTAGCGGTTGTAAGCCGGAACCCCCGATTTTCCGTCTGACCCGCAAAGCCAGCATCGGCGCAGTCTCTTGCGCTTATGGCAGATTTAGGGGTCCGGGGAGCAATGGAACAGGGAAGTCAGTTAAGCCGATTGATCCGCGAACGCACCCAGGCCGGGCTGACGGCCGCGCGGGCACGCGGT
>NZ_CM002140.1:36781-37442 GCF_000454545.1 Xanthomonas cassavae CFBP 4642
GGAAACCGTGTCAAAAGCCGCGCTGGCCAAGCGCCAGAAGGTGATCGACCCGGAAACGGGGGAAACCGTGTCAAAAGCCGCGCTGGCCGGGCGCCAGAAAAAGCGCTTGAACCGCCCTGGGCCGTGATAAGTGCGCTTTCAAGCTTCGAGTAGGCCCGGCACGAGGTTGGCTCGCTCAGGACTCAGCTTCAGCTGCTGAGGGTCGGCAGGGCCCCCGAGGCGGTCCCGGAACCGTATGAGACTGAACTGGCATGGGCAGGGTAGTTTTGGTGCGCCAAAATATCCGCTAACTCACTGATGCAATGGATGAAATCCAATCTTGTGAGCTATTTTTACACGTATGTCGGCTGAACCCCGGAAACGGGGGAAACCGTGTCAAGAAACACGCTGGCCAAGCGCCAGAAAAAGCGGTTGAACCGCCCTGGGCCGTGATAAGTGCGCTTTCAAGCTTCAAGTAGGCCCGGCACGAGGTTGGCTCGCTCAGGAGTCACCTTCAGCTGCTGAGGGTCGGCAGGGCCCCCGAGGCGGTCCCGGAACCGTATGAGACTGAACTGGCATGGGCAGGGTAGTTTTGGTGGGCCAAAATATCCGCTAACTCACTGATGCAATGGATGAAATCCAATCTTGTGAGCTATTTTTACACGTATGTCGGCTGAACCCC
>NZ_CM002140.1:37542-41277 GCF_000454545.1 Xanthomonas cassavae CFBP 4642
CAAGCTCTCCGGACAACGCCACTGCCGGCGGTGGCGCAGGTGGCGCGGACTCTCCCGCAGGCACCGACAGCTCCGACTGGTTGGCAACCTCCTGCAATGCAGGGGCGCTTGAGGGTCGGCAGGGATTCGTGTAAAAAACAGCCAAAAGTGAGCTAACTTGCTGTAAGTAGTCGTCTCTGAAAAATCCTTTTCAGACGTCAATTGCGAGCTGTGACCGATCCATGGCGTCCAGGGATAACTGCGACATGGCACGGATCCAGGCACGCAAAAGCGCGATCCAGCGCATCAACCAGCGCAGGTTGTAGCCGGCGGCGCAGCCCAGTACATGCAGTGCATCGCCTTGGGTGCCCTTTAATCTGCAGCGGCGCAGCCGGCAGTCGTCTTTCAGATGGCCGATCACCGGCTCCACCGCTTGCCGTCGCTTGATCCAGTGCCACTGCCGGCGCGTCAGCGTCTTGGCTTTCCCACGGTGCAGCACCTGTACCCCATCGACCTCGCGCCCGCGATAGCCCAGGTCCACGATCGCTACCGTCGGGGCGACAGCCACGTCTTGCAGCAATCCGCGTGTCTGCTCCAGTTGCTCGGCCAAGGTATCGCCGTCGTACGGATTGCCGGGGAAACTCCGCGCACCCACGACCAATCCCTTGCAGGCCGTCACCGCAATGCCGACCTTCACGCCAAACTCGTACGGTTGACGCGCTTTGCCCTTGCCGATGCATTCCACCTCCGGAGCATGCAACGCATACAGCTTGTGCTTGTCCTTGGGGTGTTGCGTGTACAGGCGTTGCGCGCGATCCAGCCACACAGCGATGCGCTCGTGCACGCTGTCCTCCACTGCGTCCAGCTTGCGCTGCATATCGCGCACCACGCGCCCCAACACTGTGCGTTGGCGCCGCAGCGCAGCTCGCATGCGCTTGAACTGGCGCGCATGGGCATAGCGGCCTGCCTTGCGGCTCAAGGCAGGGCCTTGCCGTGCGTAGGTTTGCCGCAGCGCAATACCGTGGCGCTTGGCCAGCAGCACCAGCTTCTTGCGTGCCACCTCCAGCAGACGGCTGTCGGTCGGATAGGCGATTGCCTTTTCCTGCACCGTGGTATCCACGATCACCCGCGACAGCTCGCGTGCATCCACCGCCCTCATCGCGTGCGCCGTATTGATCGTATGCGCCAGGACCTCTTCCATCCCAGCTTCGCCCAGACGCTGACGCCAGCGCGTCAGCGAACTGGCATCGCATGGCAGACGCGTCTGGAACACCACCTCACCGGTGAAGAACTGCCAGTACGGATTCTCCAGCCAGCGCTCGCACACCGCTTCGTCGGACAGATCAAAGGCGTGCTTGAGGTACAGCAAACCGGTCATCAAGCGCACCGGCAAGGCCGGACGCCCACCTCCAGCGGGCGTGGCCGGCAAGTGCGAGCAAAGCGCCTGCTCCAACGCGGCCCACGGCATCGGTTGACTCAACTGCGCCAGCGGATGGCGCAGATCGATCTGGTTCTCCAGGCGCGAACGAAACAGTTCCTCGGCGGGGGTGTCTTCGGCAGCAGGGCGGCGTGTACGCATGGACGGAAATTGCAAGAAATCAGCCCACAGCGTAGCGAAAACTGGTAGTTCCGGCACGCCTGCGCGGCCGGTAACGCCTTACTGCGACTGCAATGGTGTGGATTTTCAGGGGCGACTAAGTAAAGGTTTCTTACACCAATCCCTGCCGACCCTCATCTTCGTCGTTCGCTGCTTCGACAGACGTTGCTCCGATACGGACCTAAGTTTGTGCAAGATTAAGCTTGCGTGAAGCGAGCTGATCTGCAACGCTATCCTCCTTGGGACTGCGCTTGCGCAGCTGTAATGGAATTACGAGAAGGTGAGATGGGCAACAAAGCAGTAGCGCTAAGTGCAGCCGCACTGGCAGTCGTAGTAGGTGGCATCATCTGGACGCACGAAGCGCGTAAGGACGACGAAGGGTCAATGCAGGGCATCTCCCAGAGTGAGACTCCCAATGCAGCGAACGAATCAGTCAAAGAACGGGCCCCGTCTCCGTCGATTGAGGGCGGCGTCGATCTTCGGAATGACTCTCGTGTTCGACATCCGTTCCCAGAAGTGCCGAGAACTAGAGACGGGATGAGCTTCGATAACGATCCTGGCTATGCCGAAAGCAAGGCCGAGCAGAAGTGGCTGGATCGTCATGGTTATCCCAACGAAAAGCAGCTAGAGGCTTACATGGTCGCCCCGGAGGCCTTGCTGAAGCAGGCATCGGACGCGGGTGATAAAGTCGCTCAAACGATCTTGGATGCACGGTTGTTGCCTTCAGACCCCACGGCGCAACAGCGCTTGGTGGATGCTGGAGCGGAAGGAAACCTCTTTGCTTTAAACATGCTGGCATCCTTCCAAGGCGGCAGCGCAAGTGGTGATCCTGTTGCTGCGTATGCCGTGTCGCGTGTGGCGGAAATGCGTGGAGATACCCGTGCCTCTGTTACTCGAGAAGTGATGATGTCTAAGTCACTTTCAACAGAGCAAAGAATGCTCGGGGAGTCTGAAGCCCTGCGACTCAATGCTGAAATAGATCGGATCTATACATCCAAGTATGGCAGGGCACCGGTATTGGATAAGCGTCCGATCGGTCAGTAGGTTTGTGTGGTTAATTGTTTTTTAAAAGGAGTGGGGAGTAAATGGGAATTATGAAGAAAGCTGGCGTCGCTGCGATGTCACTGACGGGGCTTATGGGGGTTGCATTTGCGTGCTCGGAACTCCCGATGCCGCCACTGGTGCCCATTCAGGTGCCCTTGACGCAGCTGCCAAAGTTTAGCGACAGCAAGAATCCTGCCAATGCCCTTTTTATGGACAGGCTTGATTCGGCAGCGTCTAAAGTGCTGGGTGAGGGGAATTGGGTCACAAACTCCTATAAGGGGTATGTTTCCTACACCGTAAAAATTCTCAACTATACTGGCCGGGGCATGGTCTACATTGAGAAGCCTTGCGGAAAGAAGGCAAAGGAAATGGCCGAGAAGATTGCTCAGCAGACTTCGAGCGGCGGCGGTGGTGGCGGCTCCGCTGGAACCGGCGGTGGTGGTGGTGGAGTGCTGATTGGCGGCGGTTGCTACGGCTCTTGCGGCGGCAGAATTCCGACGGGTGATGTGGGTCCGATCGAAACCTTGCCGAGCTGAGATCAGGTCGAGCTTTTCTAAGAACGCCCCAGTTCAAAGCTGGGGCGTTTTTCTTTGTCACCAGGTGATTCTCGTTCTTCAAAGGGTGAGAGGAACCAGGTGGCGCTGGCGAGGTTGAAAGCCTTTCGTTGGCCTACACGTTAGGGCTCGGTGGGCGTTGCCAGGCATTGAGAAGCTCCCCGTGGAATGCTTGAGCAGCGTCGTGCCGGCATTCGAGAATTCATTCCACGCTGCCTTGGGGGCGATGTGTCTCAAGCGGTGCGACCGGACTGCCGATACTCAAGCCCATGGGCCGAGCCGAGTTGGGGGTTCGGGGAGCAATGGAACAGGGAAGTCAGTTAAGCCTTCACCAGTGCCGGTCGGTGCCCTCCATGGGCGCGTCGCTCTCCGAGAAGCAGTGCCGGTCGTCCGCACCGCTGGCGATGTCGGTCAGCAATTCGTTCACAGCTTCATCCAGCTCTTCGTCGGTGTCATAAGGCACCCTCAGCTCATATTCGCCGTTCGGCCGTCGCGTGGCGTCGTATTGGTCGAGGTAAAAGCTCTCGACGTGCTCAATCGTGCGCTTCTTGCCGCGCACGA
>NZ_CM002140.1:41377-59352 GCF_000454545.1 Xanthomonas cassavae CFBP 4642
ACCGCGTGCCCGCGCGGCCGTCAGCCCGGCCTGGGTGCGTTCGCGGATCAATCGGCTTAACTGACTTCCCTGTTCCATTGCTCCCCGGACCCCTCGTCCTGTGCGGTAAGGCCCTTCCTCTTGGGATTCTTCGATACCGCATTAGCGGTGCGCAGCACGTCGCGCGGCACCAACTTGCCTAGCAATGCCCCGATTTGCTGGGGGTCGTCGTTCTTCTTCGTGGCCATAGGGCGCTCTCCTGCCACAGCAGTTAGCTGTTGTGGCGCTTTTCGTATTCGGTGAAGGCCAGTCGCAGCAGCTCATTTAGCTTGAGGTCGTGCGATGCGGCGAACAT
Organism: Xanthomonas cassavae CFBP 4642; assembly: GCF_000454545.1. Lineage (NCBI taxonomy): Bacteria > Pseudomonadati > Pseudomonadota > Gammaproteobacteria > Lysobacterales > Lysobacteraceae > Xanthomonas > Xanthomonas cassavae. The sequence goes on from NZ_CM002140.1 coordinate 41,712, forward strand.
GCGGAACCGGCGGCGTAGGTCTGCCGACACGCGGAAGTTCAACGGCACATTGTTAGCCGGATCGTCGTTGGTGGGCGTCGGCTTGAGCGTGCGGGGGGGCATATCGGCCACTGGGGCGGCGCTGCCTTTGGTGGCGACTAGGCCGGTAAGATCGGCGCTTTTCTTCGTAGCCATATTAGACGGTTTCCTTTTTGCGAGCTTTCTTTTTATCGTTCATGCGTTCTTGCACGAAAGCAAATAACGCCGTGATTTCCTCGGCGCTCCGGCCCTTACCATCGGTTTCCTGCACCGTGCGGCCGTCCACCATACTGCCGGCATAGTCCACACGATCATGCACGATGGATGGGGCTACGGGACCGTGCGCAGACAGGGCGGCCACCGCTTGCACCGTCAGGCGGGCGGTCGGCTTCGCTTGCGTGAGTGCGAACGCGAAGGGCCTCCCGGCTTCCTGTGCAATGTCCACCGTGCTGCCGACTGCGCGCAGGTCGTGCGGGCTAGGCCGGGTTGGAATCAGCACAAGGTCGGCGAGCTTCACCACGTCCCGGATGGCATCGGTGATGGCGGGCGGGGTATCGATGACGGCCAGCTTAAAACCGGCGCTGGCCAGCGCTTCCAATTTCGCCGGCAGCTCGGCCAGCGTCGCGGCCGCGAGCGCCGGAGTGTCCGCATCACGCGAGTTCCACCACGCCGACAAACTGCCTTGGGGATCGGTGTCGATAAGGACGGCAGGCCCCACGCCGGCCTGCTCGGCGGCTATGGCCAGATGCGCGGCCAGCGTCGTCTTGCCCGCCCCGCCTTTCTGACTTGCCAACACTAGGGTTTTCACATGTCGCCCCTTCTTAGTTTGTTTTGACAATTGGATGATAAACAGAAAGCACGCAACTAGCAAGCACTAATAGTAGAAAGCACGCAAGCACGTTTAGCCGCGATCCAGCGTTTCCCGCTCGGTATCGGTGAACCCCGGCCACTCCGGGCCGAACGCCGCCGCAAGCTGCCGCAGAAGGCCGCGCAGCTCGTCAGCGTCCCCGTCGCGGCGTACCGCATCCAGCAGCGCCGCTGCATGGTCCGGGTCTGCGCGGAACAGCTCGGCCATCGCCTCGTCATGGGGGCGATCTTTCCGGACATTTCCGGGATGGGCCTTACCGGGCGGATAGTCGATGGCCTCGATCCCGGTCAGCGGCTCGCCATCTTCGCGCATCGGCCCGGACTCCTGCCGATCCATCCATGCGAAAAAGTCATCGACGTGGGTCTGCTCCTCCGGCGTCAGCGGCTCCGGCGGCTTCGGCCGGTCGGGGTAGTCGAGAATGATCCGTTTCGGCTTCTTCATTTGGCGCCGTCCTCCTTGGTCAGGGCGCGATACAGGGTCGCTCGATGCACACCCAGCAAGGCGGCCGCTTGGGTTGCAGTCTGCCCATCCTCGTCGATCAGGCGGCGGGCGTGGGCAATCTGCGCAGGGGTGAGGGTAGGGCGGCGGCCGAAGCGAACGCCCCGCGCCTTGGCCGCTGTGCGCCCGTTGCGTGTGCGCTCCACGATCAGAGACCGCTCGAACTCGGCAATGCCGGCAAACACCGTCAGAACCATGCGCCCCGCCGGGCTGGTCGTGTCGGCCCACGGCTCGGCCAGCGACCGCAAGCCGGCCCCCTTCGCCTGCAACTGCTCGGCTATGTCCAGCAGGTCGCGGGTGTTGCGGGCGAGGCGGTCAAGCCGCGTCACTGTTACCACGTCGCCGGCCCTCAGATGGTCGAGCATCCGGGCCAGCTCGGCCCGCTTGCTGTGGGTGCCGGTGATCTTCTCGGCGAAGATGCGGGAACAGCCGGCCGCGTGCAGCTCGGTCCGCTGATTGGTCAGCTCTTGGTCGTCGGTCGAAACCCGCGCATAGCCGACGAGCAATCGGCCGCTCATCAGGTCGAGCGTGCCGGGGTCTTGTTTGTGCCGTGCCATAGGGCCGCCCTTAGTCGCAAATGTTGTCGCACATTATAGAATATAAGCGACAAAGTTTTGCAACATAGAAAAGCCAGCAATTCCGGAGCTGTGGCGGCAGTCGCAAAACTTAGGACTTGTGCAACACGCAGGACCGGGCCGGACTCGTCATTTCACACACAGAGCGGGGGCAAGGGGGAGCGATTTAACGACGCCGGGCAAACAAACGTAATGACATTGACATTACGGCGCGGTACACTTACATGAAACCGCAGGAGATTGAGCCATGCCCACGATGAGCACCGCACCCAGCAAGCGTGAAACGCTGAACATCCGCATCAAGCCCGAGGAACGGAGCTTGATCGACCGCGCCGCCAAGGCACGGGGCAAGAACCGCACCGACTTCGTGCTGGAAGCCGCCCGGTCGGCCGCCGAGGAAGCGTTACTAGACCAGACGATCATTTCCGCCAGCCCGGACGCCTACGCGGCCTTTCTGGCACGACTGGACATGCCGCCGCAGCCGAACGAACGCCTGCGGAAAACCATGCAGACGCCCGCCCCGTGGGAGAAAGCATGACGGTATCAGCGCCCGAACCGCTGGCCGCGCACCACGACATTGAAGCCTTCGACTCCGGGGTGGACAGTCTGGACCAGTGGCTAAAGCGTCGTGCCCTGAAAAATCAGGCTACCGGCGCTTCGCGAACCTTCGTCGCCTGCGACGATGGCCGCGTGGTGGCCTACTATGCGCTGGCATCGAGCGGGGTCACGGTGGACGCAGCACCCGGACGCTTCCGACGCAACATGCCGGACCCGATTCCGGTGGTGGTCCTTGGCAGGCTGGCCGTAGATCAATCGCAGCAGGGCAGGGGCCTAGGCCGCGCTCTGGTGAAAGATGCCGGGCAGCGCATCGTCCAAGCCGCCGACACCATCGGGATTCGCGGGGTGCTCGTGCATGCGCTCTCGGCCGACGCCAAGGCGTTCTATGAGCGGATCGGATTTGAGCCGTCGCCCCTCGATCCAATGATGCTACTGGTCACGCTGGATGACCTGAAAGCGGGGTTCAGCCGACATACGTGTAAAAATAGCTCACAAGATCGGATTTCATCCATTGCATCAGTGAGTTAGCGGATATTTTGGCGGTTCCGGCTTACAACCCTGTCTTGGTCACACATGCAGCTGAGCAGGTCCGCGATCGTGTCACCAACGTCCTCGCCGGCGCCGACTACGATCAGGTGCCAGATCAACCCCCTACGGACAACGCCTCACCCGCGCACGCGCGGCTTCAGCGCCGAGAGCAACGCTCCCGCCGCCGACAGGGAGCCGCCCTCCCCCTGCCCTGCAAACCCGCTTTTGATGGCGCCGCCGCCAGGCCGTCCCCGGCTTGTCCACGGCCGGCGCGCAGCGCCGCCCCGGAGCCGGAGACCTCCCTATCGGATGAATGGTCCATTTAGGCTGGCCCATTTTATGTGGTCCGTTTAAGTCAACAAAAAAATATTGGGCCACCCGTAAAATTGATGGTACGTTTAGGTTTAACCCAAAAAGGCCGAGCAAGAGGCCACCATGTCCGACGTGATTCCTACCCCAGCCGATCTGGCGAGTAGCATTTGATGGCGCGTGCTCCTGCAGAACCCTTCAAGGTTGCTCGGATTTACCAGCGCGTCAGCACTGATGGCCAGGATCTCACGCGATAAGCCGCGATCGTCCAAGAGGCCAAGGCCGCCGGCTTCTACGTCGCCGGCGTCTATCGTGAGAAGGCTTCTGGTGCGCGCGCCGATCGCCCTGAGTTGCTGCGCATGATCGAGGATCTGCAATCGGGCGAAGTGGTCATTGCTGAAAAGATCGATCGGATCAGCCGCTTGCCACTGGTCGAAGCCGAGCGCCTGGTAGCGTCTATCCGAGGGTCGGCAGGGATTCGTGTAAAAAACAGCCAAAAATGAGCTAAATTTTTGCCGGAAAAGGGTTTTCGAGAAGTTCTACCGCCCCTCTGCAATAGCAGCCTCGCACACCGACCTCCCGCCATCTCCCGGATCCACATTCCACTGAATAACGTGGTGTTTACACACGGCAGCACATTTACCCACGAGGTCCAGGCACGTTGTTTAGTTTTCAGCTTCGCCCGATCACTAGGCACAGTTTCGCCAGTCCAAAGAGTTTTTCGCTTGGCGAAAGCAGGTTTACGCTTTTCGTGAGAAGTTAGCAGCCCGCACTCTCAAGTTAGGAGTTCTTATATGGGATGCTTCAACGTCACAGGTGCCAGTGGGAAGGCAAGCGAATATGTTGTCGAGCAACACGCTGGTCGGACCACGAATGAGCAAGCGACGCAAGAGTCGGCGACTCATCGGGAGACACAGGGTGTATTGCAAGGATTGAAGAGGCAAAGCTCGATTAGGAGTCAGTCCGATACTGAAGATGATGTGCAGTTTGCCGTGTCGCAAGCGCGAGCGGGAGGGCGCTTCCGTCCCGGTCCGCTACCTGAGCAGAAGGAACTGATCGCGCCCAAGCCCGGTAATGAATAGATTGCGCTCAAAAGTGCCCGCAGGAGTTTGTGAAAAATGCTTGGCTCGACGTCCCCCGCCCTGAGTACCGGCTGGGTTTAGAGTCTGGGACTGATGTGACCCACCCGCATGGTTGGGTCCAGCACCGGTTACTGGCTCTGCTCGCCCAGCTGATATGCGGCAGCGGCAATGTCTTCGGCAGCTGCGCTTGCTGCTTTCTTGCCGAAACCCAGTGCGCATGCCGATTTGATGGACATCTTCTTCAAAGCCTTGCTGCTCTGCTCTGCCCGCGACAAGCCAAGCTCTGAAGAGTTGGTCAATGTAGCCAGACCTTGCCGAACCCGTCTACGAAACGCATCGCTCACCACAGGTTGCGGTTGCCAGACTTCCTCAGGCGCGCAATGGAACTGCTGGGCTTTCAGTCTCTTGAGGTGTGTTTCAGTCAGGGGGAGGCAGTTTTCCAGAAGATACTGCGCGCCTGCGGCCGTCTTGGCGGCAATGTCATCTCCGTCCTTGGCATTCAAGGCCAAGCGTTCTTGGGTGTGTTGAGCATTTGCCGCAAATCTGCTGTCGGACGCAAACACCGCCGGTCCTTGAGCCCAAGGGTCTAGGACGATGGTCTTGTGATGTCCGTCCGGCACGCGCGACTCAGCCCAGTCATGGCCCTGATGGTTGTGCTGGACATAGTGGACGCTTTCTTCTGGCTGAAGCTTCTGTACATGTCGCATGGTTGCTACGGCAGCATATCCGGCGCAATGACCGCCCTGGACGAATTCAGATACGACCGCATGCCCCAGCGTCGGATTCGTGAGCATTGACGCCGGCGCCGCGCCGCGCACCAGATCGACAAACACATCATGTGCGGCCTGCGCATGTTGACTGGATGCGTGATCGCTGACGGCAATGTCGGTGGCGACGTTGCCGCGTCCGTATGGGAAGCGCGCCCGTGTCTCCTGCATCGTGTTGTTCGCCTTGTGCAGCCGAGGGATGTCCTGGGGCTCGACCGGATCCCCGATGACGGCTTTGCTCAGCAAGTAGCCGGCGAGGGAGATATCAGGATCGGAGAGCAAACCGCCACGACGCCGACGCTTGGGCAAATCGCTCAACAGCCCATTTACAACACCCACAAAGGATTGCCGCGTCTGCGGCGGAAGGGGAGGCGCGTCCTCTTGGCGCGGCGAGTGCGGGGCGTTGTTTGTCGTTGAGATAGTGCAACCCATTTCCTGATTAGCCCCATCCCTCAGCCATGGAAGTTGCTTGCCATACGCAAAACGCGCTCTGGGCAAGGTGTGCAACGCAGCAGCGCCGTCGCCAGCCGCGGCAGCATCTGTTTCAGGTCGAATCGGCGGTTGAAGCGATAGGCCGCCTCGGCCAGGTAGCGCCTTGCATACTTGGCCTGGCCCACCGCATGGTAGGTCCCGCTGATGGCGCGTTTGACATTGCCCAGCACCACATTCAACCAACGTACTCCCTGGACTTCGGTTGCGGCACGACCACCGCCGGTGTCCAGTGTGGTGTGAGCATGTCCGGCATCCTCAAGACGGCGGAAACACGCCAGCCCATCGCTGTAGACCTCGCATTCCGGCTCCAGACGCCGCGCGATCCAGTCCTCCAGCGAGGCGTTGTCAATAGCGATCCACAAACTCGCTCAGCGACAATCCCGGCTGAAACTGCACGATGTTGATGCCCATCTCCCGCCTCCTTCGCTTCAGCTAGGGCCATTGTCCAACCCCAGCGTCGCAGATCCTGCAACTACCGGCTGAGGAGGGGGCTAATCAGGTTTCTATTTGGAAGAATTTTCCAAATCTTGGATTACTCGCATGGAGCGAGGTTGTGAGAAATCCAAATAGTTGCTATCAAATGCTTTGACGCTCTTTAATTCCCAGTTCTGGGTGACTCCTGAAAAACTCGCAATTCTATTATACGAAAGATTGTCCCAATCCGATAGTTGCACTAGGACCCCGGAAGAGCTATCAACATATACTTGGCGGTGATAAATCCAATCCGGCAAGGAATAGTGCGACCTTTTGCCAGCAGGCAGACAGTACTTTTCACTACTTGTCAAGCTGACGATACACCCAAGCAGCGTAGTATCGCTAACAACCTTCATCGATCTCGGTTTAGAGAAGTCTAAATAACTTCCATTGTCTGCCTTGACATTGCGAAGATCACTATTTTCTACGGTGCCGACAAAACGTGCTATCCTGGCATAGGAAAGATTGTCCCAATCAGAGAGTACCACTGCGGTGCCCGGAGCGGCATCCACATATACTTTTTTATTGTAGATCCATGCCGGTAGCGAATAAGCGTGAGCCTCGCCAGGGTGCATGCAGAACTTTTCACTTGTCTCTACATTGACAATGCATCCAAGAGGCGGTTCTTCCGATAAAAAACGTGCCTCGGGATAAATCGACTTGATCCAATCGACATACTTGGAAATTCGCGCGCCAGTGGATAGAGTGGAGGTACCGCCATTGGTTGTTGCGATGATGACTGGCTTGCCATTGCGAATTTGCCACCAGGCAGATCCGCTATCGCCCGCAGCCACTCTTGCCCAGTATGCCGACGGTCCCTGTGGGTCGTATTTGGCACCGATTCCATATTCATTCTCGAATACCTGGTTAATACGGCTTCGCGAATAGAGCCGTCTTGCTCCTTTTTCCGGCCAATATCCACCGTTAGACTTCGTTCCAACACCCCAGGAACCGTATCCAACGAAGATTACGTCGCGACCCACTTCGTCGAGATAATCATTCAAGATCGGACGTTCGACCGGTCTTTCATTAGCGTCTAGTATCTGCCCGACTACGGGTAACTTTATCACCGCGACATCCGTAGACGCCCCGCCCATTCCTGACGGAACGGAAATTCTTTGAGGCGGTACGTATGCGATACCCGAGCCTGAGGCTATAATATTTCCATTTAGATCTTTAAAAGTCCTGTTGACTGCAGTTTCTTCAGCCTTGTAGGGAACGCAATGAGCGGCTGTGAGGATATAGCTCCAGTCGCCTGAATTTCCAAGCCACGTCGCGGTGCATCCGGAAATATCGCCAACCACGAGCCATGGCTTTTCATAGCTAAAAGAGCGCAACTCATCGTTGCTAGTTTTTAAGCTTTCTCCAACATTTTCCAGGTCACCTCCGTAGTATTTAAATGTTGCTTCGTCAATAACCGCGGCTTGTGCTGGAAGAAAATTAATTAGGAATGAAATTCCAAGGGTGATGCCAATAGCTATTTTCAATTTTTTATCTCGAGCCATCTTGTAATACGGGGTTGAATATATTGCGTGCCGCTATGCTAATCCGGAAAATTTCAGATGCCAATGGGCCAATCCCCAAATTGCCTGTGGATAGGCGTAGAGAAATCTTGAGCCGGTATCGGCAGTTATGTAATGACCCACTGAAACTCTGATCAGGTGTTAACTTTCATAGGAGACACCGATGAGTGCAGTGATGGACGAAGAACAGATCAAGCGCGACCGAACGGTCCGAGAATGCAGTATCAGAGGCGGGTGCTGCTGGGGCTGACGTATGCCGACCGGCAGATGAGATTTGATTCATTAACTTACCTGATTAGCCCCATCCCTCAGCCATGAAAGTTGCTTGCCATTCGCAAAACGCACTCTGGGCAAGGTGTGCAGCGCACAGCGCCGTCGCCAGCCGCGGCAGCATCTGTTTCAGGTCGGATCGGCGGTTGAAGCGATAGCCCGCTTCGGCCAGGTAGCGCCTTGCATACTTGGCCTGGCCCACCGCATGGTATGTCCCGCTGATGGCGCGTTTGACATTGCCCAGCACCGCATTCAACCAACGTGCTCCCTGGACGTCGGTTGCAGCACGACCGCCGCCGGTATCGAGGGTGGTGTGGGCATGCCCGGCCTCCTCCAGACGGCGAAAGCACGCCAGGCCGTCGCTATAGACCTCACACTCCGGCTCCAGACGGCGCGCGATCCAGTCCTTCAGCGAGGCGTTGTCAAAGGCCTTCACCGGCTCGATCACCGCAAAGACCGGATGCTCGTGGGTGTGGTCCACTTGCACCGCGATCACGAACGGCTGCTTGTTCTCCGAGCCCCGTCCGCGCTTGCCGCCGCTGCGTTCACCGCCAGATACGCGTCGTCGATCTGCACAAACCCCTTGAGTTTTCGCGGTTCTTCGCGCTCGGTCATCGCCTGCATCCACAGGCGCAAGGACAGCTTGCTGGATTGCAACAGCGTGCCAGCACGCAAGGTGGTTTGATGCCGGCACGCCCGGCACTGGTAGTACACCTGATCATCGCGTCGAACGCGCGAGCGCGCGCGGCCGTCGCACTGCGGGCAGCGAAATCCCTTCGGCCAGCGCCACCGATACAACGCCCGGTAGCACTTGGCTTCGGTTCAGTAGCGATCCATGAACTCGCTCAGCGACAAGCCTGGCTGAAACTGCACGATGTTGATGCCCCTCTCCCACCTCCGTTGCCTTGAGCTGGGGTCATTGTCCAACCGCAGCGTCGCAGATCCTGCAACTACGGCTGAGGGATGGGGCTAATCAGGACCCATTTTTGAGATTCCCACACCATTATTGATGGCCTTACAGTACTTATGTGTGTGAAGAATTGCACCCTCCGACGTACATCCCCGGTCAGGCGGCCCGCAGACGGGCCAGCAGCGACGTACTGGCGTAACCGTCCTGCGGCGTTGGGGTGGAGTGGCGCGGCGGCAATCCCGCCCCACTGGTTGACTGCGCGAAACAGTGGCCCCTCGTGGAGGGCGGCTGCCGCAACCCAGGTCATGGTGGCAGCCACCGGGCACCAGCGCGACAGCGCCGGGACCTTGTAGGTGGCGCCGGCGTGCTGGCGATCGCTCTTGCTGTGCGGCAGGAAGCAGGTCATGCCTTCGCCCGGCACCAGGCGCAGGTGGTTCACCTGGAGGCGGGTGAGTTCATCGCCGCGGAAGCCGCGCCAGAAGCCGAGCAGCAGCAAGGCGCGATCGCGCAGATGCCGCAGTTCTGCGGCGCGATCGCCGCGAGACTGGGCCGCAGCCGCAGCGTCTTCCAGCCATGTCGTGACCTGGCCCAGCTGGGTGAGTTGCAGGGGCGTGGCGCGTTTTTCGACGCTCGGGTGCAGGGTCTGGATGCCCTTGAGCACTTGGCGCACCACCGGCGCCCGGGTCGGGTCGACAAAGCCGTGCACCTGGTGCCACTGCGCCAGTGCTGCGAGCCGGTGCCTGAGTGTGTTGAGCGCGAGTTGCCCGGCGTAGGCGGCCAAGTAGCGCGCCACCTGCTCCGCGGTCGCCGGCAGATGACCACCCCACTCGACCTCGAAGTGACGGATCGCCCCTGCATACGCGCGCTCGGTGTTGGCGCGGGTTGCCGCTTCCAGATACTGCTTGACCGAGCTCACCGCGTCGCTCCGAAACGCCGTTTCGTACGGCCGCAGGGCGACTGTAGCCGAAAATTCCGGCTAACGCGGGATAATTCTAGATTATCCCGCGTGAGTTCAACGCCTATCGGCGGTCCATTCAATGCATTGAGGAGTATGTATTTACATGGTATGTAATACGTTACGAAATACGTGGAGTGCCGGATGGCAAGGTCCGGGTTGTACAAAAGCGATGTGCAACGCGCCCGCGATCGCCTGCGCGCCACGGGCACGCATCCGTCCGTGGACGCGGTCCGGGTGGCGCTGGGCAACACGGGGTCCAAGACCACCATCCACCGCTATTTGAGGGAGTTGGAAGAGGAGGAAGGGCAAGGCGTTGGCGCGAAAATGGCCGTGAGCGATGCACTTCAAGACCTCATCGCCCGCCTCGCCGAGCGGTTGCACAGCGAGGCCCACACGGTCGTGGCGCAGGCCCAGGCGCGCTTCCAGGCGCAGCTGCAGGAACGCACCCAAGCGCTGGAGCAGGCCCGACACGAGGCCGGGTCACTCATGACGCAGCTGCAACGCTGCGAGACCGCGCTGCAGGCCGAACGCGAGGCGGGCGACGCTGCCAGGAGCGAAGTGGCCCGCCGCACCACCGAACTGGCCCAGCTGGAGGAGCGGATCGCGGGCCTCACGGCCAGATTGGCCGAGCACGACGCCCATGCGAAATCGTTGGAACACAAGCACGAACACGCCAGGGAAGCCCTTGAGCACTACCGCACCTCGGTCAAGGACCAGCGCGAGCAGGAACAGCGCCGGCATGAGCACCAGGTGCAGGAGCTGCAGGTCGCCCTACGGCAGGCCAACGAGGCATTGACCGCCAAGAACCACGACCTGATGCAGCTCAACCGGGAAAACGGCCAGTGGCTGGAACGCCAGACCCGGCTGGAGCGGGAGCTGGCGCAGGCACGCCAGCGGGCCGACGCCCAGCAACGCGAGCGCGACGCGCTGCGCCTGGCGGCCGCCGAGCACCAAGCCCTGCAGGTGCGCTGGACCGACGATCTCCACGCGCTGGAAGGCGTGCGCACCGAACTGTCGGCGGCGCGGACCGAACTGGTCGAAGAGCGCCAGCGCCGGGAACACGCCGAGGCAGACACCCTGCGGGCCACGGTGCGCCTGAGCACGTTGGAACAACTCCTGGCGCAGCTGCGGCCAGCGCGCCCGGTTGGCGAATAAGTAACGTCTGGGAAGGACGAACCCTCCCCAGACGCAAATCGTCAGTTGCAGTGCGAGCGTGCAACCCAGTTCACAGGGGACGCCGGGAGCCAGTTACCCCTGTGGCGGATTCGACGTCGCATGAATACCCGGCTCGATCTGCCGTGATAAGAAATAGCGGCTGGCGACACTCAGCGCATGCAGTAGGTCGGGATGCTCAGCCTTTGAGTTTGCTCCACGTGGAGCAAAACCGCAGATGACGATTATTCAAGATCGATTCGGATTGCCTTGGGCAGGTTCCAGCTGCTTACAGCAGATACAACAACTCCAAACGCAGCAAGCAGATGACCAAGTCCGTAAAATGTTCCGCGCTGACTGCAAGTTAGCTTGCTGTTGGCTGCTTTTTACACGAATCCTGCCGGCCCTCCGTGTTTGTCACTTCCCTTACGGGTGAGTGTAGTCTGGTGCGGGTAATAGATCCGACCCTCGGAATCGCCTGCTATGTATGCGGCGCTGGCGTGTTATCCAACGCGAATTCTGGCGATTCTTCCACTACCCGAACTGCTGCAAAGGCTCTGTCCCATTCCGCGCAGAGCACGAAACGCTGCACGCCGCAGCGAAGCCCGATGTAAGAGATGCGAAATCAAATATGGCAACCAGAATGTTTGTATCAATCTTATTCCGCGCCCCCCATATATTCCACCCTCCTCCATCTCCATGGAATTTAAAATGCCAAAGTCCATCAGAAGTGCTAGTCATGCATCGAGCTCTAATTTCGATTCGTCGCCTCAGCATGAGAGCGGCCTAAGGGACGCAGCCAAAAAAGTCTACGACAGCAGTGTTTTATATCACGGGACAAAGCATCCGCATTTAAAATCTCTTAGGGAGAACGGATTTTCAAAATCACACAAACGCGACGGCGCAACGGCAGGAGGTAACGCAAATATGTTTATGAATTTAAGCTCTGCAGCGCAGGAAGAATCCGCAAACAATCATTATTTGTCCTCTTCCAAGAAAGAAGCCAAGAATTTTGCCATGTTCGCTGACATGGATAATCCCGCACTATTACGCACCATCGGCGTCAGAAGCAGCTTCAATCTGATCTCGGATCCTAGGACCCGTGGCACGGCATACATGACAGGTCAGTCGATTCCTTCAAAATTCGTGCTTGGATCAAAAAACAGCTCCCCCGGGGAAAATGCGCAGGTGTTCAAGAAAGAGATGCATGCTGCAGGATACGAGGTCTCTACAGAACAAGCGGGCGCACTACTTAGAGATGTGCAATCTGATTCTGATGATGACAATTTCCCGGATCCCGATGACTTTATTATGAGCCGACTGCGGGGTTTATGATATCGAGGGTCGGCGGGAGTTCGTATAAACCCTTTTCTGACAGCGAGTTAGCTCACTTTTGGCTGTGTTTTACACGAATCCCTGCCGACCCTTGTCAAGCTCTAGCCGCCGATGCTGCGCGGCAGGCCTATGGACTGGATAACGCACAGCCCATCTCGCCGCGCACAACGGGGTTCGGGGAGCAATGGAACAGGGAAGTCAGTTAAGCCTTCACCAGTGCCGGTCGGTGCCCTCCATGCGCGCGTCGCTCTCCGAGAAGCAGTGCCGGTCGTCCGCACCGCTGGCGATGTCGGTCAGCAATTCGTTCACAGCTTCATCCAGTTCTTCGTCGGTGTCATAGGGCACCTTCAGCTCATATTCGCCGTTCGGCCGTCGCGTGGCGTCGTATTGGTCGAGGTAAAAGCTCTCGACGTGCTCAATCGTGCGCTTCTTGCCGCGCACGAACTTGCTGTTGTTCTCGATGCGCAGCGTCAGCAGGATGGTGGCGACCTTCGGCGGGGCGTCATTGCCGCTTTCAAGGGCCGACATGCTTGATGGTTGCTGCTCCGTTTTCTTGTACGGACCGATCTCTACACCGCGATGTCGCAGGTAGCTGTACAGCGTGCTCTTGGACAGGTGCAGCTTCTGTGCGATGGCGGCGACCGACAGTTTCCGCTCGCGGTACAGGGTCTCTGCCGCCAGCGCCGTCGCTTCGGCCTGCGGCGACAGTCCTGTGGGTCGCCCGCCGACCCGACCGCGTGCCCGCGCGGCCGTCAGCCCGGCCTGGGTGCGTTCGCGGATCAGTTCGCGCTCGAACTCGGCCAGCGTAGCGAACAGGTTGAACACAAACCGCCCCTGGGCGCTGGTGGTGTCGATGGGATCGTTCAGACTGAGGAGTCCAACCTTGCGCTCCATCAGGTTGCCGACCAGCTCGACCAGGTGCTTGAGCGAGCGCCCCATGCGGTCGAGCTTCCAGATCACCAGCACGTCGCCGGCGCGCAACTGACCCAGTAGCTCATCGAGCGCCGGACGTGCGGTCTTCGCGCCGCTCGCCACATCCTGATAGATGCGCTCGCAACCGGCCGCCTTGAGAGCGTCCACCTGCAAGGCCGGGTTCTGTTCGCGGGTGGAGACGCGAGCGTAGCCGATTTTCATCCGAAAATTCCATTTTACCCGTTGATTAAGACAATATCAAACTTTGATTATGCAAACCACTTTTATAGACTGCTTGTTGGCCTGCGGGCATGTCATGCCCGTTGCTTCGTTGTAGTTCAGATAAACGATCGTTTTATCGAACCATTGCGCATGTAACGAGTAAAGTGTATAAACACCTATGTGCACAAACACTGTTCTGGAGGGCATCATGAATACCGTGCGTTGGAACATCGCCGTGTCGCCGGACGTGGATCAGTCCGTGCGCATGTTCATTGCCGCCCAAGGCGGCGGCCGCAAGGGCGACCTGTCGCGCTTCATTGAGGAGGCGGTGCGCGCATGGAGGGCACCGACCGGCACTGGTGAAGGCTTAACTGACTTCCCTGTTCCATTGCTCCCCGGACCCCTTGAACGGGTACGCCTTGCAGAAGAACGGCGCGGGATCGGTCTTGTAGCCGACGCCGACCGCCTGCGGGCGGGCATTGCCGGTGAAATCGCGCGGAAGCTGACCGGGGTTCACCGACCGCAGGCGACTGGCGTGCTGGCTGAAATTCGTGATGCGCTGCTGCCCGGCATCCGGCACGGCGTAGATGAAATGCAGGTGCGGGCTATAGGCGTCGTCATCGACGGGGCCGCCGGTCCTGCTGGCCGAGGTTCCACCGGCATAGCCGATGAGCTGCCCGGCCTTCACTTCCTTGCCGACCGCCGCGTCAGGCGCAAAGGCTGACAGGTGGTAATAGGTCATCGTCTGCCCGTTCGGGCGGCGGATGACCAGCACATTGCCCGCGCCGCGCCACGTGTCGCGCGTGGTCACTACGCCGTCCGCACCCACGTAGAGCGGCGACCCGCGCGGTGCGCGGAAGTCGAAGCCGTCATGTGTGCGGCCTTTGCGGAAGTCGGCATTGATGCCGAACCGCTCCGTTATCAGCTCGTGGTCCGTCACGTTCACCATGCACGACTGCGCCAGTGCGGGCGCTGCGGCCGAGGCGACCGCAAAAAGAAGGGGCAGGGCGGCGATTCTGACGTTCATGGGTTACCCCGCAGGCGCATCGAGCACGTCGCGAGGGCTTCGCCGTCCTCGACGTTCGGGTCATCGGGATGCGACACATTCAGCCGGTTTTTCCCGGCCAGCTCGCGCCGGAATCCCGCGCCGCCTTCATCGTCCCATGCTTCCAGCTTGGCGGCCTGAATCAGCTGGTCCCTGTCGGCGGGCGCGATGACGAAGTACACGCCGAGCGACGATTGGCTCTTGAACACCTCAACGCGGACAACAGGCACGCCGTAAGCGGCGACGTTCGACACTGGCACAGATTGGCCGGTGACGGGGATGCCCGCGCGTTCCAGCGCCGAAAGCGCCTTGTCGGCGGGCAGCGTGCATTCCAGCACGTCCGACAGGCTGGCAGGTTCGGACGCCATCGCGGCCGCAGGCGCGGCCAGCAGGAGTACGAACAGGGCAGGGGGGATGATCTTCATGCGCGCATCTCACAGAGGATGGGAGCAGCGGGGCCGCCGTGCTGGCGGATCGCGGTCGGGGACATGGCCTGTAGGCCGTTGCGGTCATCGAGCAGCAGCCGCACGAACGCGGGGCCGATAGGTTCCATCTGCGCAGCGTCGATGAACCGCTGCGCGGCGGTGGCCGGGATGACGTAGTACAGGTGCAGCGCCCCAGCCTCGCGCGTGGCTTCGAGCTGCGCGGCCGGGATGCCGTAGACCGTGACGCCGGGCTGCACGGCCGGGCCATCGACGGCCACGCCGTGGCGTGCAAGCACGCTTTCTGCCTTTGACGCAGGCAGGCGGCATTCCAGCGCATCGGCCAGCGTCGGTTCCGCCGCGTGCGCGCTGGACACGGCCGCGAGCAGAGCGAGGGGCAGGGCCAGCCCGCGAGCGAGGCCGCGCTTGAGCCGGGCCGACAGGCGGCAACGGAGACGCAGCACGGCCAGCACATCGGCGGGAACGGGTTGCAGCGGGTACGACATGACAAGCTCCTTGCGCCCGAGGCGCGGCAGTCAGGAGGAATAGTCGTCGTCGTGCGACGAACGGGCATTGAGCTGTTGCGCGAGCTTGGGGAAGAAGCTCGCAACATCGCCTTCGCGCTCTTGTGCGGTCGGGTCGTTGTGCGGCTCGGTGCGCAGCACGCCATTGTTTAGGTACATGTCACACAGCGCGTTGTAGCGGTTGATGACTTCCATCTGTTGATCGCGCGTGCCATTGGCGATCACCTCTTGCATGGCCCGCGCTATGACACCCATCGCGTTTGCCGCATAAGCGATGTTGTCGCGTTCCTGCTGCAATGCGTCACGTTCGCGTTCCAACGCCTGATATCGCGGCGTCATTTGATCGACAGCTTCATCCCATCCGTCCCGCCGACCGGCAGCGTACTGGTGCTGTTGTGCGGCAACGCCTTCGTATAGTCCGCGCTCGTAATCTAGGTGACTCATGCGTTACTCCTTTCTCGGGCCTGCGCCCTGCGGGCTTTGAGTTAGAACAATCGGGTCACGTCCGCCGCCGCCCTTACCGGGAGCAGAAGGACCAGCCGGGCCGATTCCGGCATCCCCTTGGCCGCGCCCGCCCGGCGAGCTGGGCGGCGGCAGGCGAGGCGTGACGCCTTGCCCGCCGCCGCTCACGGGCTGATTTCCGCCGCCACCACCACCGCTACCACCCCCGTCACCACGCGGGCCGCTGCCCGGCAATGGCCGATTCCCGCCGCCGCCGAGCTTCTTCTGTTTGTCCTTATCCTTGCCCGGCACGCGACCGTAGGCGCTCGCGCGGGCAAGGCCGGTGCGCATCTCACCGAGCGCGGACGTTTCGCCAAGGTCCGCGACGCCGCCACCGATCCACTGCAACACCTTGTCGGGCAGCACCTGCGGCAGCCCGAAGCACATGTAGAAGACCGGCAGCAACATGAGCGCGAATGCGCTCATCCACCATGTAAAGGTGAAAAACTCGCTGATCGCGCCGACTGTGCCGGTGCTCGTGACGATGGCACCGCGCATCGAGAAAAAGCCCTTCGACGCGAAGTTTACAAGCGGGTCGGAAATCAGGATGCCCGCGAACAGACCGATCACGGCCAGTGCGGGCCGCGCGAACAGCGACATGAGCAGCAGGTAGCCTTGCCGCTGCGAGCCGATGAACGTGCGATCCGGGGTCATGTGCATGACGGCCCACAGCGGAGCCGCAAGCAAGGTTTGCGCAACGGACAGCACCCAACCGCAGATCACCATGATGAAGATCGCGTAGGGCAGGGCGGGCAGGAACACACCGAAGTAGAAGGCCAGCGTTTCCAGCCGCATTTCCAGTTCCGCGAGCGGCGGAATGATGACTTCCTTGATCCAGTCCCAAATCGGGTCCACGACCTTGTCGGCTTCAAAGCCGTTGCCCAGCACCTTCGTTCCGCCGATGACACCCGCTGCCACGCGCACGACCGTAACCGCCGTGAGCAGCGTTGTTTTCATTGTTTGCGCGGCTCCCCGCGTCGCGCTGAAATAGTCGCCGACGCACTTCATGCGGTTGAGGCTTCCACCAATCAGCCCCGCCGTGCCGCACCAGCCGCCCGTGCCATCGCTGCCGTCCGCACCCACGGCAATGTCTACGATGTCCTCCATCCTGCGGTTGACCCAGCTCGACATCTTCGCGTCCATGTCGGCTTGAATCTGGCCCACGTTCACCGCCGCCATCGGGTCGGTCGGGATCGCGGAAGTCAGATCGTCCGGCTTGATGTCGCCAGAGGTGTAATCGTCGTGCGACTCTGCCTTGCGCGTGATGTCCGCGACTAGGCCGACCGAATTGGCGAGCATGTCGGACGCCGGGCTGTTGGGCAGGCCGGTCAGGCTTGGCTCGGTCACGCTCCCCACGGACTCGGAGAACGTCGCAGACAGTTGCGTGCGGACCAGCCCGACCTTTTGCAGCCAGCCGCCTGCGGTCGCCCAGCCCTCGTTTGTCAGGGAGGCAACATAAGCACTCAGCCCCGATGCCATCGCACCTTGCCGGGATGCAATGCTGCTTTCGAGGCCCGCGACGACCTTCTGTTCGGCTTCGGACACAATGGCATTGAACTGCGCAGAGCTGACGCTATCCCAGCCGGGCTTTGACACATCATCGGGCCAAGTAATCACCCAGCGGTCGATTGCGCCCATCACTTCAACGGCCGCGCGCTTCTTTTGCTCCATCGCTTGCGCACGGACCTGTTCCGTCGC